>CATPBP010000236.1 GCA_955652675.1 Candidatus Dormiibacterota bacterium
CGGAGAGTGCGGCCGCCGCTGCCAGCGCGGTGCCCTCCCCCCCGAACACGGGCGGAGGCTCCAGCGGCAGCGCTGATCGCTCTTTCGCATTCGTCCTGCTGGCCCTGGTGCTCGGCACCGTCGGGGTCGGCGGCACAACCCTCGCGCTGAGCCGCAAGGGGAGCTGACAACAGGTAGGAATCGACCGTGCTTCTGCGGGGCGGCTGCCAGGCAGGCAGCCGCCCCCCGAGCCGGTTCCGGCCCTCTCCTCCCTCCAGCGGCTAGGATCGACCTGCCCTCGGGGGTAGCGATCCATGACCACGCAGGACGATCACCAAGTCGATCACTCTGAGGGCCCCAGGGGCCGGCCCCTCACCGTGGGCCAGACCTCGGAAAACGATGCCGAAGGCCTTGGCGGCATCTCGCTGACCCGCACCCGACTGGGCGCTCTCCTGATGCTGATCCTGGCCGTTGGACTGGTCTTGCGCCTGCATGACTACACCGCGGCCCCGCGGCCAAGCGAGAACGTTGACGGGCTGGCGTGGGCCTGGGCGGGACTCTCGCTGCTGCAGGACCACAGCCCGACTTCCTGGTCCTACCTTCCCTCCTATCCCCACCATTTCCCGCTTCGCGAGCCCGACAACGGGCGCATCCTGCCCGGCGTCCACAACTGGCTCGACCACCCTCCCCTCTTCGCCCTCCTGATCGGCGGCTTCGCCTGGCTGGCTGGGGAGCGCCAGTTCGCCGAGGTCTCCGACTCCGTCATCCGGCTCCCCGTGATCGCGCTCAGCCTGGTGACGCTGCTGCTCTCCTATCTCCTGGGCCGGCGTCTGCTCGGCCGGCTGCCCGCGCTGCTGGCGACGTCGCTCCTGGCGGTGGCTCCAGGGGCCGTCCTGGGCAGCCGCGTCGTGGAGAGCGAGGCCCTGCTTGCGCCCCTACTCCTGCTCGCGCTGCTGCTCCTCCACCGCCTCCTGGCAGACGAGGGCGCGCGGGTGGAGACCGTCCTGCTGCTGCTCGTCTGCGCCATCGCCCCGATGGTCAAGGTGCCGGGCGCCTCCTTCGGCGTCATCTTCGCCGTGGTGCTGGCGGTCCGTGGGCGCCGGCGGCCGGCCGGGCTGGCGCTGGCGATGACCGGCCTGGGAGTGCTCGCCTACGCCGGGTACGGCCTCGCCGTGGGGTGGAGGGAGTTCCTGGCTGTGACCCTGGCCCAGGCAGGCCGCCATGGCGGGCTGCTGAGCGGCTACGAGTTCATCGTCTCGCCGGCCGGGTTCAGCGACGCCGTCCAACTTCACGACGGTTGGTGGCTGCTGGGCTGGCTGGCCGTGGCTCTGGTCGCCTCCCTGGGAAGGGCCCGGGGAGCCGATCTCCTCCTCGCCTGGCCGCTGGCCAGTTTCGCGATCACGATCATGCTATTGGCCGACGTGGGCAACGCCTACCGCTATGGCTGGTACCGACTCGCCGTCTACCCGCTCGCATACCTGGCCGCGGCCGACCTGGTGGTGTCCACCATCCGGCGGCCGACGCTGGTCCGGGTGGCGCTTCTGGTCACCGTCCCCGGAGCTACCGCCACGCTGGCGCTGTCGGGGAGAGGGGGTGGTCTCAATCCGGCCTTCCTGCTGCTCGATCTGCTGGTGCTGACCGTCCTCGTCGGTGCCGGCATCGTGAGCAGTGCCGCCCGCCACGACGGGGGCGGCTGGAGGAGCCGGTGGCCACAGCTCGCCGCGGGCGCCGCGGTCGCGCTGATGTTGGCCCTCAACGCGGCCCAGAGCTTTCGCCTCGGCGACGTCTACCGCTCGCTGTAGCCTCCGGGGTCTGTGACGCAAGCGGTGCCGGCCCCCAAGGCGCCTGGGGCCCCCGAGGCGCGGACGCCGGAGCTCGAGGCGGGGCCGGCAGTGCGGCGGCTGTGGCCGCTCATCCTGCTGAGCCTCTCGCTGGGGATCGGATCGGCGCTCCGGCTCTGGATGGCCACGCACGATGACGGCGTCTTCTGGCCAGACGAGATCTACCAGAGCCTGGAGCCGGCGCACTGGCTGGTCTTCGGGTACGGGATCGTCGCCTGGGAGTTTCACGAGGGCGCCCGCAACTGGGCCTTTCCCGGCTTCGTCGCGCTCGTCCTGAAGGGCTGTCAGATGCTCGGCGTCACCGATCCACGGACCTACGTGATGGCCGTCCGCGCCGTCTTCTGTCTGGTCGGGGTTGCCACCGCCGCCGTGACTTATCAGCTCGCCCGATCGCTCGGCGCCGCCGCCCTCGCCGCGGCCGTGGGCGCCTCCATCTTCGCCCTCGCCGCTCCGGCCATCTACTTCGCACCCCGGGCGATGAGCGAGTCGGCCGCCGCCCTGCTCGTCACCCTCGGTCTGGCCCTGGCACTACCACCCCGGGCACGGTCCTGGCGGTTGCTTCTCGGCACCGTCCTTCTGGCCCTTGCCGTCTTCCTCCGGCTGCAGACGGCAATCTTCGGCATTGGGCTGGTGGCGGTGCTGGCCCTGCGCAGCCCGCGGCGGCCCGCCCTGGTGGCGCTCACGACGTTCGCGGCCGGGATGCTCCTCTTCGGCCTCATCGACCTTCTGACCTGGGGCTCCTGGTTCCACTCGGCGATCGCCTACCTCAACGCCAATCTGGTGCAGGGCCGCTCTCTGACCTGGGGGATCTCGCCAATCAGCTACTACCCCAGGGTGATCCTGACCTCGATGGGACCGGCCGGTCTGCTCATGCTGGGCCTCGCCGCGGCAGGGCTGCGCCGCAGCCCTGCCCTGTTAGCACTGGCCGCGGTGTTCGCCGTCGCCCACTCACTCGTCCCCCACAAGGAGCTCCGATTCCTGCTGCCCGATCTGCCACTCCTCTGCGCCCTGGCCGCCCTCGGGCTGGACCAGCTTTCCCGGTGGGCGCCGAACCGGGTCTGGCGCCCAGCGGCCGGCCTCGTCGTGATCGCGGCGCTGCTCTCGGCTGCAACCTTCCACCAGCTCACCCTCAAGCAGTTGGGGGGTCCCGTCGACGCCGGCCGTCCCTCGACGAACGTCTTCGACGATCCGGGCCCCGTCAACCGCCTGCTCTTCCAGGCCTACGGCCGTGCCGACCTCTGCGGGATGAAGCTAGAGAGCGTCGGTCTGGACTGGACGGGCGGCTACAGCTATCTGCACCGGCCGGTCCCTCTCTACCAGCCGGAGGGGCCCTCGCGCGAGTCGGGAAAGTTCAACTACGCGATCACGCCGCTGGCCCGAGCGGGGGGAGCCGAGGTCGTAGCCGTGGATGGCGACCAGGCGCTGGCGCGGGTATCGCGGCAGAGCTGCCGGCCCGACCCCGGCTACACCCCGACTATCTGACGATGGGACCGGCAGGCCGGGGCGCCAGATCGCCGGCGGGCAGTCCTGGAGGCGAAGCGGCTGCCGGATGTGAGCGCAACCGGCCCAACATCGCTTCACTCGGCAGCCGCAGCGCGATCGGGATCGTGATCACCACCACCAGGACCTGGAGACCGAGGCCGATCTGCAGCCCCAGGTGGTCGGCGACCGCGCCCGTCACAGGGACGCCGATCGCGCCGGCGACGAAGCCCAGGCCCATGATCAGGCCCGAGGCCAGCCCGGCCCGTCCCGACATCAGCTCTTGCGCCAGCATCAGCATGAGCGGGGCCGTGGAGGCCGCCAGCGCGCCCAACAGCACGGCCCAGAGGAACCCGAGCGGCCCCGGGAAGAGGACGAAGAGGAGTACCGCCGGGATGCTCAGGACGAGGGAGACCAGGATCACGGTACGGCGCCCGAAGCGATCGGCCAGCGTCCCGCAGCCGACGGTTCCGACGGCACTCGCCAGTACGAGCGTCGTCACCAGCGGGCCGTAGAACCAGGGCGAGTAGCCCAGCTGGTGGTACCAGGTCGGCGTGAAGGCCTGCAGAGTGACCACCGTCCAGCTCCGCGACGCCATAACGCCGATGGTGGCCAGCAGGGGCACCATGGCGACCCGTCCGGCTGCGGACTTCTGCAGCGCGGCGCGAGTGGCGGAGTCAGGCGTTCTGCGCATCGCGAACAGCAAGACCGCCGCGATTACCAGCCCGGGCAGGAGCATGAGCGCGGTGCCCCGCATGCCGAAGAGGCCGAAGGCGACGATGCCGATGATGGGGCCGGTCGCGAGGCCGACGGTGCCGCCAGTCACGTAGATGGACATAGCCGTGCTCGCCCCCCGCTTTGGCAGCAGCCGCCGCACGGTGAGCGCCCCCAAGGGGTGGAAGGCTGCCGAACCGGCGCCCGAAGCGAAGGCGATGGCCAGCAGCCACTGGAAACTGGGCGCGAAGCCCACTGCGGCGAAGGTGGCCGCGGTCCAGACCAGGGCGAGGCCGGTGAAGCGCGTCCCCCAGCGATCAGCGAGCAGGCCGAAGACGGGCTGAGACACCGACGACATGCCCACGTAGGCGAGGGTGACCAGGCCCACCGTCTCCAGGTTCAGGTGGAAGCGGCCGATCAGGAGCGGGTAGAGCACCGGCAGCAGGCCGACATAGCTGTCGACAGTGAAGTGCCCGAGCATCAGCGTCACCAGGGCGCGGTTGCGGAAGGTGGCGATCAGGTCAGACATCGGCGGCTGCCAGAAAACGCAGTGGCTCCTGGAGGCCGACGTCGAGCGAGCGGCTGCCGGCCTTGAGCTGCACGCGCCCTTGAGCCAGCATGGCGTCGAGCAGAGCCGCGCCCAGCGCCCCGCCCAGGTGGGGGCGGCGCTCCGTCCAGTCGGGACAGCCGATCGCGAAGGCCCGCCGCGCCTGGCGTGCAGACCGTACGTCGACCCCGGCCCGCTCCAGCGCTGGCGCTCCAGCGGCTGTCAGCCGGTAGCCGCTCGCCTCCTCGACTTCGAGCCAGCCACGCTCCAGCACGCCGTCCAGGAGCCTGACCCCGGCCAGTCCCGCCAGGTGGTCGTAGCAGGTCCGCGCCTCGCGCAACTGCGGCTCCATGCTCAGCGCCCTTTCCCCCCCTCCGGATCGATCCGGCGCCGGCTCTCCGGCCGCCGCCAGCGTTCGCAGAGTGGCCACGGCGAGGGCCGGCGCCCGGCCGCGAAGCCGGTAGGCACGCTGGCGCCCGCGGGGCTCGACTTCGACCAACCCGCACTTGCGCAGCAGGGCGAGATGGGAGGAGATCGAGGGCTGAGGCTCGCGCAACCTCACAGAAAGATCGGACACGGTCGCTTCGCCAGACGCCAGCTCGTCCACCAACCGAATGCAGAGCCGGTGACTGAACGCCCGGGCGATTGCCACCACGTCGCTGTCCCCCGCCAAGCCACATATTCTAAATCTGCAATATGTCGATTGCAATGGCGGCCATGCGAGTACCCTTGCGGCTGATGTCTCGCCAGCTGAAGCGTGCGCTGCTGCTGGTCCCGCTGACGATCCCGTTCGCGGAGCTCGGCCACCTGGCCGCCTACGGCGTTCGGGTCCCGGCCTCCGGGGTGCACGTCTACTACCCGAGCCTGCTCCAGTTCGCAGGCGGAGCGCTGGGTGCGGTCTTGCTCGCGTCCCTGGCCGTCCTCGCGCTGGCTCGGCTGGTGAGCGGCGGCACCGTCCGCCGCAAGCCCTGGTCCTTCCCGCTGCTCTTCGCTGGCCTGCTTGCCGCACAGGTGATCGTCTTCCTGGTCCAGGAGGGCCTGGAATCGCATAGCCTCCCCGGCCTCGGCACACTGACCATAGGTCTGCTCGGCCAGCAGCCGGTGGCGCTGGTCGCCGCGCTTTCGCTCCGCTGGCTCTCGGCCAGACTCGGCCCCGCGGCGAGGGCGCTGTCCTCGGCCCGGCCGCCCGTCATCACGCCTCGGCCGGCAGCTCCGCTCGTCCTGCGGCCGGTCTCCGTCTGCCAGGCCGTTCCGCCGGCTACCAGGGTCCGCGCTCGCGGGCAGCGCGCGCCTCCTCTCTAGCTTCTCGACCCAGCTCAGTACCTACTGAAGCAACCGCATGGAGAAGTTAGATGAATCGTGTTCGTACGTCCGTGCTTGCCCTCGCCAGCGTCGTCGTCCTCGGAGCAGCCGCCTGCGGCGGCGGCGGCTCAGGCCAGAACGTGGCCCTGGGAGTCAACGTCGCCGGCAACAAGATGACCCCCGACAAGCTCTCGGCCCGCCAGGACGACACGGTGACCCTCAAGGTCACCGCCGACAAGGCGGAGACGATCCACCTCCACGGCTATGACTACAAGTTCGAGATGAAGCCCGGGGAGACTCAGACCAAGACCTTCAAAGCCGACAAGACGGGCAGCTTCGAGGTCGAGATCGAGGACTCCAGCACCCACCTCGGCGAACTGGACGTCCAGCCGCGGTGACAGGAAGCACGCTCATGTCCATCTTCCTGCACGGCTTCGGCGTCCGCTACGACCTGCCGCTGTCCCTCTCGCTCTACATCGTCACGGCGGCCGCGGTGGTGGTGATCTCCTTCGTCCTGGTGGCGGTCTTCGCCTCCGAGAAGGTGGGCCCCAGCGCCGTCCGGTACCCGCGTTGGGAGCTGGCCTTCCTGCGCGGCCTGCCCCGGATGGGCTGGCTGCGCGCCCTGGGCGGAGCGCTCGGCGTCCTCTTCCTGCTCGCGATCATCGCCACCGGCTGGTTCGGTGCCGGCCGGGCGGATCGCAATCCGGCCGAGTACCTCACCTGGATCTATTTCTGGTCCGGCCTCGT
This sequence comes from Candidatus Dormiibacterota bacterium, assembly GCA_955652675.1. Classification (GTDB taxonomy): domain Bacteria; phylum Chloroflexota; class Dormibacteria; order Dormibacterales; family Dormibacteraceae; genus Nephthysia. Next base: position 6,610 of record CATPBP010000236.1, read on the forward strand.
CGTGCTGACTGGGCTGGTGGGACCGATCTGGGACTGGGTCAACCCCTTCCAGGCGCTGGACTCGCTGATCCGGCGGATACGCCGTGTCCCCGATCCCTCCTCGGAGGGCCCGGATCCGCTGGCCCGGGTCGGCATCTGGCCGGCCGCCCTCCTCTACTTCTGCTTCGCCTGCCTGGAATTGACCTCCGGCTACGCGAACCGGCCCTGGCTGGTGGCTTGGCTGGCCTGCGGCTACACGGTGCTGACTGTGGCCGGCATGCAGCGGTTCGGAGCCCGGGCATGGCTCTCCCACTTCGAGTTCTTCACGATCCTCTTCTCGATCCTGAGCCGGCTGGGGCCGATCCAGATCGAGGGCGACCGGGTCTACTTCCGGCTCTGGGGGGCCGGCCTGCTGGACAACTGGCAGCGAGGCTGGGACCGGATCCTCTTCATCATCCTGATGCTGAGCACGCTGGCCTTCGACGGACTGATCGCCACGCCGCTCTGGCAGAACGTCGTCAGCGACCTGCAGCCGCTCTGGCTCCCACTCGGACAGTGGGGTTTCTTCGCGGTGCGGACCTTCGGCCTGATCGACCTCACGCTGCTCTTCCTGGTCATCTTCGTCGCCTTCATGCGGCTGGTGATGTACTTCGGGACCGTCGAGGTGGACACCCTGGCCACGACGACGGTTTTCGGCCTGACCCTGGTGCCCATCGCCTGGGTCTACAACTTCGCCCACAACTACAGCTACATGGTCATCCAGGCGCAGGCGCTGTTCCCGCTCCTGGCCGATCCCTTCGCCAGGGGCTGGCACCTGCTGCCGACCCAGGGCTATCAGCCGAGCTTCGCCCTGGCACAGGCCTCCACTGTCTGGTACGTCCAGGTGGTCCTGATCGTCCTGGGACACATCCTGGCCGTCTTCCTGGCCCATCTCCGCGCGGGTGAGCGGTTCCAGACCGCGAGGAACGCACTGCTGAGCCAGTACCCCATGCTCCTGCTCATGGTGCTCTACACCATGACCAGCCTCTGGATCCTCGCCCAACCGATCACCCAGGGCGGTTAGCGGACGAAATCCTGTGCTCCCCCGGGTCTCAAACGCCCCATGAAAGGCCGGATCACTCCGGCCGTATGAGCAGTTACACCCGAAACTTGCCAACACTCCCGCGAGGAAAAGGGCCCGTGGGGGAAACCTGGGTTTCCCTCGCGTCGTTAGGGACGACTTGTCTCTCCGCGGGCCGGGGCTTTGGCGGCGTCCTCTCGGGCACGGCGTTGGGCGCGGGCTTGCGCCCACACCTCGTAGATGCGCTGGAGGGCGGTGAAGTTGGTGGCCGCGGCGAGCAGGCCGACGACGATGCTCAGCACGGGCACGAAGCCGAGCCCGGCGGCAACCAGTCCCGCCACTGTCAGCACCACACGCTCTGGCCGGGCAAAGAGCCCGCTGTCGCAGGTGAAGCCCAGCGACTGGGCCCGCGCCCGCACGTAGGAGACCAGGAAGGAACCGCCCAGGGCGGCCATGCAGGCGAGCACCTCCAGCCGCATCCAGGGTCCCGGCTGACTCAGGAAGAAGGCGGCGATCCCTAGGTAGACAGCCCCCTCGGAATAGCGGTCGATCGTGGAGTCCAGGAAGGCGCCGTAGGGGTAGCTGCGCTTGGAAGCGCGGGCCAGGGCGCCGTCCAGGATGTCGAAGGTCCCCGCGAAGGCGAGAACGATGCCGGCGGGCAGCAGCCGGCCGAAGCCGGCGAGCGCGGCGGCCACGAAGGTGAGCGCCATCCCCACGGTCGTGATCTGGTTCGGAGTCAGCGGCGAGCGGGCGAGGAGGCGAGCCAGCCTCAGCGCGTTGCGCCTAACCCACGCTTGGAAGCGAGTGGTGAACACTCGGTTCGGCCTCCTTCTCACTCAGCGCGCGCCGTGTCTCTCGCGCCTCTTGATAGACCTCGATCACCCGGGCGGCCACCATCGGCCACGAGTACCGCTGGGCCTTCGCCAGGGCCGCCTGGCCCAACTTACGCCGCAGGTACGAATCGCGAGCCAGAACCGTGAGGGCCACGCCCAGCTCACCGGAGCTTTTGGGCCGGACCGTCAGGCTGTCCACGCCGGCTTCGACCACGGACAGGTAACCGGGGATTTCCGTCGCCACCACCGGCAGCCCGGCCGCCATCGCCTCCAGAAGGACCACGCCGAAGCTCTCTCCCCCGGTGGCCGGGAAGCAGGCGATGTCAGCGCTGCAGTAGTAGCGGGGCAGCACCTGGGCGGGCACGTAGCCCGCCAGGACCACGTTGTCGAGCCGGTGACTGGACACGAAGGACTCCACCTTGCCGCGTAGCGGACCGTCCCCGACCACGATAAGCCGTGAGCGCGGTACGCGCTGCTGCAGGTACTGATAGGCACGCAGCAGGTCCAGCAGGCCCTTGCGCTTCTCCAGGCGGCCCACGAAGAGAACGTTCACGGAATCGTCCCGGAGGTGGTGGATGGGTGTCTGACCAGGCCGGAAGCGGTCGACGTCGATCCCGTTGGGGATCACGCAAGGGTCGAGCTGTGGAAAGTAATGGCGGACGAAGTCCCGGGCCGGCGGGCTCACGGCGATGGTGGCGTCGAGGTGTTTCAGGTACTGCTTGAGGATCGGCCGACCGTAGTAGTAACCCAGGTTCGACTTCGCAAAGGCGTGAAAGGTGGCTACGTGCGGGGCATGGGAGCTGGACAGCAGCGTCAACGGCAGCGCCGGGAGGAAGGGTTCGTGGAAGTGCAGCACGTCGAACCGCTCCCGCTCCAGGATCTCCTGCACCCGCCTCGCGATGTGGAAGCTGAGCGTGATTCTCGCCACCGAGTCGTTGGCGGGAAGCGGGAACACCCGGCCGATGCGGTAGAAATCGCGGATCTCATCCTCGGCGCCCCGGCGGCTGGACGGCGCAAAGGTGCGGACCTCGTGGCCGAGCTGGCCCAGCCAGCCCCCCAGGTGCCGCAGGTGCTCGGTCACGCCTCCCGGGTGGCTGTAGTCGTAGGGCGAGACGAGTCCGATCTTCACGAGGTCACCTTTGCAGTCGCTTCTGCGGGGTAGTTTGCATGCTCCCAGATTCGATGGGGCATATGCCACTGATCGGGGTGCGCCCGGATGATCTCCTCCAGGTGCGCCACCAGCTGCCGCGTGACCCGGCGGAGGTCCTCATTCCGGTTACCGGTGGGCTCGGCGACGATGGGCGGGTAGCCGACGGCCTGATAGCTGTCGTCGGGCAGCCGGTACACACAAACCGGGAGCAAGGGCGTGCCTTTGTGCAGGGCGATCGCCGCAGGGCCCTCCGGGATGCGAGCCGGGCGGCCGAAGAAATCCGTGACCAGACCTGTCCCGAGTATGTCGCGGTCGATCGCGGTGACCACCATCTCCTGAGCCTCCAGGGCCTTGATCACCTGCTTGAGGCCCGCCCGGTTCAGTGGCAGGACGCTGATCCCCAGACGGGCGCGGGTGCGCCTGTACCAGTCGAGGAGCTCCCGCGGCTCCAGCTCTTCGGCGAAGAGCGAGACCGGGGCGATGGTCGCCGACCAGATGGCCGCTGCCACCTCCCAGGAGCCCATGTGGGCGGAGACGACGAGGACGCCCCGACCGTGCGCGCGAGCCGCCTCCAGGTGCTCCATGCCCTCTACGTGCAGAAGCGGCTGCAGCTCTTCAACCCTCGCCCTGGGCAGCCGCATCAGGTCTGCGTACGCCTTGGAGTGGTTGCGGAAGTTGTTCCAGGTGATCAGTCGCAGCTCGCGGCCGGAAACCTGGGGCACCGCCGCCCGCAGGTTTTCCTCCAGCGCCCGCCGGGCGCCTCGGGCAAACAGGTACGCGAACCTGGCGATGACGATGGCCAGGGCGTAGGCGAGCGGTCGCGGGAGCCGCTCCATCAGCCACTGGACGATCCTGAAGGCCCGGAATCGGAGCAAGTCAGTCGGACCGGGCCAGGATAGGGCGGAACGCGTACCACTGCTCCGGGTGCTCCCGGATGAAGACCTCGAACCGCTCCACGACCTTCTGCATCAGCTCCCGGACACTGTCTCTTCCGGCACAACCCTCGCTTCCCGGGGGCTGGATGGGTGGGTCGACATGCACGTGGTGTCGGTCCTGCTCCACGCGCCGGCTGTAGGCGGGCAGCAGGGGCGCTCTCCGGCGGCAGGCGATCGCGGCCGGTCCCGAGGGGACCACCGCCCGGCGCCCGAAGAAGCGGACGTCGGTCCCCGGACCGTGTGGCAGGTCACACACCAGCGCCACCAGACCGTTGCGGTCGAGCACCTGGTTGATGGCGCGGATCGCCGAGCGGCCGGCAGGGATGACGTCCAGCCCGTGAACGGCGCGGGTCTGCACCACGGCGTCGTTCAGGGAACCCGGAAAGGTCTCCGTTACTACGGTGATCCGGTAGCCCAGGATGCCGGCCAGAGCGCCGGCGAAGTCCCACGAACCCATGTGCGGCAGCGCCAGTATGCCTCCCCGCCCTCCCTTGAGCGCTCCTTCGACGTATTCGGCGCCCCCAACCGTCAGGAGACCGGGGATGTCCTCCCGGCGAAGGCTGCCCATGAGCAGGAAGTCAGTCAGCATGCGGCCGTAGTTCTCGAACGCCTGCCGCGCCACCCGCGCCACCTCGGGGTCGTTCTCCGGCCTGTCCAGGACCGCCGCATAGTTGACGAGCGCGTTTTTCCTCCGACCGAAGTCCGCTGCGTACCAGACGCTGCCGCCGGCGGCCGCGACCGGGTAGCGGAGACGGGGCGGCAGAGCCCGGACGAGCCGGGCCCCGGCCTGGTAGCTGGCGGCGAGAGGGCGCAGTCCGCTCAGTTCTCCGGAAAGAACCTCACGCCTTGCTGGGGACCTCGGCACCCTTGCGGCCGTAGGTGGAGATGAACTCCTCAGTCAGCCGGCGGGCGTCTGGATCCGTGTACTGACGCGCCGGCGACTTCATGAAGTAGGCACTGGGGCCCTCGAGGCTGCCGGCCACGCCATGGTCGAGCGCCAGCTTGCAGCAGCGCACCGCGTCTATCACGATCCCGGCCGAGTTGGGCGAGTCATGTACCTCCAGCTTCAGCTCCACGTTGAGCGGCACGTCGCCGAAGCCGCGGCCCTCCAGACGAATCTGCGCCCACTTTCGATCCTGGAGCCAGGGCACGTAGTCGCTGGGCCCGATGTGCACGTTGTCGTCCCCGATCTCGTAGTCGAGCTGCGAGGTGACGGAGCGTGTCTTGGAGATCTTCTTGGAGATCAGCCGCTCCCGCTCCAGCATGTTCAGGAAGTCGGTGTTGCCGCCGAAGTTGAGCTGATAGGTGCGCTCGAGACGCACTCCGCGCTCCCGGAAGAGACGGGCCAGGGTCCGGTGCACGATCGTCGCGCCCACCTGCGACTTCACGTCGTCGCCGATGATTGGCAGCCCCTTGGTCTCGAAGCGGCCCTGCCAGTAGTGCTCACGGGCGATGAAGACCGGTATGCAGTTGACGAAGGCGCAGCCCGCGTTGAGCGCCTGCTCCACATACCACTTGGTCGCCTCCTCGGAGCCGACCGGGAGGTAGTTGATGACCACGTTCACGCCTTTCTCTTTGAGGATGCCGGCCACGTCGGCGGTCTCGCCGGGCGCCTTCTCGATCACGTCGGAGAGGTACTTGCCGATGCCGTCATGGGTCATTCCGCGCTCCACGTTGACACCCAGCGGAGGCACCTCGGCGAACTTGACTGTGTTGTTGGGGCCGGCCCAGATCGCCTCGGAAAGATCCTTTCCCACCTTCTTGCGGTCGACGTCGAAGGCGGCCACGAACTCCACGTCCCGCACGTGATAGCCCCCCAGGTCGACGTGCATCAGGCCAGGCACGAACTCCTCGGGCGAGGCGTCGCGGTAGTGCTGCACGCCCTGGATCAGCGAGGAGGCGCAGTTGCCAACGCCTACCACCGCAACTCGAACCTTGCCGTTGCCGTTTTTCATGGAATCCCTCCGATTCTCTTTTTCTCCGTGAGCATCTGCCAGAAGGCCAGCTGCCGCCTCCGGATCTCCTCCAGGTCCAGCGAGCAGTAGACCAGCCGGCCCTCTTTGCGCTGCCGGACTGCTCCTCCTCGCCTCAACATCGCGAGGTGCCAGGAGACGCGCGGCTGGCTCATGCGCAGGTACTTCGCCAGTTCGTTGACGCTCAGCTCGCCACCCTCCGCCAGACGCTCCAGGATCCGGAGCCTGGTCGGGTGGGAGAGCGCCTGGAAGTACCCGGGCAACTGCCGCCGCTCTAGGCCAGCATACATAAAGGACTCTTTATTTGAAGGATAAGCGATAAAGGATTGTTTATGCTTCGCCGACGGCCAGCGGCGCCTTGGACGGTAAAAGACCCCTTCCCCCGCCAGGGTCCCACCAGAGGGAGGGAATCCTTTCGGGGTTCCCGCGGCTTGCGCAATCACTGTCAGGCCGGCGGCGTTTGGGACAGCGTCGAGACCCCCTCCCCACCCCCTCCCGCAAGGGGAGGGTTAGGTCGCTAAGGAGGGGGGTCGCGGGGGAACCTCGGGTTCCCCCGCGTGCGTATGATTTCCGCAGTGCAGGCGAAGAAGTACGACGAGTCCTCCGCTCAGCTTGCCTCCGACATCGTGGAGAGCGCACAGCAACTCGTCAGGCTCGAGATCGAGCTCGCCAAGCAAGAAGTCAAGGAGCTCGCGATCCGCAATGGGATCGCGATCGGCGCGTTTGCGGTGGCGGGCGTTTTCGCGCTTCTCGCAATCCTCGTGGCGCTGCCCGTTCTGCTCGTGGTCTGGATCGACAACCACACGCTCGTCGCAATCATCTGGCTTGCTCTCTACCTAGTCATCGCGCTGGGCCTCGCTCTCTTTGGCAGGTTCCGGCTGCAGATACAGCCCCCGCAAAAGACCATCCGCAGCCTGAAGGAGACCAGGGAATGGGCGCTTCGTCAGATCAGCTCGAACAACAAATAGTCGAGATTCGCGGCTCGATGGAATCCAAGATCATCGAGCTGCGCGAGCGCAGCCGCACCCAGGTGCGCCGGCTCTCACGAACGCTGGTGAGCGCCGTCGGCGTGGGGGCGGCGGTCGGCGTCGCCGTCGTCGGCGCCCTGATCGTGTACCGGGTGACGCGGCCGCCCACCGCCCGCGAGAGGGTCGAGCGTGTGATACCGCGAGGGGTCATGAAAGACCTGCGCAGCGCCCGTCAGACGCTTGAGCTGGGCCTCCGCCGGCAGGTCCCGCCGATGCGCCTCTACGTCGGCGACAAGCAGCTCGGTGAGGAGAAGCCGTCCTCTCAGTGGGAGCGGATCGCCGTGAACGTCGCCCGAGCCGCCGCCACGGCCGCCGCGAGCGCGGTCGTCGCTCGTCTGGTCGACCAGATCAAGCCCGGCAAGGCTTCCGCCGAGAAGGCGAGCTAGACCGACTCCGACGGCTGGCGTCTCAGCTCGGGTCGAGACGCAGGTTCGCGCCTGAGAGCGGCTCCGAATCGGCGCTGGCGAGCCAGGCGACCAGCCGAGCCACCTCTTCGGGCCGCAGAGAGGGTTCCTTCGGCGCACCGCTCAGCGCCAGCATGGGCGTGTCGACCGAGCCGGGGCTGACAGCGTTGACGCGGATACCAAGCGCCCGGCCCTCGACGGCCATGGCCTCGGTGAGGCCGGCCAGGCCCGACTTGGCGGCGACGTAGGCGGACATTCGAGGAAACTTCTCGGCACCGGCGACGCCGGAGAGGCTGGAGACATTCACGATGGCGCCCCCCGGACGCATGCGGCGGAAGGCCGCCCGGCTGCAGAGGAAGGCGCTGCGCAGGCCCGCACCCAGCGTCTCATCCCACTCGGCGGCGGTCATCTCGGTCAACAGACGGGGGATCAGCACGGCGGCGTTGTTGACGAGGGCACTCCAGCCTTGAAGCCGTTCTGCCGCCGCCTCGACAGCCGACTCGTCGGAGGCGTCCACCCCGTCCTGCCGGCTCCAGGAGATCACCTCCCAGCCCCGCCTGCGCATCTCGGCGGCGACCGCCCCGCCGATGCCACCCGAAGCGCCGGTCACCACGGCAACGCCCGCCGTCACCGGATCACCTCGCTCAACACGGCTTCCAGTTGCTCGCTCACCAGCGCGGGATCGTAGCGCCTGGTGAGCTCCGGGTTCACCGCCTGCGCTCGCTCGCGCTCCGCCGGGTCGAGCGCCTCCAGGATCGCGGCGGCGAGCAGCCCCACGTCGCCGATTGGGACCAGACGGCGGACCGCGCCTGCGCTCGTCTCGGGCAGGGCGCCCGCGTCACCGAGCACCACCACCAGGCCGCTGGCCATCCCCTCCAGCGCGGCGATCCCGAAGTTCTCCTGCGCGCTGGGCAGGCAGAAGACCGCGCTGCCGGCGAACGCGCGCATCAGCTCTGCACGCGGCACGTGCCCCTCCACAGACACGCTGGTCAGCCCGCTGCCCAGCCGCCGAGTCTCCTCCAGCTGCGGCCCGTGCCCGAGCACCCTGAGCGTCGCGGCCGGCCGCGCCCGGAGGACGAGCGGCCAGGCCCGCAGGAGATCGCTCACTCGCTTGCGCGGGTAGAGGTGCGCCACGCAGAGGACGGTCTCGTCGCCGGGCACGCCGCTCCCCAGGCGCCTGCGCCAGGCGTCGAGGTCGAAGGGCTCGGGGACGACGCGGAGGCGCGCCGCCGGGACCCCGTAGTGGCGTTGCACCGCGGCGGCGGAATAGCTGGAGGGGACGATCACGGCGGCCGCGGCCCGGGCGGCGGCGCGCTCCCACCGCGCTTGAAGGCGAAGAAGCCGGCTGGTCAGGCCGGTCTCGTAGGGCAGTACCTCCGGATAGATCCCCTTCAGCACCGCCACATATGGGCGGTCAGCGCGAGCGGCGGCCCTGGCCGCGTCGCCATCGACTCCGAGCACCACGTCGTGGCGGCGAAGCCGCGCAGCCTGGAGCCTGCGGTTGAACCACCAGCGCGAGAGGGTCAGGCTGGGAGCGTTGGCTCGAGGCGCGAGGGTCTCCACCGAATGGCCACGGCTCTCCAGGGCTGCGCAGATCTGCCGGACGGCCACGGCGGTCCCGGACCCGCCGCGCACCGTGAGCGGCACCGAGCAAGCGACCGCGATTCTCAAGGGCCGACCGCTCCGCCGCGGTTACCGGCTACCGGTTGCCGCGGATCAGCTCGAGGAACTCGGCGCGAGTGCGGGCGTCGTCCCGGAAACAGCCGAGCATGCACGAGGTGACGGTCTGGCCTCCGACCTTCTCCACACCTCTCATCTCCATGCAGAGGTGGCGTGCCTCGATCACCACCGCGGCGCCGTGCGGGCGCGTCACCCGCTCCAACCCTTCCGCGATCTGGCGCGTCATCCGCTCCTGGAGCTGAAGCCTGTGCGCGTAGACGTCCACCACGCGTGGGATCTTGCTGAGCCCGACCACCCGGCCGTTCGGTTGGTAGGCGACGTGGGCGACTCCGAAGAATGGAAGCAAGTGGTGCTCGCAGAGGCTGTAGAACTGGATGTCCTTGACCAGCACCATCTCGTCGTATTCCTGCTCGAAGAGCGCATCCCCGATGGCGTTGGTGGCGTCCAGCTCGTAGCCCTCCGTCAGGTGGCGGAGCGAGCGGGCGACCCGCTCCGGCGTGTCGACCAGGCCCTCCCGGTCCGGGTCCTCTCCGAGACCGGCGAGCAGCCGCGCCACCAGGCTGGAGAGCTCGTCCTGGAAGTGGGGAGCCACGCTCACCGCGTCACCTCGACCGAGTTGTTCTCCGACTCCACGAGCCGTAGCCGCTGCAGGTGACCGCTGCCCATCTGCCCGTCGAGCTGGCGCCAGAACACAAGCGCGAGGTTCTCGGCGGTGGGCACCACGCCCTCCAGGAAGGGCACGTCGCGATTGAGGTGCCGGTGGTCGACGTGCCGGACGACCGCCTGCTTCACGGCCCTGTCCAGGTCTTTCAGGTTGACGACCATGCCGGTGGCCGGGTCGGGCTCTCCGCTCACCGACACCTCCAGCACGTAGTTGTGGCCGTGGTCGCCGGCGCACTGGCCGAAGACCTCCTTGTTGCGGCGGTCGTCCCACTCCGGGCGGCGCAGGACGTGGGCGGCGGCGAAGGTCACCCGCCGGGTGACCAGCACGGCGGTCGGCGCCTGGAGCTCTGTCTTGAACCCCTTTTCGGGACTTATCTTGAGCATCCTCTAGGTACATATACTGCCTACCGGTGCGATATTCCGACGCCGTGGAGACGGCTCCCCCCGGGAGTGACCGTTTCCAGGCGAAGGATCTGGCCAGGCTGAGCCGGACCGCGCTGAACCTTCTCTTCGAGCCCAGCCCCAGCGCTCCCCCACTTGAGGACCTCGCGGCCGCCCTCACAGCGGACACCGGCGCGCTCCAGGCGATCGCCACGGCGCTGCCGCCGGCCCGGGGCGAGCGCCTGCTCAGGCTCAGCCAGCGGGCCGCCTCCCCGGAGGCACGAGCCGCGGCAGCCAGCCGCCTGGTTCGCGGCTGCTTCTGGTTTCTGGCCTACGAGCTGGCCCCTGACCTCTGGGACCGGCTGGCCGCCGCGGAGCCTGTCGCGCCGGAGCTGCTCGCCGACCTGCCGGCCGACGGGGCGCGCGTGCTCGACGTGGGAGCCGGCAGTGGGCGCCTGACGGCGGCGCTCGCGCTCAGGGCGGCTTCGCTGGTGGCGATCGAGCCCAGCCCGCCGCTGCGCCGGCTCCTGGCCCAGCGCTTTCCCTGCGTCAAGGTGATCGCCGGAGTGGGTCACCGGCTACCGCTCCGGTCGGGTTGGGCCGACCTGGTCGTCTCCTGCGCAACCTTCGGGCCGCACGCGCCGCTGGGCGGAGACGCCGTCCTGGGCGAACTCGAGAGGTGCGTGCGGCCTGGCGGGACCCTGGGCATGGTCGGTCCCGAAGAGCCGGGCTGGTGGGAGCAGCGCGGGTTCCAGCTCGTCTCCTACCCTCAGCCCACCGCGCGGCTGGACCCGGACCTGGAAGCTTTCTTCGGACCGCCGCACCCGCCGCACCGGCTTCTCCTGAAACGGATGTGAGCCCGGACCAGGCGGCCGCATATCTGGCCGAGATCGCCTACCTTCTGCGTCACAAGGGCGACGCCTATCGCGCCCGCGCCTTCACCAAGGTCGCCAGCCTTCTGCTGCGGGACCGCCCTGACCTCGACGCCATGGCCCGGGCAGGGGAGCTGCAGCGCCTCGAGGGGGTGGGAGCGGGCATCGCCCGGACGCTGGCCGAGCTGATCGAGACGGATCGCAGCGACTACCTCGACCGCCTGCGTGAGGAGCAGGCGCCCGAGCTGGCCGCCGTCGAACCGGTGCTCGAGATCTCTCCGCTGGTCGACATGGGCTATCGCGGGGATCTCCACTCTCACACGGACTGGTCCGACGGGCGCGCCACCGTGCTGGAGATGGCTCGCGCCGCGCAGGCCCGCGGCTACGAGTACCTCGCGATCACGGACCACTCGCCGAGGATCACGGTGGTCAACGGCCTGGGCCCCGAACGGCTGGCAGCCCAGCGCCGGCTGATCGACCAGGCGAACCGCGAGATGGACCGGCTGACCATCCTTCAGGGAGTCGAGGTGGACATCAACGAGGACGGCTCGCTGGACGAGCCGGACGAGGCGCTGGCCTCGCTCGACCTGGTGATCGCCTCGCCCCACGTCAAGCTGCGCATGGAACCGGCGGCGATGACCGAGCGCATGCTGCGGGCGGTCGAAAACCCGCACGTCGACGTCATCGGCCACCCCACCGGCCGCCGCCCCGGCTCCCGGGAGGGCGCCTCGTACGACTTCGAGGCCGTCTTTCGGGCCGCGGCAGAGCGGGGAGTGGTGCTCGAGATGGACTGCGACCCGGCCCGCATGGACCTCTCGCCGGAGCTGGCCCGGCTGGCGGCCTCGCTGGGCTGCCGGCTCGGCCTGGACTCCGACGCGCACGCGCCGGACCAGTTGATCTACGTTGACCTGGGCCTGTGGACGGCGCGCCGGGCGGGAATCTCGAGCGACCGAATCGTCAACTGGCTCGCGCTTTCGGAGTTGAGGGAGGTGTTCGGCTGACCATGGCAACACTCGGAGTGATGATCGAGGCCCAAGAAGGGCTGGACTGGGACCATTGGCGGCGCATCGCCACGGAATCGGACCGGCTTGGATTTGCATCGCTGAGATGCAGCGACCACTGCCTCTCGGTCGTCGGCGTGAACGGCCGGAGGTCGCTCCAGACCTGGGTCGCGCTTGCCCTCGCAGCGGAGTGGACGGAGCGCATCCAGCTCGGCCCGATGGTCAGTCCGATGACCTTTTACGTTCCAGCCGTCCTGGCGCGCATCGCCCTGGCGGTTGACGAGCTTTCGGGTGGCCGCGTGCTTCTAGGCGTGGGCACCGGCTGGAACCAGGCCGAGCACGAGGCGATGGGCATACCGTTCCCGAGCCTGCGAGAGCGCTTCGACAACCTGGAGGCGGGCATCGCGCGCATCCATTCGACGCTCGAGCTCGCGGAACATCCCCTCCCGATCCTGATCGGAGGCGGCGGGGAGAAGCGGACACTCACGATCGCGGCCCGCGAGGCCTCGGAGTGGAACCTTCTGGGTTACGACCCGGACGCCTACCGCGCCAAGTCGCGCCTGCTGGACGAGCGCTGCCGGGAGATCGGCCGGGATCCCTCCGAGATCCGGCGCTCGGTGATGGCCGGGCACCTGATCGGCCGAGATCAGGCTGAGCTGGAGGCTCGCGGCCTCCGGCTGGCCGAAGTGCTGCCCAGCCTGCAGGGCCAGTCGGGGGCGGACGTGGTCTCCAGCCTGCGCGATCAGCTCGGACGCTGGTTCGTGGGCACCCCGGCCGAGATCGTCGAGCAGATGCGCCCCTACGTGGCCAGCGGAGTCGGTCTCTTCATGCTCCAGCACTACGTGCTCGATGACATGGAAGCGCTGAACCTCCTGGCCTCCGAGGTCATGCCGCGGCTGAGCTAGCCGGCGCCCGGCTTGAATGAATCGCCAGGCTACTAAAATAGGGGTGACGGAGGCGGCGGAAGCATCTAGGGTTGCCTGCACAGCGCGCCGGGGGGAGTGGGCGCTGGCGGCGCTGGAAGGAGGGAGGGGCATGGCTGCTCTCCGGCTGTCGGAGCCGGCATCGCTCGAGGCCTGGGCGCCAAACTTGCCCAGGTAGATGTTCGACGACGCCGACGAGACCCTCCCCGACGGTTTTGGGCTGCGGGAGGCCACGATCCCCCAGCTGCAGGCCGCCATGGGCAGCGGGCGTCTGAGCTCGGCGGCGCTCGTCGACGAATACCTGAGCCGGATCCAGCGGCTCGACCGGGACGGGCCGCGACTCCACTCCGTCCTCGAGGTCAATCCTGACGCCCGCGAGATCGCCGCGGACCTCGACCAGGAGCGAAGAAAGAAGGGCCCGCGGGGTCCCCTCCACGGCATCCCGATCCTGCTCAAGGACAACATCGATACCCGCGATCGGATGATGACCACGGCCGGCTCCCTCGCCCTGGTCGGTGAGCCGGCCCTCGAAGACGCCACTGTCGCGTCCAGGCTGCGGAGGGCCGGTGCCGTGCTCCTGGGCAAGACGAACCTCAGCGAGTGGGCCAACTTCCGTTCCACCCACTCCGCGAGCGGCTGGAGCGGGCGCGGGCAGCTGTGCCGCAACCCCTACGTGCTGGACCGCAATCCGGGCGGTTCCAGCTCCGGCTCGGCCGTCGCAACAGCCGCCAACCTGTGCGCCGCGTCCATCGGCACCGAGACGGACGGCTCGATCGTGAGCCCGGCCGCCAACAACGGGGTGGTGGGCATCAAGCCGACGGTAGGCCTGGTCAGCCGGGCCGGCGTGGTGCCGATCTCGCACAGCCAGGACTCGGTCGGCCCGCACGCCCGGACGGTGGCGGACGCCGCGGTCCTCCTGGGTGCGCTGGTGGGGCTGGATCCCCGAGACCCGGCGACGGATGGCAGCCTGGGCAGGCTGGCTACCGACTACACCAAGTTCCTCGATCCCGGGGGCCTTCGAGGCGCTCGCATCGGCGTGCCCCGGACCGGCGGCTTCGGAAACAGCAACGGGTCCGAGTCCGTCCTGGAAGCGGCCCTCGAGGTGATGAGAGACGCCGGCGCCACGATCGTGGACCCGGCCAACATCCCCAACGCGGATCAGTTCGGCGGCGAGCTCGAGCTCACAGTGCTCCTCTTCGAGTTCAAGCACGACCTCAACGCCTACCTGGCGACACGGCGTGGGGTACCGATACAGAGCCTGGCGGACGCGATTGCCTTCAACGAGGCGCACGCCGCCGAGGAGCTGGAATGGTTTGGCCAGGAGCTCTTCGTCCGGGCCCAGGCCACCACCGACCTCGACGATCCCACCTACCTGCACGCACTCGCCCGCAGCCAACGGCTCTCCCGCGAGCTGGGGATCGACGCCATCATGGAGCAGTTCGGCCTCGACGCCCTGGTGGCTCCCAGCGGCGGCCCCGCCTGGCTGACCGACCTGGTCACCGGCGACCGCCTGATCAGCAGCAGCTCGACCCCGGCGGCCCAGGCCGGGTACCCGCTGATCAGCGTGCCAGCCGGCCATTGCAGGGGTCTGCCGGTGAACATCACCTTCAGCGGCGGCGCCTTCGCGGAGCCCACGCTGATCCGGCTGGCCTACGCCTTCGAGCAGGCCACCAGGGTGCGCCAGCCACCGAGATTCCTGCCCACCATCCCTCTGCCGGCGTCCTGAGGGATCCCGCGCGGCGCCACTCGGCCGAGGCCTGTCAGCTTCCGGACTGGCTGGCCAGGGACTGCACCGGCGGGACGCTGGCCTTGATGCGCTCCTGCTCGCGGTTGGCGAGCGTCAGGGCCTGTTCAGGGCGGACCGCCCTCGAGGGAGTCAGCATGCTCACCTGGCCGACCACGTTGACATAGCGCCAGGTGACCCGGACGACAGCGTAGTCGGGACGGTTGGAGGTCTTTTCCACCCAGACGTTGACCTGGTCTCCGACCTTCGACGAGGGCACATACGGGGCGGCGCCGCCACCGCGGTCGACGCCGGACTGGGCGTCGACGGCGCCGGCCGCGGCGTTCGCGCTGGGATAGACCACAGCCAGACTCTCCGCAAGCGGATACGCCGGCGCCGGGTTGGTCGCATCCGGCTCGAAGACGACGTCCCAGCTCGGGTAGGCGTCACTGCCGGTGCTGAACGACGCCTTGTTCGCCTTGAGGACGTGGTAGCCGGGAGGCAGGTCGCCGGACTGGAGGGTGACTGCGGAGGGATCTGGCGCGAGGATCTTGGTCGGCGGGGCGGTCGCTGCCGGTTGCGGAGAATGGCTGCCGCCGGCCCGGTCCTGCCCCGCCGCCACCGTGCGCTGAGCCGACTTGAGCGGTGCCTGCCACTGGCCGCCCGCGAAGAGGAACGCGCCCAGGCCGACGAGCAGCGCCGGCAGAGCCAGCGCCAGGAGGGCGGCCAGGGTGCGCCTGCCGAAGTCGTACTGGAAGCCAGGCCGCCCGGCGGAGGGCACCCGCGAGCGGCGCCGAAGCTGCAGGAAGACTACGAAGAGGAGCAACGCCCCCGCCACCAGCGGGAGCAGCCGGCGCAGCGAGAGCTCCGTGGCGGACAGCGAGGCAAGGTAGCTCATGCGCTCCTCGCGAAGATGGCCAGCCGGCGGGTCGCGAACTGGCCGGTCCAGAGCGGCCAGCAGGTCGTCATGGTCAGCTGGCGATCCGGCTGTGCCTGGAGCACGGCGGAGTCGTCAGGCGTCACCACGCGGCTTCCCGTCACCCTGTAGTCGAAGGTGCCGTAGCGGGTGTCGACCAGCAGGCTGTCCCCGGGCTTCAGCTGGTCGAACTGGATCCAGTACACGTTGTGAGCCGCCACGGCGACATTGCCGGGCTGACCGGGCCAGGCCGTGGCCGGATAGTGCCCGGGACCGGTGGCGAGCACGTCGAGGCCCACGCCCTCCCGCACGATCGCCGTGTAGCCGAGCCGGGGCACCCTGAGGCGGAAATCGATACCGTCCACGGGACGCGCAAGCGCCCCGGGCGGCCCCTGGGCGTGCGCGGTGGCGCCGGCGAGGATCTGCTCCCAGCGGGCCTCGTCGCCGCGCTGCCGCAGGCCGGCGGCCACGAAATCCGCGGCCCAG
>CATPBP010000237.1 GCA_955652675.1 Candidatus Dormiibacterota bacterium
GGTCAGGCCAGAGACGTCGGTGATGCCCTCCCGTGTGCAGAAGGGAAGCAGGATGCCTTTCAGCGGGTAGCGATAGGACTGGTTGACCGTGTTGGGCGAGAGGCCGCGAGCCCGGCAGTGGGCCAGGTAGTCCTCGATCAAGGTCTCCAGCGCTGAGGCCGGCTGCGGTTCCACGACCTTGAGGTCGGGCACGGCTCCTCCTTGATCTCGCCAAAGCTCCTCAGCGACTTCGTGGCTGAGGTGACAGCACTATAGCGCATGCCAACAGCACTTGGAAGACATATCAGGCCAGGCTGAAAAGTGAATCGAGCGAGTAGCATGCGCTGCAACACAACTCGAAATTCGCTTGAAGAATCTCGAAGTGCGCCTGGCAGGAATCGAACCTGCTGCCTCATGCTCCGCAGGCATGCGCTCTATCCGGTGAGCTACAGGCGCGTCAGCCAATGCAGTTTACGGCGGTCGCGTCAGCTAATGCGGCGCTCGACCGCCTCGGCGACCCGTCTGGACTCGGTTCGATCCAGGTCGGCGGCGACCAGGAACGAGGCCACCGCCCGATCTTGCCACCAGGCCACGTAGAGCGTCCGGCCCCCCACGTCCCGCTGGACGGCCCAGGCGTTTTCCGAGAGCCCGGTCGCCACGCCCTTCGAGAGACCCGGGAGCTGCTCCTCCCCCGGTGGGGTGGGGAAACCGAAGATGCCACGCTGGTAGGCGCTGGTGGCCGCGTGATCATCGGCGAAGACGGCTACCAGGTTGACGAGGTTGCGCCCCGGGCCCGCCCCCGGCTTTGCCAGGCATGAAGCCGGGGTTGCCGCGAAGACTGCAACCGCCCCGGACTTGGCGCCCTCGCCTTTGAGCTGGTTCCAGGCGTCGTCTGCGGCCTGGTAGGCGTCGTGGTTCCTGGGCTTCAGGTCGGCCAGGTATCTCTCAACCGGACCGGAGATGGGACACGGTCGCAGGTCCGAGGGCGCATCGGCCGCCTGGGCGGCGATCTCCCCAGGGGCCAGCCCGGGGTTCGAGAGGGGTCCGGTCTGGCAGCCGGACAACCAGAGCAGGACCAAGATCAGTGCCGCGCCGAGGGGCGCGCCCCGCAGCGAGCGCATGTCGGCCCCAGAGTAAACTGACACTACCCGCGCCTGTAGCTCATCGGATAGAGCGTGCGGCTCCGGACCGCAAGGCAGGGGGTTCGATTCCCTCCAGGCGCACCATCGCTTCGAATTCAGATGCACCGGCGTTGATGACGGTCCCGGCGGTCGTCTCTGGCTGGCGATGCGTCATACCCGTCGGGTCCGGCGCGCGGTTGCCAGCATCAACAGCCGCCTGGAGCGCACGGTCCCCGCAGCCGCTCTGCCAAGTCCTAGCCACACATGGAGTCCTACAGGACCTAGCGGGAAGCTGCGAACCGATGGGCTTCAGGACGTTGTTCATGTAGAAGCGAACCATCCACCGGTCGCTGACGTTCCACAGTGTGAACCCCTCGCGCGCCACCGCCTCCACTGTCCTGCCGCTACCAAGCAGGGTCAGAGTGCCGGTGCTGTGGCAGTGCACCACAGCCAGTTCGCCGTCGACGATCGTCTCATCGATGTGAACGACACGGCCGTAGTCGAACGTCGTGAATCGGTGCTCATACGTGGCCCTTATCTCGCCTGTTCCGACGGCAATCCCACCATCTGACGGCATTACCGACGCGTCTGGGGTAAAGACCTCGAGCACGCCGTTCAGGGCTTTCCGGTTGAGGGCGTCGAAAATAGGCCCGGACCGGCCGTTCAAACGCCAATGCCAACTCTGTGTTCATGGGCCTTCCTCCACTTGAGTGCGACTGCTGCAGATTGCCTCAGCACTGATCCAGTTGCTGTGATGCGCATGACAGCGCGCCCGCCTCCTGTTCCTACGCTGGCCGGCACTGACTAGATGGAGGTGAACCGAGTGAGGGATTCACATGACGTCGTGATAGTGGGCGCCGGCCAGGCAGGCCTCTCGTTGAGCTACAAGCTCACCCGTTCTGGGCGGACCACGTCTTTCGACCGACGTCACGCTGTCTTAGCTTCGTCGCGTCAGCCGTGTCCGGCATGGCGAGGCGGTCTCTGGGCCAGGCGGCACAGGCTTCGACACCTCGTGACGCAACTAACTCCTGACCAGGGACCGCCGGCGCCAGGGTGACATTGGGCGACGATCCTTCCGGATCCGCCTGCGGACGCCGCCCACAGACAACGCACCTGGACCTGCCAGCCCGATTGTCGCCGCGGCCCCGCCCAGCAACAGGGCGAACTCGAAGCCACCCTGCCCATAGAAGCCGACCTTCCAGTGCGCCTTGCGAATCGCCACCGCCATATTGACAACCACCGCGGCCGATGCGAGCGGCGTGAACGCACCCAGAACAAGCAGCAGGCCCCCGCCGAACTCAGTCAGGCCGGATGCGTATGCGGCCAGTTCCGGTTGCGGTACTCCCATCCGCTGAAGGGCCTGAGCGAACCCCTTGGGGCCACTCCTCTCCACGGCCGCGGCGTAGTTCGAACCCATCAGCTTCGTCAAGGGCTCCGGCGGCTTCCGGCCCGGACCTCCGAACAGTTTGGGATACCCATGTGCGATCAGGGTTCCGCCGGCGACCAGCCGCAACAGCAGGAGGGCAATGCTCGTCACTCTTGTCTCTCCTGGTTCCAGTCGCTCACCCCTCTGCCAATCTACGCGGGTCGCCCCTAGGCTGACCGACCCAGCGGGCGCCTGAACGGCGCGAGTGTGTCAGACGGAGTGGCCGGCCATTCGGAGAATGAAAAGGCCTAACCCCAAGGCAATCAGCAACCCACCAGCCATCTGCTCTGCTCGTTCTCGAAGTCCTTCTCCAAGCCGAGCCCCCAAGCGGACTCCCAGCTGGCTGGCCACAAGGGCCTGCGCTCCGATGAGTAAGGCGACGGCCAGGATGGGGAGGCGGAGCAGGCCTATGGCAAGGCCAATCGCCAGCTCGTCCAGGCTCACGCTGAGACCGACGCTGAGGGCCACCAGCCCCCGCATGCGCTGGGCCACCCCCTCTTCCGCATTGCCATTACGGAACATCAGCAGACCCGCACCGACGAGGACGGCCGCCGCGGCGTAGTCGGCGAGGTTGCCCAGCGCCTCGCCGATCAGCCCGCCGGCGAGGAAGCCAACGATGGGCATGACGGCCTCGAAGCCGGCCAAGAGGAGGCTGAGGCGCCACCGTTCTCTCCTGGAGAGGCCGGCCACACCGAGCGCTGCGGAGACGGCGAAGGTGTCGAGTGAGAGCGGCAGGACGAGCGCGATCAGCTTGAAGGGCACGCGCCCATGCTGCCAGGTCTCGGCTGGGAAGGCGTCAGATCGGTGGCGCAGAGCTCAAAGGGGGCTGCTCAGGCACGACCCCGTTTTGCAACCGAGCGGTTTGCATAGGCGCCCCTGTAGGCGTCTGGTAGCAGGCCAGCGATGGCAAGCATTACCTCTTCGGTGTATCGCAGCAGTTCGGATTTCCCGGCGCCAGGGGGCGGAGGCGCGAGCGCCTCACCGATGCGGACGCGCACCCCGACGCGCCTCAGCCTCCGCCAGGAGGCGGCGGCCCGCTCCTGGCCGTAGGCGCACGCGGGCACCACCGGCACCCGGGCTCGAGCGGCTAGAAGGGCGACTCCGCGGTGGCCTTCGGCCATGACGCCCGTGCGGCTGCGGGTGCCTTCGGGCAGGATTGCGACCACAGCCCCGGCGGTCAACTGCGCGACGGCGGCGTCGAGGGCACGGCGATTGGAGCTTCCGACGAAGACCACATCGCTCATGGCCCGCAGAATCCATCGGAAAGGCACGCGGTTCCACTTCTCCTTCACCACTCCCACCACGCGCCCCGGGACCAGCAGGAGCCCGATGGCCGGATCCAGAGCGTGCAGATGGTTGGCGGCCAGGACATATGCTCTGCCAGTCGGGAGCCGTTCAAGCCCTTCCACTTCCAGCCGCACCAGGGTGCGAAGGGCCAGTACCAGGAGGCGTCTGGAGAGACGGTGAGCAAGCGGCCGGCCGGAGTACACGACCCTCGAGTAGTCGAAAGGCGGCGGCCGATTTTTCACGGTATAGGCTTGACGGCGGGAATGGCCTGGCGGACCGCATTGGCCGGCGAGGACCGCGTGCCCTGGTGGGTGCGGGCGGTCCTCCTGATCGCAGCAGCACAGGCGCTGCTGCTACTGGCCGCGCTGGTCGATCCGCCCCAGGTCAAGCTCCTGGTCCCCTGGCCGGCCAGCCCCCTGAACGCACGCTTCATAGCCGCGCTCTATGTTTCCCTGGGTGCGGGGGTCGCGCTGGCCAGCACCTCGCGGCACTTCGCGGAAATCCGGCTCGTGCTCTTCGGGATCGGCATGGCCACCATGGTCCTCCTCATCCTGACCATCGTCAGAATGGCGCTTCACCCCCAGGAATTGAAGCAGTTCCCGTTCTTCTGGCTGCTCTTCTACGTCATCGATCCCGTGCTGGTGGCCGCAGTATTCTGGCGCATGGGTTGGGGCGGCCAGGCCAGTGCCGGGTTTCGCCCGCTCACTTTCCTTTGGGCGGCGGAGTCTTTGATCTTCGGATCGGTCGGCATTGTCCTGATGATCGATCCCAGCGCGGCTCGAAGTGTGTGGCCGTGGGCGATCACCGAGCCGCAGGCGCAGGTCTACAGCGCCTTCTTCCTGACCCTCGCGGCTGTCAGCATCCTCGCGGCTCGCGAGGAGCGCTGGGAGGGAATCCACTGGTTCGTGGTCATGATCACCCTGCTCTCAGTGCTCGTGATCGCCGTGTCGATCCTGCACCTGCCACGGTTCACAAACGCGACAACCACACCACTCTGGTTCGTGGTCTTTGGAGTCGAGGCCGTCGTGTTCGGCACCCTGCTCATTCGCGGGACGCTGCGCCCACGGGAGGCCGCTTCATGTTGACTACCGCTGTCCCAGGTACACGGCGCGCTCCCTGGCCGCTCGTGCAGACGCTGTACGTCCGGGCGGTCATGGCCGGTTTGCTGGTGCAGGGCGCCGGCTCACTCCTGCTCGACTTCAACGCCGGCATGAGAAGCGTCATGCCGATCCCCCTCGCGACCCTCATGAACGGCAACCCGCCCCACGCCTGGCTCCACGTCGTCTGGGGCGCCGGTGGACTGGCCTGGCTGCTGCTCTTCCGAAGCGCGAACGCCCGCATCGTTCTCGGCTTCGTCTTCGGCATCTTCTACACACTTCTCGGGTTCCTGGGCGTCGCCGTCCATGACCCGTTCGGAATGCGGATCGAACTGCCGGAGAACGTCTTCCACCTGACAGTGGGACCGCTGATGCTGCTGCTCACGTTCCTGGCAGCCGGTTCGATCCGGCGGCCACAGCGGCCCTCAGTCCGATGAACGCAATACCGACCGACGTGGGCAGCGTCCACGCAGAGGCGGACTACGCGGAGCTGCGCCGAGAGGTCCTCGCCGCGGGTCTGCTCGACCGCGCCTACGGCTACTACCTGTTCCGCGCCGGCTCGTGCTTTGCGATGCTGGCCGCGGCCATCGCGATCGCCCTCGTGTCCCCGCCCACGCCCGGCTGGTTGATCGTGAGCGCGGCACTGCTCGGCTTCTGCATCGTCCAGGTCGCGCTCATCGGGCACGACGCCGGGCACCGCGAGGTGTTCCGATCCTCGACCAGGAACGATGTGCTCGGCCTGGCGTGCTGGTCGCTGGTGGCGGGTGTGGCCTTCTGGTACTGGAACGACCGCCACAACGCGCACCACGGCCACACGAACGACCCGGCCAACGACCCAGACATCCAGGGTGGCGGGCTACTCGCCTTCACCGAGGAAGAGGCACGCGACCGCACCGGCTGGCGGTTGCTGGCGCTGCGACACCAGGGACTCCTGATCTGGCTGGCGGCAGGCCTGCTCGCGTTATGGTTCCGGCTGGAAAGCATCGTCTACGTGCTGCGCGAGCTGCGCGGCCGGCGTCGGGCGACCGAGATCGCGCTCGTCGGAGCCAATTCCGGCGTCTGGGCGCTGGCGGTGATTTCGCTGGGCTGGAAGGGCGCCGCCCTTTTTCTGATCACCCAGATCTGCGGCAGCCTCTACCTCGCCGCCCTGATCGCACCCAACCACAAAGGGATGCCGGTGTGGGCGCGGGATGCTCCGGTCACGTTTCTCCAGCGCCAGGTGCTCGGCTCTCGCAACGTGAACTCCCATCCGCTCTGGGACTACCTCTTCGGTGGGCTCAACTACCAGATCGAGCACCACCTCTTCCCGAACATGCCGCGAGCCAACCTCAGGCGGTGCCGGGAGATCGTCAAGCCGTTCTGCGCGGCACGCGGACTGGAGTACACGGAGGTGGGCCCGCTGGCCTCGTACCGGATGATCCGGTCCGCCTACCTCGAGCTCCGCGACAAATTCGCCTGAGGATCGGGGACGACCAGTTCGATGGCGCCGGGGACCACCTCGAAGACCGCGGGCAGGTCACCGGGTCGCTCCCCGTCAGCGTCCACGCCGACGCGGCTTTGGGAGCTCACCTCGACGCGGCGCGCCGACCGGCGCTCCAGCTTGGGGTGGGGAAAGTGCGCTCCAGCACGGACCTTGCCGAGCAGGAGCAGTGTCTCCAGAGTCCCCAGGTCGCCGTTGATGATGACATCGAATAGCCCGTCGTCGGGAAGCGCGCCGGGCGCGATGCGCATGCCGCCTCCGTAGTACTCGCAGTTCGCGACGACAACCTGCTGGGAGACCAACTCGAGCCTTTCGCCGTCCAGGTCCAGCAGCAGCCGTGGGTTCCGCCAGCGCAGCAGCGTCAGCACGGCCGCCAGCGAGAACGTCACCTCTCCGTTGATGACGCGGAAGCCGCGATTTACGAGGTCCGCCACGTCACCGCCGATGCCGGCGTCCGCGATGTTCACGAAGTACCGCGTGATGGGGCCGCGCGGACCGGCGCAGGTGAGTCGTCCAGCATCGATCCGCCGCGTGGCCCCGGCTCGAAGAGCGGCGGCGGCGCTCACAGCCTCGAGCGGTATGCCGAATGTCCGGCAGAGGTCGCTGCCCGTGCCCATCGGCAACACCCCGAGCCGGGTCTCCGGCCGCTCTTTGGCTTCCAGGAGCCCGTTGACCACTTCGTACACCGTCCCGTCTCCACCAGCGGCGACGATCTGTGGCCGGCCCTCATCAGCCGCGCGGCGGGCGATTCTAGCGGCGTCGCCAGGCCCCGACGTCAGCACAGCGTCGAATCGCAGCCCTTCCGCGCGGAGCTGCGCGGAGACGCGCGGCCACTCGCGCCCGGCTCGGCCCCCTCCCGCGGCGGGGTTCACGACGACGATCACGTCCTCGAAAGCTGGACACTCCTTTGAAGGACGCTCTCGACAGCGTCACACAGCATTCCCACCCCGTCCTCCACCGCGATGCGCGCCGCCATCGTCTTTGCGCAGCGGCGCAGACGGCCATCCATGAGAAGGGCCTCGACGTTGCGCCGGGCCGCGACGTCACTGAACCGCCGGTGGTGAAGGGCCCATCCGGCCCCCGTCCGCTGCAGCTGCGCCGCTGTAAAGAACTGGTCGATCCCCCAGGGCACCGCGAGCGATGGAATTCCGGCCCTCAGCGCCTCGCCGGCTGTGTAAGGACCGCCATGGTGGATGGCGGCGGCGCAGCGGGGGTACACCTGCGAGAAGGGCGCGAACGGAATCCCGAGCACGCGACCGTCTGACGCCAGGGTAGAAGCCTCCCGGTCCGCACCGACGACCAGGGCCCTGGCGCCGCAGGCGAGCACGGCGCCTACGGCCGTTTCGTAAAGGGGCGAGAGTACGCCGCCCGCGAAGGGCGCGATGGAGCCGAAGGAGACCGCGACGACCGGATCCGGTCCGGCGAGGAATGTGGTCAGCTGTTTCGGGCTGTGCCACGCCGAAGGAACGTCCCAGAAGCAGTACCCCGTCGTCGTGACGTATGTGGGCCAGTCCGGCTGGTGCCGCGATACCAAAGGGGAGATTGCCACGGCGGTCAGGTGGCGCGAATGGCCCCCGCGCCCCATGGCATTGCGAGTCGGAGGCAATCCCAGTTCGCGCCGGAGGTCGTTGACCCGCCCGTCCGCCAGACGGCGCGTGACAAACTCGATCGCCGCCCATGCCGCCCGGTTGGCCGGCCGGGGAGCACGTCCGGCGCGCAGCGGTATGAGACCTGGATCGGCGTGAGCCGAGGGGATGGTCAGCGCGGTCATCGTCACCTGCACCCAGGGGATCCCCAGGCGCTCGGCCGCAATGGGGGCGGCCAGGTGGGCCGCGCGGGCTATCAGCAGGTCCGCTCCGGCGCACGCCGCCTCCAGGTCCTTCACCTTTGCCGCCAGCTCAACCGTGAGCCAGTTTCGCGCGATGGTCCTCACCGAGCCGATCGGCGTCAGCCCACCAACGATTGTGCTCAGGTGAGGCGAGAGTGCGTGCAGTACGTCGCCCGTGAGTTGTTCGAACGGAAATCCTTCGTCCGCGACTGCAGTCTGGAGCGCCGGCTCAAGGGCAAAGGCGACGTCGTGACCGCGTGCTTGCAGGCCTTTTCCGATCGCGATGAAGGGGTTCAGGTCGCCCCGCACACCGATCGTGGAGATGACTATGCGGGCCACAGAAGCAGGGTAACCTCCGCTCCCAGGGCCCTCCCACGTCCGCCGGGTCGGGCGCAGGAGGCGACGGTGTACCCTTCTGGCCGTGTCGGAGCGCCACGTAACCGGGGGCTCGGCGGCGCAGCCCTCGGCCTTCCGCGTGGCCCGCGTGTTCCCCGACCTTCCGGACGACCTCCTGCTGAATCTCTTCCACAAGGGTGCGAAGGTGCAGTGGACGTCCCGCGACCTCGACTGGGATTCGCCGGTCGTCATGACAGACAGACAGCGTGAGGCGCTCGCGCACCTACTGACGCCGGTCTATTTCGGCGAGCAGTCGGCTATGGCCGGAGCGGGGGGCATCTTGCCCAAGCTCCTTCTCGCCGGCGAGACGACGGCGGCCCTCTACGTCTCATCTTTCATCATGGACGAGGCGCGCCACTTCGAGGCGCTCACTCGCCTTTACCGGCAGCTCGGCCTCGAACCCACTAAGCTGCGCCGGATCCCGGAGCTGCTCAGGTACCACCATCGAATTCGGCAGGGCGACCGGGCGGACTGGGTCTGGGGGATTCTCTTCAGCGACGTCATCGCCAAACATTTCTACCGCTCGTTCGGCGTGGCTCAGGCCGACCCGCTGTTTGGCGAGATGTCCAAGCAAATTCTCAAAGACGAGTCCAGGCACCTCGCATTCGCAGACCACTACCTGCGCAGGGAGGTTCCGAAGATGGAGCCGGAGCGGCGCCGAGCGCTGGTCGAGATGCGGGACGACCTGTTCCGCATCCTCAGCGCGATGACCGAGCGCGTTCGTGCCGACGCAGCCCAGTTCGAAGTCGACTCCGACGAGTACCTGGCCGCGGTCTGGGCGGATATCGAAAAGTTCTCGCGACGGATCGGCCTCTCCGACGATGACAGCGGTCCGACAGACGATGACGGCACCGATTCTGGGCCGGCCAGGCAGGAGCCGGCTCGCCCGACGCCCCCCGTCATCTCCCTGGCTAGCGCGCAGAAAACCGCCGTTCCCCGCTGCTTTGGATGCCTGCTGGCCGCTCTCTGTGGCCGGCGCCTGGCACCGGCATGAATTCCGCGGGGCCACGCTCCCCGAGCGGCCGCGATGGCCGTGCTTGGCCGCGCAAGAACACTCCAGAGCAGATCCACCGCCGGCAGTCCCGGATCCGGGAACTGGACGGCTGGCAGGCCACCAGTGAGATGGTGTTCGACTGGGCGGTTCCGCCGGAATCGTACTCGTCGCTGGTCGAGTCCCTGACCGCGACCGTAACGCTGCCGGTGTCGATGGTCGGTCCGCTGCCTGTCTCCATCGGCCGCTATGGGGTCGATCCGGCAGATGGATCGCTCGTCGAGGAGGGCCGCCAAACCGAAGAGATCTACGTCCCTCTCGCCCACTCCGAGGGTGGACTGTCGGCGTCGATGCAGCGCGGCATCGCCGCGGTGCTGGAGGGCGAGCCGGTAACCGCCTGCGTGATCAGCGATCGAATCACACGCGACTCCTGCTTCCTCTTCCGGAGCACAACGGAGGCGGTGACGTTTGCGCGCTGGGTTTCCTCACACACGTCCGAGATCAGGGCATGGCTTCACGACGAGCGCAATCCCCTTTACGGAGAGCGGCTCCGCGGCATCCCCAAGCTCAGCCGTCATGCACGGCTTTGGGAGATCGACACACACGTCCTGGGGGCGGCCTGCCACGTGCTCTACCGGTACACGACCGGGGACGCCTGTGGACCGAACATGATCACGCGCAACTCCTACGCGATCAACACCGAGTTCATCCTGAAACGATTTGTCTCCGATTCCGGCATCGAACCAGTCCGCGTCCTGATCGAAGCCAACATGGGCGGGGACAAGAAGCCGAGCGCCCAGTACTTCACTTCAGGCGGTCATGGCAAAACCGTGGTGGCCGGCGTCACGGTCTCCGGCAGGACGCTGCGCCGGTCGCTGCACACAACCGCCGAGGACATGGTCGCGCTTGAGCACCTGGGTGTGCATGGCAGCCACGCCAGCGGCATGCAGTCGGCAGCCTTCAGCCCGGCTTCCGCTGTGGCTGCGATCTTCGCCGCGACAGGCCAGGATCTCGGGATGGTCGGCACGAGCAGCATGGCGCACGACGTGCTGGACAGCTCGGCCGGCGCCATCCACCTGGGGATCAGGTTTCCGGGGCTGGAGGTGGGCACGGTAGGAGGCGGCACCGGGATGCCGCACGCACGCGCCTTCCTGGGCATTCTCGGCTGCCTGGAACCCGGCGGGAGCTACCGCCTGGCCCAGATCGTGGCCGCAGCGGCGCTCTGCCTGGAACTGTCCGCCTCCGCTGCCGCGGCCACCGCGGGAAGCAGCAATTTCGTGGCCGCTCACACCGCGCAGAGCGGCCGCTCGGAACGCCCCAGCACCACCAAGCAGCCTGACTGATTGGGAGAGGCTCGACGGCCCCCATGAGCCCCGAACGTCAATCCAGGTCCCGAGGTGACCGCCAATTGAGGCCGCGGAGTACCGGGCGATTATCCCACCACTCGATCAGCGTGACCGAGGCATGGGCGACCTCGATCCGAAAGAGAGACCGATCCGGGATCTCGAGCACGTCGGCGACGATCGCGCGGATGGGGCCGCCGTGGCTCACGGCCAGCACCGAGGCTCCCCGATGCCGACAAACGATATCCCGCGCTGCCGTCAACGCTCGTGTCTTGAGATCTGCGTACGATTCGCCGCCCGGAAACCGGACCGTGGTGGGGGCGGCCATCCAGCGCTCGTAGAGCTCAACGTCTGAGGCGGCGATCTCGGCGAAGGTCCTGCCCTCGAAGACCCCGAAGTCGATCTCGGCCAGGCTTTCCAGGCAGATCGGCGTGAGTCCAGACGCCGCGGCGACGGGCCGCGCGGTCGCCACGGCCCGATCCAGCGGGCTCGAGTAGACCGCCGCCAGACTCAGGCCCGCAAACATCGGTGCCAGGCGCTCGGCGCTCTCACGTCCGGCGGCCGAGAGCGGGCGATCCGTGCGGCCGATGCAGCGACCGTCACCGCTCTCCACCGTCTCTCCATGCCGCACGAGATAGAGGCGCGCGGGAGCCTCGGATGCGCTCAACGCACGACCACACCGACTAGCAGGACCAGTACTTCGGCGGCCTCCGAAGCGGCGCCCAGCGTATCCCCGGTCATGCCCCCGAGACGTCGTAGGCAGTGCCAGCCCCAGAGCACCCCCACGGCGGCGACTCCGATAGCTGCCGGCAGGGCCGCCCATCGAGATACAAGAACCGCGATCAGCACCCCAGCGACCGCGGCAGCTGCCGCCCGGCGTGGCCCCACCCCCTCGAGCAGGCTCGACTGCCCGCCCTCGGCTCGAGCATTGGGCAGAAGGACACCGAGGCCGACCGCAAGGGAGCGAGACAGGGCGCCCGCGGCTACCAGGTAGAGGAGGCGGTGCGGGCTCGGAAGCAGACTGGCCAGCGCGGCGGTCCGAAGGCCGAGGTCCAGGACAACGGCGACCACCCCGTAGGAACCGACGGCGTGGTCGCGCATGATCTCCAGCGCCCGAGCACGCGTCCTCCCTCCGTACCCGTCGGCGGTGTCTGCCAGGCCGTCGAGATGCAGCGCACCGGTGAGGAGCGCACCGGTAGCGACCCCGATCAAGGCGGCCAGACTGAGAGGGAGGACAAGCGACGCCGCCCAGGCGCTCAGGGCGACAGCGCCCCCGACGCCGGCCCCGATGAGCGGAAAGTAGATGGCCCCGCGCCCGACGTCGCTGGCTCCAAACCCTGTCCCCCGACCGACCGGGACGACTGTCAAAAAGGACAGCGCGCCGCGGATCCCTGCTGCTCGCAACGGGCGCTCAAGCGCCTGCATCACTGACGCCGGCATCCTCGAAAGTTGACATGTCGCGCAGCAGCAGGAGGGCGGTGTTGACCAGTTGAAGCCCGAGCGCGGCACCGCTCCCCTCGCCGAGCCGCATCCGGAGGTCGAGGAGCGGCCAAAGGCCAAGCTCACCGAGGACAATCGCGTGGCCCGGCTCCGGCGAGAGATGCGATGCGATCATCGCCGCGGTCGAGGCCGGGGCGATTCGCGCGGCCAGCAGCGCCGCCGCCCCCACCACGAACCCGTCGAGCATGACCGGCACGCCGCTCGCCGCGGCGCCCAGCGCGAGCCCGGCCAGCACACCAAGCTCGAAGCCCCCGACGGCCGCGAGGACGCCGACGGGGTCCTCTGGATCGATGGCGTTGGCCTGGAGAGCCCGCCGCACCGCGGCCAGCTTGATCTGCAAGCCCTGGTCGTCGACACCGGTTCCCCGGCCGACAACCGCTACCGGGTCGCACCCCAAAAGCGCCGCCGTGACGGCACTCGAGATCGCCGTATTGCCGATCCCCATGTCGCCAAGAGCGATCAGGCCGACGCCGTCGGCGGCAAGCTCCTCGGCCAGCTCGATACCAGAGTCCAGGGCTCGAAGCGCCTGCTCGCGAGTCATGGCCGGTCCCCGCGTGGCGTTGGCCGTGCCCGGTCCCAGCCGCCGGTCAAGGACGCTTCCCTCCTCGAAGACCCCGGCGACACCGGCGACACCGGCGTCGACGACGACCAGCCGAGCGCCCACCGCTCGAGCCAGCACGCAGATGGCCGCGCCGCCGGCCGAGAAGTTGGCGAGCATCTGTCGCGTTACCTCTTGCGGGTATGCGCTCACCCCCTCCTCGGCGATCCCATGATCCCCGGCGACCACGACCACCGCGGCCGGCTCCGGGCCGGAGATGGGATGGCGCCGGATGGCTGCCACCCGGCAGGCAAGTTCCTCGAGCCGGCCGAGGCTGCCCCGCGGCTTCGTCTTGTCGTCGAAAGCGCGCTGGGTCTGCGCCGCGACCGCCGCGTCCGGCGCTTCGATGCGGCTGATCGTCAGGTCGAGCTTGCTGGCGATGCCCGCCACTGGATCTCCTCCATGAATTCGGCGGCCGGACCGAGTTCGCAGACGCGGCCCGCCACCAAGAAGGCGGCGCGGTCGGCGCGCGCGGCGAAGGCCGCGTTGACCGCTCCAAGCGCGTCGCGAAAGCGCCTGGCCACGGGGTTCGCAGGAACGATTCCGAGGCCGACCTCGTTGGACACGACCACCGCCCCGGACGGCCTGGCGGCAAGCGCAGCCGCTGCCTCCCGGCCGGCGCTGGCAATCGTCTCGTCGTCATCGCCGCGCGCCAGGAGATTCGAGACCCAGAGGGTGAGGCAGTCGACGATCAGAAAGTGGGGCGGCGAGGCCAGCCGAACCGCCTCACCGAGAGCGAATGGCTCCTCGGTCGTGGTCCAGCCGGCCGGCCGGTCCGCGCGATGCCTGGCGATGCGGCGCTCCATCTCCTCGTCTCGGGCTTCCGCGGTGGCGACCACGGTGACGGCGTCGCCCGCTCGCGCGGCGATCTCGAGGGCAAGCGCCGACTTGCCGCTGCGGACTCCGCCCAGAAGCAGGACAAAGGGCATCAGAAGTCGATGCCCCGAATGGCTCGGACGCCGCGGTCGAAAGCGTGTTTCTGGTTGTGCATCTCGGTGACGGTGTCGGCCACTTCGATCAGCTCGGCGGGGGCTGAGCGCCCCGTCGCTATGACGTTGAGGGCCGGCGGGCGGGTCAAGATCGCCTCCACCACCTCGGACACCGGGATCCATCCCCAGTTGATCGGGTAGGTGATCTCGTCGAGAACGACAAGACCGTACTCACCGGAGGAAAGCTTCTCCCGTGCCACCTTCCACGCCTCCCGGGCGACGGCCTCGGTGCGATCCATGTCGGTCGAGTCCCAGGTGAATCCGTCGCCGAGAGCCCACCACTCGACCCCGAGACGCCGCGCCGACTGCTCCTCGCCGACCTTCCAGCGGCCGGACTTGACGAACTGGATGACGCACACCGCCCAGCCACGGGCGACAGCGCGCATCGCGGTGCCGAAGGCCGCGGTCGACTTGCCCTTCCCGTCTCCAGTGTTCAGGATGACCACCGATGGAGCCTTAACGGTCGCCCTCGGGGGAGGCTCCGACGGGACTTCTTGCGGGTCGAGCGGGGCCAGGGCGCGATCCGCACTCACAGCTGGTGAAGCCGCCGCGACCGCATCACGGACACGAAAAGGAAGAAGGGCGCCCCGACCATGGCCATGATCACCTCGATCGGCAGTTCGGCAGGGGACACCACGGTCCTGGCCGCTGCGCCGGCGAGCATCAAGAAGCCCGCTCCCAGCAGAAAGGACATGCGGAGGACCACGCGGTAGCTCGGCCCCAAGAGCAGCCGCACGGTGTCCGGGACGATGATCCCCACGAAGCCGATCGCTCCAGCCGCAGCCATCGCGGCAGCGGTGCACAGGGTCGCCGCGGCGACCACCACCGGCCGCACCCTTCTGGGCGATACGCCAAGGCTGGCCTCCGGCGGCATGGTCCACCAACGCCGGAGCGCTCGCCGCAGGAGACACCCCTACTGATCCGCGCAGGTGGGAGCTGGTTGCCCTCCGGGTAGGTCTCCTGGCTTGCGGATCGACGCTGCTGGCCGCCTTCCCAAGGCGCGATGCCTCAGTGGCTGATGGCCGGCCGCTCCCCGCTCACAGTTGCGCGACAGCGCCGGATTGTCACCGGCTTCCCCTGCACCCGTGAGGCTATTCGGTTGGTCGCCAAGTATGTGCCTCGGAGCCAGCGCTTTCAAGTCCCAAGCCCAGGTCTCACCATCGGACTGGGCATGCGGAAGCCGCCATACCGCGCGCGGCGCCCGCCCCACTCCTCCTCGGGCTCCAAAGGCGGCTCGCCTTCGGGGGAGCAAAGACCGAACCCGTGCAGAATCTAAAGATAGGAGCCAACTCCCATGTGGACGCTTTCCGGATTCGCAGACGAGATCTCACCGGACCTTGAGGTGCAGTGTGCAACCCTTGATGACCTGGGCATCAGTCATGTCGAGTTCCGCAGCGTATGGAACACCAACGTCCTCGACCTCGACGATGACCAGCTCGCCCGTGCCCGCACGGCCTTGGAAGCGCACCGCATACAGACCTCCTCCATCGGCTCGCCGATCGGAAAGATCGCCATTGGCGATGACTTCGAGCCACACCTGGTCCGGTTCCAGCGCGCGCTGCATGTGGCGGAGACACTGCAGGCGCCATACATTCGTCTGTTCTCGTTCTTCATCCCGACAGATAGCGGCCCTGCGC
Source organism: Candidatus Dormiibacterota bacterium (assembly GCA_955652675.1). Lineage (GTDB taxonomy): Bacteria > Chloroflexota > Dormibacteria > Dormibacterales > Dormibacteraceae > Nephthysia. The sequence goes on from CATPBP010000237.1 coordinate 15,673, forward strand.
ATCATCGCGATCAGGTTCTAAGACGCATGACCGCCTTTACACAGGCGGCCAGAGGCCATGACATGGTCCTGCTGCATGAGAACGAGAAGGAGATCTACGGCGACATCCCCGAACGGTGCCTCGACCTGGTCGAGTCCATCGGTTGCGACCAGCTCCGCCTGGCCTGGGACCCAGCCAACTTCGTTCAATGCGGAGTGCGGCCGTTCACCGACGGGTACGCGATGCTGCGTCCGTATCTTGAGTACATCCATGTCAAAGACGCTCTGATGACGTCCAATCAGAACGTCCCCGCCGGAGAGGGAGACGGCGAATTCCCGGAAACGCTGCGCGCTCTCGAAATCGACGGCTTCGACGGATTCTTCTCCGTGGAGCCCCACCTCGCCAGCAGCGCCAGGAGTGGCGGCTTTAGCGGCGTCGAATTGTTCATCCGTGCAACCAAAGCGTTCACCGGGCTGCTGGACGCTCGAGGCATCGGTTACCGGTGAACACCATATGCAGAAAGGGGGAGTCGCGAATGCGTTTCGCTGTTATCGGCGCCGGCGTGATCGGCACCCTCCACGCGGAGACCATTGCCCACCTCCCCGGGGCGGAACTAACCGCAGTTGTCGATGTCCGGCCCGAACCGGCCAGATCGCTTGCAGCACGGTATGGTGCCGTCGCGCTGACAGACCTCAACGAGGCACTGGGCCGGCCGGAGGTCGACGCTGTAGCGATTTGCACCCCAAGCGGCCATCACGCCGACCTGGTCCAGGCGGCGCTTGCCGCCGACAAGCACGTCGTCGTGGAGAAACCACTGGATGTCTCTCTTGAAGCTGCTTTCCGGGTGGCTGCAGCGGAGCGGACCTCCCGCCGGCGTGTGACGGTGATCAGCCAGCACAGGTTCGACCCGGCCAGCCAGGTCGTGTTCGAAGCAGTGCGTTCCGGCCGTCTCGGCAACGTCACCTCTGGCAGCGCGATCGTCTCCTGGTGGCGTAGCCAGGCCTACTACGACTCCGCCGGCTGGCGCGGCACCTGGGCCCTCGACGGCGGCGGGGCGCTCATGAACCAATCCATCCACACGGTCGACCTGTTGGTGTGGTTTCTTGGCGAGCCGGTCGAGGTGTTTGGCTGGACGGGCTGCCTAGCCCACGAGCGCATCGAAGTGGAGGACACCGCTGTCGCCACAATCCGGTTCGCCCAGGGTGCTCTTGGCGTCATCCAGGCCACCACTGCAGCACATCCCGGCATGAACGCCCGCGTGCAACTTCACGGTGACCGTGGTTCAGCCGTCATTGACGACGACCGACTGGCCTACTTCCACGCCGCGCAGGCTGGAGAGTCCTGGCCGGATGTGGGAGCCGGTTCACCTGACAACCAGGCTGACCAACTGCTCAAAACCGACAGTCCGCTTGCGCCGAGGGTGGCCCGTCTACAACACACTTCCCACACCGCACAGTACGAAGACTTCATAAGCTCGGTCACGAACGACCGCCCACCATTGGTGACCGTACAAGAGGCCACCCGGACGCTGGCGGTGGTTATTGCCATCTACGACTCCGCGCGGACTGGCCGACCGGCCACCGTGGCGGGACCTGACACGTCCAACAGCTGACGGGTTGCGTCGTCGGAGGTCAGCCACTGCGACACCGGCCCTCGACAATTGTCGGGGCAGGCGCGGATTCGAGAAGTCAGGCCAGCAGCTCGATGGTTGCTCGACGGTCTCCGTGGCGCGCCACCAACCGAGCCGGCCTGCCGCGCACCCAGATGCGGTCCACCTCCACACCTTCCCAGAGATCCGGCATGACAACCGGACGTCGAGCCCAGGTCTGCGGCTCGCCGGGCCCCAACACCAGCCCGGGGAGACCGTAGAGGCAACTCGTGAGGAAGCCGCCCATGTTGGCCACCAGAGGTCCCGCCCGGGGCCGGTCGCTGAACCGGGTACTGAACTCGTTGGCGATGCGCCACGGCTCGTCGATGAATTGGCCGTAGCCTTCCTCGAACAGCCTCGCCGAGAGGGCGCGGTCCCCAAGCCACGCGGCCCAGACGCCCATAGGGGCAGAAAGCATCGGGTATCCGACATATGGTTCGACGCGGTCCAGATAGAAGCGAAGCGTTGCTTGCTCCACCTCGGGATCGGGCTGATAAGGCAAGGGAAAGAGTCCAGCAAGCACCTCCGGAGTGGCTGTGGCGACGTCTCCTCGGTACTCGTATCCATCGTGATTGAGGATTACGCCGGTTTCCTGGTCCATGGGGAGGTAGATCCGATTGGCGATCGCTTCCCAGCGCTGGGCAGCCGGATCGTCCTTGGCCAGGCGCCTGGCCACGGCCGCAGCCTCTGCCAGCACGACTATGGCAGCCATATTGACGTAAGCGTTGTTGTCGAAGGGACCGCCCTGCTCCGCGATGCCGATGCACTCGCGTATCTCGTAACCCCGTGGCGTCTCAGTAACCCGGCTTTCAAGCCATGTTGCAACACCTGACAGGACAGGCCAGGCCTGCTCGCGTTCAAAGTGAGCGTCACCCGTGGCATGAAGAAAACGGGCAAAGCCGTAGGCCACGCTCATGTTGACGTGCTGCTCGAAAATGATGCGGGGAGCGCTCAGCCGTATCACCTCTTCGCCGTCCACCGGGCTTCCCGCCCACGGAAACTGGAGGCCCTCATAGCCATTCATTGCCGCGTTGCGCTGAGCCGCTGCCTGCCGGCGCAGACGGTAGTCGAGCATGGACCTGGCGACTTTGGGTTGGGTGAGGACGAATACCGGCAGCGCGAAACCCTCGATATCCCACATGACGTGGCCGCGATAGTAGTGGTAGTCCCGCCAGGCGGCGAGACCGAACATCGAGGTGCTGAAAAGCGACCCGCGGTGGGCCGACGCATTCAAGTAATAGAACGACGCGTCGGCGATCCCCTGCCAGCGCTCATCAGCTCCCAGCAGGCGGATGCGACCCTTCCAGATGTCCGCCCAGGCATCACGGTTCTCGTTGCGAATGGTGTCGAAGCCCCGGGTGGTGCCCAGGAACGCCATGCGCGCAGCCTGACGGTCAGGCTCGCTGTGCATCGCGCTCGGCAAGAGACTGGTGATCTGTCGCAACACGTAGCGGCGGCCGGACCGCGCCCGCAATGTGTAGGACGTCGAAAGGGGCGCCGATTGGTCCACGTCCTCGACGCTTCGCTGAACACCGTCGCCGCCATGGAAGACCGTCGTGTAGGCCGCCCCACAACGGGAGAGGCCACCACGGGTCAGCCACTCCATCAGGCCGTCAACGACTCGCTCCTCCGTGCCCGGTGTCACCGTGCGCCGTGACGAGAGGCTGCCCCTGATCTCGGACGGATCGACCGCGCCGACAAGCGTCAGGTCGCAGTCCCCGTCGACCTCGACTGAGACTTCCTTCAACACGAGTGTGGGCAGCGACCGGCTGCAGAACGCCAGGATCTCGATCCGAGCTGCGACCTGCTGGGGCCGGAAGACGAGCACCGTATGCAGTTCGCCGCAGGAGAAGTCGTACGACTGCCTGATGAAGCTGACCTGCTCTGACAGCCACGTCAGCCGGTGGCCGTCAACGACGACATCACCGGCAAGCGGGTAGGGGCCCTGGGCGAATCCCTCGCCGTCTTCCACCGGGTCCAGCTCGACCAACCCGTTGACGATGCAGTTTCCCCCGACGAAGGGCACCCGGTTGACCCGCAGACCGATCAAACCGTTGGAGAGGTAGGCCGGCGGATAGTCAGCTCGATACTCGGTCACAGCCGGAGGGCTTATCGGCATATTCGCCGCCGTATTCGATCCGTCCATCATTGCCTTGCTCCGAGGTCGGTTGCCGCGCTGGATGCCGGGTGCGCCACGGCCAACCGCTTCAACAGCCCATCAGTCATCTGGGAATGCCATTTTCGCCAGCACGGTTGCAGTAAAACAGATTCCGTCGCTATCAGTTGAGGATTGTCCTGATGAGCATCACCATGATGGGTGGCGTTTCACGAGAAGAGTTGCTGCTCGTATGCAAGGAGAGCCGGACGATTGCGGTGGTCGGCGCTTCTGACAACCCAGACAAGGCCGGGCACAGGATCCCGCAATACCTGCAGTCACAGGGCTACCGAATCATTCCGGTGAACCCGAAAGGCGGCCGGATCCTGAACGAGTACGTCGTCCGTTCGCTAGCCGAAGTAGACCAGCCGGTCGATGTGGTTGACGTATTCCGGCCGCCCGCTGAAGCGGAAGCCGTGGCTCGGGCTGCCGTACAGATCGGAGCCAAGGTCCTCTGGTTCCAGCCCGGGACACACACCGATGCCGCCGTCCAGCTGGCACGCTCCGCTGGCCTGATCGTACCTTTCGGCATCTGCATGGGCGAAACGCACGGGGCGCTTGGCCTCGGGCCAGGGACCTAGGTCGTAAGAAGGCCGGCTGCGCTCGTGGCTGTCCGATACCCGAACACCACAGGATCCTAGTCCGGCGCGGCCAATCGGACCGAGCCGTCGTCCGCCAGCGACCAGTCAGGGTTGTGGGCGACCTCCCACACGTAACCGTCGGGGTCAGCGAAGGCGCCTGTGTAACCGCCCCAGTCGGCCCGTGCCGCGGGACGGGCGATAGTACCGCCAGCACGCTCGGCTTCGGCGAGCAGGGCGTCGACCTCTTCGGGCGAGCGGACGTTGTGCGCCAGTTCGATCCCAGGTGCGCCGTGGCCACCGAGCGCCGCCCACAGCCCGAAGACCATTCCCCCCGCCTGGAAGAACGCCACCTCGTCGTCCGGCTGCTGGGCGCCGGACCATCCCAGTGCCTCATAGAAGCCGCGAGCGCGCGACAGGTCCTTTACGCCGAGGGTCACCATGCTGATCCGCTGCTCCACGGGCGAAGTATGCGTTCCCACACCGCAGCATGACCAGGAACGGCAGAAGCATGGCAGTCCATGGCGGTCGATGGTGGCGCCGCGCCGCCCGTTGCGGCGCAGCCACCTTCTGATTCAGTTGCCGCTGAGGCCGAAGCCGGAAGAGCCGGCGCGCTCGAGCACAAATCGGGCGACGTCATGACCCTGATTGAGGCCGGCTTCGTGGTCGATCCGAGTGTGGACGCCGCCGTAGATACGGCTCAGGCCAGCCTCGCTGGCGGCGGCGCTGTAGCTGTTGAAGGACCGGGTCACGCCGGAGAGCACATCCGAAGTGACGGTGATCCTGTCGTTGTCACCGAAGAAGCCAGCCAGCACCGCGGCAGCGGCACCGCTGATGGCGCTGTGGGCACCGGGATAGGACGGATCGGGCGCCGTGGCCAGGAGCGGAGTCCAGCTCGGGTCACCGGCGGTGGCCGGATTGACATCGTTCTCTGCTTCCCGGATGGCCGTGATAGGCCTCCAGAGATGGAAGTGATATTTGGCGTCGTAGAAGGCGATGGTGGCGTCCGCCAGCGAAAGGTCGAGAAGCGCGAACAGTCGCGCTGTCCGTACCAGGTCGGTGTGGTGGGCGAGAGCCGACTTTTCAGCGATCTCGTTCCAGGTGGTCCAGATGGGGCCCGGCCAGAACTTCGCGACGACCGTTTGATCGGCTGTACGGCTGGTGCTGGAGTTTTGACCCAGGCTCTTCACTTCGTTGAGAGCTTGGGCGAAGGAAGGGCTGGTGAGTACCGGCGGTGCCGCGGGCCGGAACTGATCCGCCTTGTCGAGCACGAAGGGCGTCACCAGGGACCACTGAGTGAAGACCGCCGGTGCGAAGGTTGGTGGCGCCGGCCGCCAGTCGCCCGGCTGGGTGCCTCCCACGAACGGAGGCAGCGTGACTTCGGAGCCGTCATCGACACGCGCAGACAGCATGAAGGCCGCAGTGAGGTGGCCAACCTGCACGCCTTGCCCCTTGGCCACTCCATCGGGGATCGTGGCCAGCTCGCCGGCCAGCTGCTGATCGAGGGCTGCTTTCATCGAGGGATACAGCGCCACCAGCGTGTCGTGGCCGGCTTCGGCCGCCGCTGCGTCTGCCCGGGCACCCGGTGGGGCGCTCAGGGAGAAGAGATACGGCGAACCGCCGTGTGTGATGGAGACTACCGAGTCGTAGATCGCCGCGTGCATGATGGCGAAGCTGCGAGTCGGATGCACCGTGGCCGGCTGGGCTCCCGGTGTGTTGACTATCTTCACAAGCTGTTTGTTCCAGTCGACGACGATGGCGCCGGAACCACGTTGTGTCTCCGCTGCTGCGGCCGTCTGGCCGCTACCGGTTGCGCGTTGGAAGGCGAGCACGGCGCCCGCGCCCAGAAGCGTGAGAAGCAAGCCTGTCAGAGCGGCCAGAGCTCTTTTCATACGTTCTCTCCTAGAGATGCTCACATGATCCTTTGCCAGGAACAAATATGAGCAGGGGTTACACAGCGACTGGCCCGAGCGCTGGTCGGCCTCGCCCGGCTGTAACGGGTGCACGTAATTGAGAGCATCTGTGCGCGTCATTGGCGCCGGTTTGGAGGAACGACTATGTGCTATGTGTGGCTTGCCAACCTGACGTTTGCCCTGTCACGGGACTTGATCGAATGGGCCCGCCGGCTGCTCGCGACGAGGCTGGCCATCCACCGGCATGACCATGACAGCGCCAAAGCAACCCGCGGTTCCCTGGTGAACGTCCTGGCTGGAGCCGAAAGCGCTGCCGCCCGACGACAGAATGACGCTCGAGGTAGCTGATCTCGACGCCGCCGCGGTTGACGGTGGTGTTTCAGACCACCAGGACCTCGATCTGACCTTCGCGAACCCGGCTTTCGATCGTCGGCAGGTGGGCCGGCCGGCTCGGGAGTTGGTGCTGATCCACGCTTCCGTCCCAGGCAAAGACGGTTCGGTGGCACGGGCAGTCGAGGCTGCGGCTTTGGACGTTGGGCTGCAAGACGCAACCCAGGTGAGTGCATATCCCGGAAAGCGCCCGGATTTTCCCGTTGTCGTTCACGACCACACCCCGCACAGCCCCGGTCGAAAAGGTCCGTGCTGTCCCTGCGGGCAGCTCGCTGAGGGCCGCTACTGGGCGCCACTGAGCCGCGTTCGGGACGAGAGTGCCCGGCTCGGATGCCGGCCCTGTCGGATTCAGAACCGTGCGATCGACCGTGACTCCGACCACGGCCGCCGCCGCCGCTGCGCCGGCGGCTTGCAGAAGCCCTCTGCGGCTCCAGACCCTGCTCCTGGCAGGGGGGTCTTCCAGCTCTTGGCGCAGGCGGTCTTCCAAGCGAGCCACGAATCGGGGATCGGGTAGATCAACCCCAGCTTTGAGCGGCGCCAGCTCAGTGGCGGCCGTGAGCGCCTCCAGCTCCTCGGACGTAGCCTTGAAGCGTGCGGGCCGGCGCCGCTTCAACAGGTCGTCCACGAAGCGCGAGACACGGTCGTGCGGCTGACGTCTCATGGCGCTAGCTCGCCTGCCACCTCGGCCGCCTTCCTGAGCGCGCGGTACTGGAGAACCTTGGCGTTGGAGTCGGAGACGCCCATCTCCCTGGCCGCTTCAGCCACCGAATACCCGCGCAGGAAACGAAGCTCGAGGACCTGCCGGAACCGGTCGGGGAGGAGTGCGAGAATCCTCACCGCTCGTTCGGAGGTGGCCGAACTCTCTTCGGGAAAGTCGCCGGAGGACGGGCTCTTGATCACCATCTGGTCGATATTCACCTCCGACACCCCACCTGCATAGTGCCTCCGCCAATGCTCCGCCAGCACCGTCCGCGCGGTCTTCACCAGATAGGCGCGGACCTCGTGAACGGGCGCCGGCAGCCGGAGCCTCCGGAGCGCTTGCAGCAGGACCTCCTCGCAGAGATCCTCGGCATCAGGGGGGTTGCCTACGCGGCGAAACACGAGATGGTAGATGCCAACCACGTTGTCGCGGTACACGGCCTCCCAATCTTGATAGGTTCGCCCGTCGACCACTCGTAGGAAGGCCTTCCCACGGGATGGGGGTTCATCGACGGCCTCGGATTGGGAGTTCTCCCCCATGTGGTCCAACTACGTCCAGGGGTTACATTGGCGCTCCGATTCACGCTCGGTGGCAGAGGCGCCGCGGGGCCGCCCCAGCGGTCACCTCGGACAGCGCCACGTCAGTCCCCCCTCCTGGTTCTGTACAGTGCGCTTGGGCCAGCAGTCAGTGTCAGCGACCCCGTGATAGACCTTTTCCGCCTTCACCTGATAGCTCAGGATGTTCCGCGACTGCATCTCGCTTGTGTCGCCAGAGTCGATCGCAGCCAGCTGTGCGTCGTAGGCGAGTATCAGTTCGCGCAGACCCCCGACCAGCTCCGCATGAGCGTCCTGCAGCCCTGATGGCGGCGTCGTGGCGGTCACGCTATCGAGGAACGCCTGGGCCGCCTGCTTGGCCCGGACCGTTGCGTCTCGGCAGTTGACGGACGGCCGAAGGCTGCCGCAAGACCTAAAGCTCTCGTCTCCGGCCTGCTGGACAGGGGCAAAGCCGGTGTCGACCAGTGCGCGGTATTGCTTAACCGCTGGGTCGGCGGGAGTTGGAGTGGCCACCGCGCTCGGAGCCGGGCGAGCGGGGACCGCTCGGGAGCGAGCCAGGGCACCAACCAAGACGAGCGCCGCCACAACGACGATGGTCAGAACTGCCGCCACGAGGACCGCGGCTCGTGGTGGTCCGGCAGTTTCAAGGTCCAGGACCCGCACCCGGCGAATTCCCCTTCGCCGCGGCGGCTGCTCGATTCTTCCCCTGACCTCGGTGAGGATGCGGTCCTCGAGCCCATGGTCCGGTACGGCAGCGTCAGCCGCCAGAGCCCTTCTCAGCTCTTCACGGAATGACTCTGTCATTGCGCGATGGTCTCCGCCGGATCCAGCTCGGGGCGAAGCCGCCTCAGTGCTCGGTGCAGTTTAGATTTCGCAGCCTGGGGAGAGGTGTTGAGTACGGTGGCGACCTGGTCGAGAGGCAGATCCAGGTAGAAATAGAGAAAGAGCACGGCCCTCTGTCCATCCGGCAAGGTCTCTATTGCTTGCCGCAGGTCGTACCGCTCCTCCACAGACGCCTCCCGAGCGCGTGGGTTCGGGATGACATCGGGCAGCCGAATGACTGACCACCAGCGACCGCGTCTGACCGTCCGGCAGCGATTGGTGACGATGGCCAGGAACCACGGCACCAAGCTGTCCGTTTGTGGGGTCAGCTGGTGGAGCTTGCGCCAGGCGCTGAGGCAAGCCTCCTGAACGGCGTCCTCCGCCTCCATTCGGTCGTGCAACATGGCGTAGGCAAGCCGGAAGCCTGGCAGGATCGCCGGCCGCAGGAGAGTCTCGAATGCGCCGACGTCTCCCGCCTTAGCCTCCGTGACCAGCCGCGTCCCCAAACTGTCCACCATCGCTGTATGAGATAGACGCGCCGACAACGGGACAGGTGTCGAGCGCCGTCAGCCGGCCGGCCAGAGGACGATCGGTGAGCGCGTCATTCTGCTGTGGCACATCTGGGTCGCACGGCTTCTCGCGTCGACCGGAGCTAGGCCGGCTCGATGTTCTGGTTTAACCGGAAGACGTTCGCCGGGTCGTATTGGCGCTTCAGCTCCGAGAGGCGCCTGTACCTGGCCTCGCCGTAAACGTCGCGCTTGGTGCGCTCCGGGTCATCTTCGCTGATGAAGTTGACGTAGGCACCCGAGCCGAACGGCGTCAAGGCATCGAAAGTGGTCCTGGTCCAGGCCCGGGTCGCCTCCTCCAGTCCAGGCTCCGGCCAAAGGCCCTGGATGTCGACCATGTGCTGGGTGCCGCGGTTGCCGAAGGGAGTGGCGTCGTCCGCGACTCTGGCCACGGCTCCGCCCAGGTTCCAGACATGAATCTGCGCCATCGGGCTGGGCTTGGCCGCCGCCGAGGCAACCAGCGCGTCGATCGCGCCGGCACTGAGCTCGGGAACCCACTCCGCCTTCTGATAGATCAGCGAGCCGTGTGGGGCGCCCTCGTCGAGCATGCTCTGGACCGCCGGGTACGGCATTGGCGTTGCCATCTCGAAGACCGGTGTGGCTGCCCGCCGGACCGGCTCGCTCGCCGCCGCCGCCTCATCCGGGGTGGGGGCTGAACTGACCGCCGCTAGTGCCCAGACAGGGGCGAAGTGAAGTTGCTCGGGCACGAACGGTGCGGGCGGCGCATTCATGAACAGCAGGATCGCCCCGGTCGATTCGGGCGCGTCGGGACTCCACGTGGCGAAGGCTTCGAGCACTGAGCGGCCATCGTCCTGCGCGAACATGGTCAGCGAAAGATTCACAAGGGCGATCGGGTGCAGCGCATATTCGAACTCGGTGACAACTCCGAAGTTGCCGCCACCCCCGCGCAGGCCCCAGTAGAGGTCGGGGTTTTCATCCGCGCTGGCGCGCAGGACTCGCCCGTCGGCTGTAACCACTGACGCGCCGAGGAGGTTGTCGCAAGTCAGGCCATGGCGTCGCGACAGCCAGCCCATGCCGCCCCCCAGCGTTAGACCACCGATTCCGGTGTGGCTGATGGCGCCTCCCGGCGTGGCCAGGCCGTGCGCGTGGGTCGCCGCGTCGAAGTCACTCCAGAGTGCGCCCCCTTGGGCCTTCGCGCGCTGGGTTGCCGGATCGACCTGGACCTTCCTCAGGGCCGAAAGGTCGATCACAAGTCCGCCGTCACATACCGAATAGCCGGGCAAGCTGTGGCCGCCCCCGCGGACGGCGATCGGAAGGTCATGTTTTCGGGCAAAGGCGATCGCGGCGACGACGTCCTGGTCGCTCAGGCAGCGTGCGATTACGGCGGGGCGCCGGTCCACGGTACCGTTCCACACTTTGCGCGCGTCGTCATAGGCGGCGTCTTCGGGAGTGATCACCTCACCCTGAATCGAGTTGCGTAGGGCGTCGGCCGCGCTGCTGGAAAGAACTTGACTCATGAACAACCCCCTATGGGAACCCGGCAGCAACGCGCCCTCGGCATCGGGACGTGTTCGACCCTCCCATGCGCGTCAAGATAGAGCTTCCCCAATGCGGCGGAATTCGTCCTCGGTGAACGCACGCGCCGTCTCTGTTGTAATGGTTCCTCGAGCGGTCCAGGCCAATATCGTCCTGGCCAGCAATTCATCGTCTGAAGCCTCGAGGATGAACTCACCGTCGTACTGGCCCATCGTAAGGTAGAAGCCCTTGACCTCGATGCCCTGCGAGCGGAAGAACTCCTTGAACGCGTCCAGCCTCTTTGGTGTCTCCGCAATGTTCTCGAGTGCCTTCGCGGTGTACCGGAAACGAACGATGTAGGTTGGCATCCACCCACCCTCCTTTCCTTCGAGGTTCCGCCGGGGCTCTCTGACGTCCAGTCCCCGGGTACCATACAGCGTTCCCGCGGCCTGTCAATGGCGTGGTATCGACGGCGGCTCAGACTCCGCCCGCCGCGCGCCCTGCTCTCAAGTCTGTACGGCTGGTAGACCGCCTCGATTTAACGCTCGGATAACGAGTTCCCAGATCACCAGCACGACAACGACCGCTGCCGTCAGAACCTGCAGCGCCAAAAGCAAAGACAGCCCAGGTCCGTACCCGAGCCCAAGGACTTTGTAGGCAACCGGCTGGCCGATGAGTTCGCCGGCAGTGTTGAGGAGTCCCGCCGCAAGCAGGCCCAGGGTTCCAATGATGGCCCATCGATTGGGAAGCATATTGAGAACCAGGGCAATCACATAGACTCCGATAACCAGGAACGACGGCTCCAAGGCCGAGCCATCTCCAATCAGAAAGTCCCGTGTCACGTTGGATGTCGGCTTGCCCAGGGGCATCACGCCGATGATCGACAGGAATGCTCCAACAATGAGCAGCAGCACCAGGATCAAAGCAGGCAAGGTAATTCGCGTTCGTCGCAATCTGCGTCTTCTCGGTATGGCCGATAGGCTCCGGACGGGACAGCCGCCCACTCTATCATGGGGCGCGGCGCCGAGCGTCCTCACTGCATCCCGCACCGTGCTGAGCGACCGAACGTCAATGATCAGCTTGCTTTACGCCGCAGCATTCTTGTCAGTTTTCAGCCGGTCATTGATTGACGAGCTAGGGAATGACCAAGCGTGACCCGTAATCACGGATATCCTTTCCTGCACTCACGATGACGAGCAACCGGGACAGGCAGGTCGACAGAGCGACTGACTTCGATGAAACCGACGGCGAGGACAGAGGCCGCTTCCTGGCCTTCAGTGATGGCGTCTTTGCGTTCGCGGCCACTCTGCTGGTGGTCAGTCTTGCGGCGCCTGCCCTACACTCTGGTCAACTGTCCCGACTCCCGGGCGAACTCACAGCTCTGTGGCCTCAAGCGCTGGCCTACGCAATCAGCTTCCTCGTGGTGACCAGCTATTGGGGCGCTCACCGTCAACTCTTCAGGCAGATACCCCGACTTGACGATGTGCTGACAGGAATGAATGCCGTGCTCCTGTTGCTCATCGCGGCCCTACCATTTCCGAGCTCAGTGCTCGGTCTGTACTCGTCGCAGCCGATCGCGGTTGCCCTTTACGCGGTTACCTTGACAGCTATCGGTCTCGTACTGTTTGGAATCCGCAGCTACGCGCTCTCGAAGGGTCTGTTGAGACACCATGCCACTCCGCGGCCGTACGGGCCGGTACTCTTCGCAGCCTGTCGTATCCGGCTGTATTTGCAACCTCGGTACCTCTTGCGTACGCGGGCTCACCAAACCGAGCCATGTACTTCTGGCTGCTTCTGATACCGCTCAACCTGCTGCTGGACCGGTATCAGCGCGGGAGACCGGCCGAAATGATCAGCAACCGCCCGCTCCTGCAGAGAACGGCAACGACTGAGTGCTCCAACCCGAGCCGCCAGGCCCGGCGGGCGAACCGGCCAGGGGCCGACGTGAACGGCCTGGTTGAGCTCTGTCGGAGCGACAACGGCGGTTGGTAGATCGACGGCCGGACCGCGTCACCTGGGCCGCGACCTAGAGGTGCAAGCCGCTGCCACGGCTCCCGGTGTATGTTGCGTTTTTATGGATACCACCACGCTCATCATCATCATCGTCGTCATCATCCTGATCCTTGGAGGCGGTGGCTACTGGTTTCGCGGACGCCGCTAAGCGGCCCGGTCGGCCGACTTCGGCCAGTCAGGGGGAGGAGCGCCGGGCTTCCAGCCTCGCCAGCTCGGGTGCGTCAGATCCAGCGGCGCACCCGGCCGCGGTAGCTGCTGTAGTCCCGGCCGAACCTCCTGGCCAGATAGCGCTCCTCACGTTGGATGACACCGCGATCCATGGTGATCAGCGCGGCCGGCAGGAACAGCAATGACCATCGTCCTCCGAGCAGCAGGCTGATGCCCGTGTAGATCGCCGCCATCGCGACGTAGGCAGGGTTGCGCGTGTAGCTGAATGGCCCCGTCGCGACCAGACGTGTCGGTGCCTGGCGCACGTCTATGGGTGTTCGCGCGCGCTGCATCGTGCTGACGAACCAACCCATGAGCCCGACGCCTGCCCCCAGCGCCGTCAGGCCAAGCGGGCGTCTCAGGCCGCGAGGAAGCGCGGGAAGCGGCACCAACCTGTCGAGCAGGAGCCCGCCCAGGAGCGGCACCAGGTACACCAGGGGTGGAAGAGCAACCACGTCAGGACCCTCGTGCTTGCCTGCCATCTTTCCACCTCCACGCGGCCCGGCCGCGACATTCTCGGCCCGGAGGGAGTCTCCAGAAGCCCTGCGGCGCCGACCAGCATAGCGCTCACACCCCAGCGCAGAGCCCTCGGTGAGGCTTTCTCAGCACCCCCTGGTGGAGGCCTGCTGACCCAACCCACCACATGCGTTAGAAGTAGAGCATGCAGCTCAAATACATGGGTCCAACAGGCGTCCTCGTCAGCGAGGTCTGCCTCGGCGCCATGACCTTCGGCCGGGAGAGCGACGAAGCCACCTCCCAGGCGATGCTCGATAGGTTCATGGCAGCGGGAGGCAACTTCATCGACACGGCGAACGTCTATGCCGAAGGACGTTCAGAGGAGATCCTCGGCCGCTGGCTGTCTGCACGGGGAGGACGAGACGGAATCGTCCTGGCGACCAAGGTCCGGTTCAGGTCCGGCGACGGACCAAACGACGTCGGCCTCTCCCGGAAGCACGTGCTCCGATCGGTTGAGTCGAGCCTCCGCCGGTTGGGCACCGATTACCTCGACCTGCTCCAGATCCATTGCTGGGATCCTGGGACCCCGCTGGAAGAGACCCTGCGGACTCTGGACCAGCTGGTCCGCGACGGGCGTGTCCGCTATCTGGGTGCCTCCAACCTGACCGGCTGGCAGCTGGAGCGCGCGATGCAGCTCGCGGCAGCCCACGGCTGGGAGCCGTTCTCGAGCCTTCAGCCCCAGTACAACCTCCTCACCCGGAGCACCGAGTGGGAGCTGCTTCCCCTCTGCCGCGAGCACGGGCTCGGGGTGATTCCCTGGGGCCCGCTGGCCGGCGGCTGGCTGACCGGCAAGCACAGCCGCTCCGGGCCGGCCGCCGGCTCCAGGGTGGAGACGGCCACGCCGGAGCAGTCCGAGGCCTGGGCCAAGCGCGCCGAAGAGAGAACCTGGGCAGTGGTCCAGGCCGTAAGGGAGATCGCCGAGCGGCACGGCGTCAGCGCCGGCCAGGTGGCCCTCAACTGGCTGCGCGCCAATCCAGCGGTCACGGCTCCGATCTTGGGAGCGCGGTCGGTCGAGCAGCTGGAGGACAATCTCGGCTGCCTGGATTGGGAGCTCACGGAGGAGGAGGTCGCGCAGCTCGATCAGGTGAGCGCTGTGGAGACGCCCTACCCCTACGAGTTCATAGATCGGAGCTCGACAGACCGGCTCCCGCGTGCCGCAAGCGGGTAGCCCGCCAGCGCCTCCGGATGGAAGGGAGCGCTGGTGAGACGGACTCCAGTCGCGTCACGGATCGCGTTGGCGAGCGCGGCGACGACCGGCACCACCGGCGGCTCTCCGATTCCGCGTGCGCCCTTGGGCCCGTGCTCGGACGGCACCTCCAGGAGCTCGATCTCGATCCCCGGCGCCATGTCGAC
>CATPBP010000238.1 GCA_955652675.1 Candidatus Dormiibacterota bacterium
CGCTCGCGACCGGATGGTGCCGCACCACGGCTCGATCGCAACTCGGCGACGCCGTCCCGGCTTCCTCCCAAGCTCAGGTGCTCGTAGTCTCGATCACCTCGCCCTACTTCGGATCGCCGGTGGCTCCAGGGTCAAGTTCGGCTGCGGGCTCGGACGCTAAGGGAATGGCGAGTTAGAAAGTCTGTCACTCCGCGAGCCACCGGTGCGGGATCGATGATCTGCAGCAGGTGCGAAGGCAGGTCAACCTGGAGCGCCTCCGCCCCGACGCCGAGCAGGGCCGTGTGGATCTCCTGGAAACCGGACCACGCGGGGTCGGCATGGACGACCGAGAGCATTGGTATACGAATCTCCCGCAGTTGGTCCGGTCCGAACGGCCAGACCTGGAGTGCCGCCGCCTCGACCCCGAGCGCGGCTGGCGCGTCATGCGCCGCCTGAGCGACCGCGCCCGGCAGCACTCTCTCGATAATCGCTTGCCAGCCGGGTCCGAAGGCCCCGTCCAGCCAGGTGGTGACGGCAGCTCCGAGATCTCCAGCCGCGAACTGCTGCATGGCCGCACCGACGACAGCCATTAGGTAGTCCGTCGCTTCCGGGGACAGGTAGAAGCCGAGCGGCGGCTCGAGGAGTGTCAGCGAAACGACTCGGTCCGGGCCGACTCGTGCGGCTTCGAGAGCCACGTTTGCGCCGAAGGAGTGACCGACGAGGTGCCCTCGATCGACCTCGAGCGTGTCCAGGAGGCCCAGGACATCCATCGCGAGATCGCGCATCGCCACCGGGGGCTGTGCTGGTTCGCTCCGCCCGTATCCGCGGCGGTGGGGAGCGATCAGCCGAAACCCCGCAAGCTCGGGCCGGCCGAGAAGAGGAACCATGCTGTCAGCCACGAAGCCCGCATGTAGGAGCACCACCGGATCCCCCGAGCCCACCTGGTGATAGGCCATCGTCCGGCCGTTAACCCTCGCCTGGTTCATGATCTGCTCCTGGCCCTTGCCCTGCGGTGTAAGTGGGACGTCTGGGTTATAGTCCCTTTGGGAGTATTGTGTCAAGGCTGAATGAAGATGGCCGGGAGGCGCTCAACTCCTCCGCTTACGCGATCCTCGGCCTGCTTGCCATGGGCGCGCAGTCGGCGTACGAGCTCACGCGGCAGATGGAGCGGACGCTTCGATTCTTCTGGCCGCGCGCTGCCAGCAAGCTCTACGAAGCGCCCAAGCTGCTGGCCTCCCTGGGCCTGGCACGCGCCACACACGAGTCGGTGGGACGCCGGCCGCGGACGCGATATCAGATCAGTCCCCGGGGCGAGGAAGCGCTCCAGCGATGGCTCGGGACGCGAACTATCGCACCGATCGAGCTGGAGAGCGAAGCCCTCCTGCGGGTCTGGTTCGGTCGGTTCGGCACGATCGAGGACCTGCGCAACGCCATCCAGAACGTGCAGGCGCAAGCGCAGGCCAACCTGCGATGGGGTACGTCGATCGCGCAGGAGTATCTCGTTGAAGGCGTTCCCCCGGAGCGCGGTCACATCAGCGCGCTGACATTTCGCTTCCTGTGGGATTTCAACGTGATGCTCGAGGCGTGGGCCACGTGGGGTCAGCGCGAGCTGAGCGGTTGGGGCGACGTCGAGCCTACGGCTGAGCGTATGGACCGGGCGGCCGCGATTCTGAGGGAGGCGCTCGCCGAACGACTCTCGACGCCGCCCAGCGAACGCTCGCCGGGCTGAGCCGCTGGGTCCTCGACAGGAGCGGGAGCAGCGCTGCTGGCCGCGAGGGGCCCGTCTAGCTGCCTTGCGACACCTCGGAGACCTTGGCTCTGCTTGTCTCCCGGGGTTGCTGTAACCGCGCGGCCCTCGGTCCTCGTGCTGGTGTTCCCGCCCCTTATCGCAACCATCCAACTCTCATTAAGCGTTCTTAGTGAGGAGGTGGGCTATGGCGGACTGCGGGCGACGTTCACCAACTGTTCTCATAGAAGCATCTCGCCGACTTACGGTTGAGCTGCCATCCGCTTCGCCGCCCGAACCTCTCTTGCCTTAGCCAACGCCTGCCGACGCCGCTCCAGCAGTTCAGGATCCATCACCTTGCGTCTGGGCGTGGAGGTCGCTCCTGCCGAACGCCTCCGACCGACCGCCGTGTCGCCGTCCAGACTGCCCCGGACACGGCGCTCGAGCGACCGCAAGGCCCGCTCCGCGGTTCCCGAGGCTTCCCAACGGTTCGCTTGCTCAGCTTGTCGATCTGTCGATGAAGCTCCCGGTTCTCCTTGATTTGAATACGTTGAAGTCGCTCAAGAGCCTGATCGGGGAAGGCCCCCGCCGCGAGAGCCTCCCCCAGAATCGCCTGACTTAACCGCCAAACCGTACTAGGTCTGCTCAGACGGTGATGACGACCTTGCCGCGAGCGTGGCCCAGTCCGACGTGATCGATCGCCTGAGGAGTCTCGCTCAGCGGGTACGTTCGACCGATGACCGGTGTGATCTTGCCGGCTTCGATCAAGGCCTTCAGGGCGACCAGAGCCTCAAGCTTTTGCGACATGATGAACGGCCGCAGCGTCTGGCTCCCGAATCGTGACAGGACCTTCGCCCTCACAACGCGACCACCGCTTGCGAACCAGTGATTGTCGAACCCTCCGCCGTTCGGCACGAGCGTTCCCTTCGGGGTGAGCGCACGTCGCAGGTCTGACAACGAGCGGTCCGCGACGTTATCCAGGATAAAGTCGTAACGCTGCCCCGTCTGTGTGAAGTTCTCTTTGGTGTAGTCGATGACCTGGTCTGCTCCGATCGATCGGATCAGGTCCACGTTTCGCGTGCTGCAGACGCCGGTCACGTGCGCTCCCAGCGACTTCGCAATCTGCACCGCGAAGCTGCCGATGCCTCCCGAGGCACCGTTGACCAGGACCTTCTGCCCGGCTCGAACGTCGCGAAGCGCCTCGAGGGCCACTGTGCCGGCCGTGGGAACGGCCGCGGCTTGCTCGAACGTGAGGTTGGCCGGCTTCTGCTCCAGCGCCTTTTCGAAGACGGACGCATGCTCGGCACAGGCGCCGCCCAGATCCTTGCACCAGCCGAAGACCTCGTCACCTGGCCGAAAGCGCGTCACGCTCGCGCCGACGGCCTCCACCTCCCCCGCCACATCCTGGCCTCGGACAGCGTTCTTTGGCTTGCGCAGCCCATACACCGGGCGGGCGATGTAGGGCAGGCCGCTCATGATCGCCCAGTCACCGGGGTTGAGGGCGGCCGCTCGAACTCGGACCAGCACCTCGTCGTCTCCGATCTCGGGCTGGTCGATGTCCCGCAGTTCCAGGACCTCCGAGGAGCCATACCTGTCTTGGACGATCGCCTTCATCGTGGTCTCTCCGGCCGCCGCGGTCGCGCTCGCGGGTCCGTCGTCGACCGCAACCGAAGCCATGCGGCCGGAAGTCATCTCGCGCTGTGTATCCATGTTCGTGTTCTCCTCGCCCGGAAGATGGACCTGCCCAGGGGGGCGCGATCACTCGATCCTCCTCGATGCCCTCCGGCCCTCGGAGGTCCTTACGATGTAAGGCTAGCCATACAGCGTAAGATTGTCAAGCTAGGCTTACGGCGTACGCCCCCTGAATCATGAAAGCACGCGAGATGGCAAGTCAGACCAACCCGATCCCAGAAGCCCGCATCCCGCTGAACAAGCAGCGGGTGCTGGGCGCGGCCGTCGCCCTTGCCGACCGCGGCGGCCTCGGCTCGCTCAGCATGCGCAAGCTCGCCCTGGAGCTCGGGGTCGAGGCCATGTCGCTCTACCACCATGTGGCCAACAAGGACGAGATCCTGGACGGCATCGTCGACGTCGTCTTCAGCGAGATCGACCTGCCTTCCGGCCAAGCTGACTGGAAGGCGGCCATGCGCCGGCGGGCGATCTCGGCCCGCGAGGCTTTGCTCCGCCACCCCTGGGCGATCGGCCTCATGGAGTCGCGGGTCCAACCCGGTCCCGCGACATTGCGACACCACGATGAGGTGCTGGGGAGTCTTCGGCAGGCCGGGTTCTCGATCGAGATGGCTGCCCACGCCTACTCGATACTGGACAGCTATGTCTACGGCTTCACGCTGAACGAGCAGTCGTTGCCACTCGACGGCGCCGACCAGGTTGCAGAGGTGGGCAGCAGCATCCTCCGCGAACTCCCCGCCGATACCTATCCTTACCTGGCCGAGTTCATCGTCGAGCACGCGGTGAAGCCCGGCTACAACTACGGGGACGAGTTCGGGTTTGGTCTCGATCTGATCCTCGACGGCCTCGACAGGGGCCCGTGCACGGCCGAGTCGGGGTCACTATCAGTGCGACGCCGAACGACGCGCTAGACCGTCATCAATGGTGCGGCCGGCCAGAGGGCAGTCTGAGGGCCATGTGGAGGCAGGTCGCCAAGGTCCTCGTTAACTGCTGCGTTGAAGCATTTGGGCGAAAAGCTAGCGGAGGCCAGCTGGATCCATCGCCGGGCAGGCGGCGACCAGGCTGAGCAGCTTGGTCGGCGAGCCGGTCACGGCTGGCCAGGTACGTGCTACGTGGGACACAAGCGATTTGCGCTAGGGACTTGACATTGACCTAAGGTCAAGGTTCGAGCATCTGGCACATGAACGCAGTCACCAACCAGGCGACCCGCACCGCGGTTTCCGTTACCGGCTTGCGCAAGGCGTACGGGGAGAAGGTCGTCCTCGACGGCGTCGACCTCACCATCGGCGAAGGCGAGGTCTTCGCATTGCTCGGGCCGAACGGGGCCGGCAAGACCACGATCGTACGGATACTCTCCACCCTGATTCCGGCGGACGCCGGCAAGGCCACCGTCATGGGCTTCAACCTGCGCGGCGAAGCCGGCGCGGTGCGGAGGGTGATCGGTGTCACCGGGCAGTTCTCCGCAGTCGACGATCTGCTGACAGGCGAAGAGAACCTGGTTCTCATGGGGCGCCTACTTCACCTGCGGGCGACCGAGCGGCGGGCGCGAGCCACTGAATTGCTTGAACGCTTCGACCTCGTCGAGGCGGCGCGTCAGACGCCGGCCACCTACTCCGGAGGAATGAAGCGGCGCCTCGATCTCGCTATGACCCTGATGGGGTGGCCACGGCTGATCTTCCTCGATGAGCCGACCACCGGCCTTGACCCGCGGAGCCGCCAAACAATGTGGCAGGTCATCCGCGAGCTTGTACGCGAGGGCGTCACCATCGTGCTGACCACCCAGTACCTTGAGGAGGCCGACCACCTCGCCGACCGCATTGCCGTGCTGGACCATGGCCGCATCGTCGCCGAGGGCACTCCCGAGGAACTGAAACGGCGGATCCCAGGCGCGCACATCCGACTGCGCTTCGCCGACTCTGCCTCGCTCGCCGAGGCTGCGCGACTAATGCCCGAAGGCACGCGCGACGACGAGGAGCTGGTACTGCGGGTGCCGAACGAACGTGGCATCCGATCGCTGCGCGACGTGCTCGCCCGCCTCGGCGACGACGTTGCTGTGGAGGACCTGTCCATCCACACACCGGACCTCGACGACGTGTTCTTTGCCGTGACCGGCAGTGCTTCTAAGGAGAAGAGCCAATGAGCGCCTTGACCATCGCCGCTCAGGACTCCGCCACCATGCTTTGGCGGGAAATCAAGCACAGCATCCGGCTCCTCCGCTTGCTAA
The DNA here is from genome assembly GCA_955652675.1 of Candidatus Dormiibacterota bacterium. Taxonomy (GTDB): domain Bacteria; phylum Chloroflexota; class Dormibacteria; order Dormibacterales; family Dormibacteraceae; genus Nephthysia. The sequence goes on from CATPBP010000238.1 coordinate 5,616, forward strand.
TCGTGAGCGCGATACTCGTGCCGGTCGTAATGCTTTTGTTGTTCGACTACATCCTCGGTGGGACGCTCGGCCACGGGCTCGGTGACGTGGCGCGAGGAGCACCGTATGTCGACTATCTCGTGCCCGGCATCCTCGTGATGACGGTAGCGGGGGGCTGCGGGCCCACGGCGATCAATGTATCCATGGACATGACTGGTGGCTTTGTCGACCGGATCCGCACGATGGCGGTCACTCGCGGTGCGCTGCTGGCTGGACATGTCGGCGTCAGCGTCCTCCGCATGCTTGTCGCCACCGCCGCTGTCACCGGGGTGGCGCTCCTGCTCGGATTCCGGCCAAAGGCCTCGATCGCGGACTGGTTCGCTGTCGTCGGAATCGTCGCGGCGTTCTCATTTGCCCTGGCTTGGCTGTCCGCGGCGATCGGCCTGGTCACGAAGAGCGTCGCTGGCGCAAACGGCTCAACCCTACCCCTGTCGTTCCTGCTTCCATTCCTGTCCAGCACTTTCGTGCCGGCCGACTCAATGCCTGCCGGCGTGCGCTGGTTCGCCGCGAACCAGCCGTTCACCGCGGTGGTGGACAGCCTGCGCGCGCTGCTGACAGGCGCGCCGGTCGGCGACAGCGCCTATCTGGCCCTGGCGTGGTGCGCGGCCATTGCGCTGGCCGGCTACCTCTGGTCCCAGGCCGCCTTCCGCCCGCGGTCCCCAATGACACGACGAATTTGGTCGAAGGGAGACCCAGGGTCATGATCACGATCGGTCAGCTCGCTGCCTACGCGGGCGTGACGATCAAGGCCGTCCGCCATTACCACCAGCGCGGCTTGCTCGAGGAGCCAGCGCGTGACTCTTCCGGCTACAGGCGCTACACGGCCGAGCATGCAATCAAACTGATCAAGATCGCGACGCTCGCGAGGGCCGGCGTGCCGCTCGACCGCGTCAAGGAGTTGCTCGCCGCCGACCCCGACAGCTTCGCCGCGGCCCTGGTCGAGATCGACGCCAATCTGAAGGAACGGGCCGAGGAACTCCTCCGCACCCGAGAGCGGATTGCCCGCCTCAGGAGCGGCGACCGGCTGTTCGTCTCCGAAGAGGTCGCCGATTACCTTGACCAACTCCACGAGCTGGGCATGAGCCAGCGTTCGGTTCAGGTGGAGCGCGACGGCTGGATCCTGCTGCAGTCAGTTTCACCGAAGGCGGCGGCCATCTTTATAGCCGACAAGCGCGACGCTTTCAGCGATCCAGAGTTCCGCGCCATCTACCTTGAGTACGACGCGGCGTTTGAATGGTCGCCCGACGACCCTCGGCTATACGAGTTGGCCGATCGCACCGTGCGGTGGCTCGCCGCCCAAATCAGCGGATCTGAGGGAGAAGAACGGCCATTTCGGGATCCGACGATCGCCCAGCTGCTGGCGACATCGACCGGCGTGTCGTCGCCGGCCTGGGACCGGCTCACAGAGATCGCCGAGGAGCGTATGGCGGGTGAAGGGCGTGGCGCCTCACACGATAGGAGAAGCGATGAGCAAGCTGGTTGAGGCGACCCACGTCACTTTCGGCAGCGAGATCGGCTCACCCGACGCCTGGGCCCACCCCTGCCTCGATGACGAGCACATGCGCTACGCGAGCGAGCTACTGAACGCGGCTGATGCCCTGCTCCTCGGCCGCCTCACCTACGAAGGACTCTCGGTCGTCACCGGCTACGTGGAGGCGCTGCGTGAGATGGGCTACGAGCTGCACGTCCCCGAGGCCACGTTCTACTTGCTCCCGCGCTCTCCGGTGCCCGACTCCCGAGCGTTCGCCGCCAGGCTGGAGGAGCGGGACGTGTTCGTGCTGCCCGGAACGGCGGTCGAGATGCCTGCGCACTTCAGGATCTCGCTGACCGCCACCGACGACATGATCGACCGAGCCCTCCCCGTCTTCGCTGAAGTGCGGGAGAAGATACTGACTGCCGGCAGCTGAAATCCGGCGGCAGCGAGCTCACACCTCCCGCCGAGAACTGGACCGGCGGCCTGGCTGCGTGCGTGGGTTGCGCGGTCACCGGGTTCCGCTCGAACCAACTCAATCCAGGATTGGCGAGTTGCTCGCCGCAGTCCCCAAGTTGCGCTAGGGCGTCGCGAGCCCGACCGAACGTGACGGTCGATTGTTGAGCTCTTCCATCTCGAATCCGGCGATCTGCTTGTAGTCGTCGGCAATCTCTTGCAGCTCCTGTTGGCTGACGACGTCAGAAAGCTCGGTGAAACCACTCGGTGCCCGCTCGTCCACCAGGTCCTGACATCGATGAGGACCTGCCCGGCGGTTCGACTGGACAAGCGCTGCGGTCGCCGGCCGGCGCTCGTTGTCGTAGGCGGCGACCGCAGCGGCCATCGAGCCCTGCAACGCGAGCTCACGGGCAAGAACTCGCGCGTCCAGGATCGCCTGTGAAGCGCCGTTTCCTCCGACCGGGTGCATTGGATGGGCGGCGTCGCCGAGGAGCGTCACACGTCCGGAATTCCATGACCTGAGCGGGTCCCGGTCGACCATCGGGTACTGGTAGATGAGTTCCGCGTCGCGGATCAGGGCGGCTACATCCAGAAAGTCGAAGCTGAACGAAGCGAAGGCTGCCAGAACTTCTTCACGCCGGACGACGTGGGTCCAATCTTGCGGTGGCATACCAGGTGTCGCGGCGAGTTTGACAGTCGCAACCCAGTTGATCAGCGCCTGTCCCTTCTCTTCGTCCGCGCGTGAGATCGGGTAAACCACAGCCCGTTGCCTGCTCGACCCGATGTTGACCATTGAGCGCCCAGACAGGAATGGCTTGCCGATCGTTGCTCCTCGCCACATCACTACGCCGTTCCACTTCGGAGGCCCTTCTGCCGGACAGAGAGCTCGCCGGACAACCGAGTGGATCCCGTCACAGCCCACCAACAGGTCGGCCTCAACCCGACAAACCGGAGCGCTCGTCTCGCGCTCGACAAAGTCTGCCGATACGCCGTGGCCGGGCGGCTGCTCGAAGCGGGCAAGATGATGGCCGGTGTGGACACGGTGTGCACCAAGCCTGTCCACAACTGCGCGATGAAGGACCCCGAGCAGCTCTCCGCGATGAATAGAGAACTGAGGCCACCGGTACCCGGCAGCCAGGCCGAGCGGCTCCTCCCAGATCCGTTGCCCGAGTCTCGAGAAATAGGTGAAATCGGCGGTGGGGATGCCGACGGCGGACAGCTGATCGAGGAGGCCAAGCTCGGTCAGCTCCCGGATCGCGTGGGGCAGGACGTTGATGCCAACTCCCAACTCCCTCACGCCAGGGGCTGACTCGTAGATGTCGATATCGTCCACTCCGGCTGCGACCAACGACAACGCCAGACTCATGCCGCCGATTCCTCCGCCGATGATCGCAACCTTCACTCGAGAATCTCCCGGGAACCGTTCACCAAAGGCTAGATCTTACGAGTGTCTGGGAAGCGGTCCTGGAGTGCAAGCGGCCCTGGGAGCGGCGGCGACCTCCGCGAGGCGTCCAATTGCTGCAAGTAGCGGGGCCGGAGCGGCTAGGGGCATGTAAGGCGTACCACGGCTATCTTGCGGCTGGTGACACGGCCGCGACGCGATGCTCGGCCTAACCGAACACCGGACGGAGCGCGAGCTGGACGAAAGTCTCTCCCACCCTCCCGATTCGCCAAGCCGGCTGGCGCCGGATGAGCAGGAGCAGCTCCTGGGCCTTCTGAGCAAGGCATTTCGGAGTCCGGGACGGCCTAGTGTGAATAGCTGTTCACGGACGATCCGCCGTCAACGGCAGCCGCATGCCGCGACCGCTCGCGCAGATTCCGATGACTTCTCAACCAGGGGGACGTCAATACTGCTATGACGACACACAAGCTCGAGACCACCGACGCCGACATCGTCTACGACGTCCACGGCCCCCTACCCACCGCCGACGGACGCCCACCGCTATTCATGATCGGCCAGCCCATGGACGCCAGCGGCTTCAGCACGTTGGCGTCGCACTTCCGCGACCGCACCGTGATCACCTATGATCCGCGTGGTCTCGGCCGCAGCGTCCGCAAGGACGGCCGGGTCGACAACGCGCCCACTGTGCAGGCAGGCGATGTGCACGCCGTCATCAGAGCTCTCGGTGTCGGTCCTGTCGAGATGTTCGCGAGCAGCGGCGGCGCGGTCACCGCGCTCGCACTCGTGGCGGCGTACCCCAACGACGTGACCACACTTGTTGCACACGAGCCGCCCCTCATCCCGGTGCTTCCGGACGCGGAGGCGGCCGAGCGCGCCCGCGCCGGCTTTCGGGACGCCTACGAGGCCAGGGGGTCGGGCGCCGGAATGGCGGCATTCATCGCGATGACATCGTGGCAAGGTGAATTCACTGACGATTACTTCGCCACGCCTGCACCGGATCCCGCCCAATTCGGGATGATGACCGAGGATGACGGCGCCCGTGGCGACCCGCTGCTTTCCGACCGGTCCTGGGCGATCAGCGGCTATCGACCCGACTTCGACGCCCTGGGCGCGGCGCCCACACGGATCGTGATCGCGGTCGGCGAGGAGTCCATGGGCACCTTCACCGGACGCACGTCGGTGGCCACTGCCGAACTGCTTGGTCAGCAGGCGACGGTGTTCCCCAGCCATCACGGCGGCTTCATGGGCGGCGAGTTCGGATACCCCGGCCAACCAGAAGCCTTCGCCCGCAAACTGCACGACGTCCTCGACGAGGACAACTGAGGCCGCGCGCTTCGAGGTCAGCGGAGGCCGCGGCAATCCAGCCCCTAGCTGAAGCCCGAGCTGTGACGTCACGGCGAGTTCTACCACCCAGACCACCGAGGAAGGGGCGGACCGAGAGCCCTCTCCTCGCCACCGAAGGGCTCCTGACCGCAGAAGTAACGGCTACAGGGCGTCGGCAGCCGCGCGATCTGGCACCGGTCCATTGGGCATCTCCGAATACCAAACTGCTGTCAGCGAGTCGCCGAGGTGGCCGCCCTGCGGGGTCGGTCATACAGCAATCCGATCGATCCGAACTCGAAATTCTGGTGCCGAGAGCGGGAGTCGAACCCGCACGAGGTTGCCCTCAGCGGTTTTTGAGTGCGATTACGCCCCGTACGCGGTCGGACCCCAGCCCGGATAGGCCAGGGCCAGGGCCAGGATGCGTTGCTCGACCATGGGCGGAATCGCATTCGGCATCCGAGGCTGGCGGCGCTCCCGCGGCCGCAGCAGTTCTGGTCCGAAGCGCACCAGCTGGCGTCGCCAGCGGTAGTAGGTCGAGTGGTGAACGCCCAACAGCCGGCAAGCGGCGCGCACGCTGCCCATCTCTCTGGCCAGCGCGAAGAGACGGAGTCGGCTGCGGTGGATGACATCATCATTGGTCAAGGCGGCGCCTCCTTCTGAAGGTTTCAAGCACCAACAGAATGGCGCCGCCGCTCGCTACCTGAAAAGGCCTCCAGGCGTCGGGTCTAAGTCTTACACTGTCCCGCTGCGCCCGCGCGGCGCTTGATGGCGCCGGCGCTACCGATCGTTCGCCTTGAACGGTTGCTCGGCGCCGAAGACTGATAGGACGTTCGAGGTGGCCTACGCGCGCGTGAGCTCGAGCACGGGGATGGTTCGGATGCCAGCGGTTTGCCGCTCGTAGTCGGCGAAGCCGGTGTAGCGGCGGGCTTGTTCGGCGTAGACGCGGTCGCGTTCGGCGCCGGTCAGCTCGCGGACGGTGACCTTGTAGGACTCGGTTCCGCGTTCGACGCTGCCCTCGCCGGCGGTGAGGTTGTAGTACGAGTCGGGGTTGGTGGGAGCGCCCGCCTTGGTGGCGAACACGTAGATGATGTTGTCGTCGGCGTCGTGCGGGAGGTACATCATCGGGTTGACGTACTCGCGGCCGCTCTTGCGACCGCGGTGGTGCACCAGGACCATCGGCGCGCCTTCGAAGGGGCCGCCGACGCGGCCCTTGTTGGCGCGGAACTCCGCGATGGTCTTCGAGTTCCAATCGGTCGTCTCGGTCATGTCGTGCTCCCGTAGCTTCTCTGGTCGGTGGTCTGCCCGGTGTCAGGGATCGCGGCGACCCGGGATGGCACGTCAGCCTTTCCGCACCTAGCTCGCCGGGTCAGGCTGTTTGGGCGTCGCTCGGCTAGTGGGCAAGTTGAGCCTTCAAAAAGTCTGATGCCCGGTCGAGCGCCGCTCCTGCCTCATCGAGGAGGCCCGCATACGCTTGGAAGACGTGCGGGACGCCTGGGGTGACATCGAGCGTGACTGGGACATCGGAGATGGCTGCCCGCGTCCAGTTGCGACCTTGATCGTCGAATGGACGATCGGCATGTCGAACGCCTTCGCGGTCTCCACGGTCGAGACGATGTTCTCGAGCAGCAGGTCGCGATCGATCGACCGGACCCCTGCGTGGGACGGCTGGTAGTCGATCACCACGAGCACCGAGTTCTGCGGCGTGAGCACGTGATCGCCGACCGGATCGCGTACCGGGAGGCTCGCCATCAGGGATGCACCTGGGAGCCGTAGCCGAGGTCGAGCCGGATCGACTCCATCACCCAGAACGTCGTGCTCTCGGTGAAAACGTCCGCGGCCGCGAGCACGCCCGTGTACTTCTCGATGACGGGCGCAGCTGCGACCGCCGTGACCTCGTCGAGATAGCCCTTCACCGCCGCCCACATGTTCTCTCCGTACTTCACGAAGTAGCGCGTCGGGTCGACGGTGTCGATGGCCTTCCTCGAGCTCTCGGAGATGTCGGCCATGTACTGCTGGTGCAACGTCACGTCGTCGCGGGTGCCGAGGCGACCGAGGTGGCCGCCGATGAAGTGCTTCCACGAGTACGCGAGTGCGTTCGCCGGAGCCTCGATGTAGCCGGGGATGTCCTCGGTCAGGTTGGAGACGTACACCGGTGCCCAGCCGGGATTGACGATGTCGATGAGCATCAGCGTGTTGTGATCGGGCAGGTGGATGATGATGTTGTCGGGCGAATGGTTGGCGCCGTGCCAGGCCAGGTCGATGCGCTCGCCGCCGATCTCCAGGGTGCGGTGGTCCTGGAACGTCTCTTCGTTCGGCGGCCTGGCCGGATCGTCGTCGCGCAACAGGAGGCGCCGGGTCTCCTCGTGTCCGATGCGGGTGACGTTCTTGTCGAACAGCGAGGACGCGCCGGCGTGGTCGGCATGGTGGTGCGAGTAGATGAGGTGGGTCACCTTGTTGCTGACGCCGTTCGCCGACGCGATCTCGTCGACAGCGCGCTGGATGTTGTGGCCGATGGTCGGCGGGGCGTCGAGGAGGACGACGCCGTCCGAGGTCGTCAGGAACGCGGACTGGTAGGTGCCGTCGGTGATCCAGTAGAGGTTCCGCTCGACGCGGCTGACGTAGTAGCCCTGCTCGTTGAGCGCGGGGCCGAGCGCCGAGCGGGGGACCGGCGCGTAGTCTGGAAGTGCGGATGTATCTGTTGTGCTCATCGCTTCAGTCCTCCCATGGCAGCGTGAACGCGCCGAGCTGGCTGCCGATGGCAGCCATGTCCTCGAAGGCCCACTGCTCGCTGATCTTTCCGTCGTCGGTGACCCTGTAGATGTCGACCGCGTCCCACCGGACGGCGCGGCCGCTCGCGGGAATCCCGAGCAGGTCCGGTCTGAGTCGCGCTGACGACCAGTCGCACCGCGACGAGATCGTCGCTCGCGATCACGTCCTGCTCCTCGGCGTGAATGTCGGGCAACGCACCGATGAACCCGCCGAGGACGGCGACGACGGTGTCAACGCCGGCGATGGTGCCCACCGTGTTCCCGTGCCACACGACGTCGGGGGTCATGTACTCGCGGGCGAGGTCTGGCTCGTGCCCGTTGAAGACGGAGGCAACGAACTCGCGGACGGTTGCGACGCGTTGGTCCACTGTGGTTGTCTCGTTCAATGCCTGGATCGTGGCCGCGGCGGTCTGGCAATCGAATCCCTGAAACCCGTAGTCCGTGACCCTGGTGGCATGCTCCCGGGATGGTCGTGAGGGTGCAGGCAGGGCGGTTGCTCGGCAGGCAACGCGAGCGCGCGGTGCTAGAGCGGCTACTGGGTACGGCGCGGAACGGTCATGGCTCCGTCCTCGTAGTGCATGGGGAGCCCGGAGTCGGCAAGACAGCGCTGCTCGAGTACGCGGTCGAGTCGGGCGAGGATTTTCGCGTCGTCCGGACTGCGGGCGTCGAGGGGGAGATGAAGCTCGACTACGCGGCGCTGCAGCAGCTCTGTTCGCCGATTCTCGAGTTCAGCGACCGTCTCCCTGATCCGCAGCGTGACGCGATCGGCGTCGCCTTCGGCCTTAGCGGCGGGCCGGCGCCGAGCCCATTGCTCGTCGGGCTCGCAGTTCTCGGCCTCCTCTCCGATGCTGCTGAGCAGCAGCCCCTACTGTGCGTCGTCGACGACGCGCAGTGGCTCGACGACGCCTCGGCGCGAGCGCTCGCGTTCGTGGCGCGCCGCCTGCTGGCGGAAAGGATCGCGCTCGCCTTCGCGACGCGTGAGCTAGGCAGTGGATTGGCCCGCTTCCCGCAGCTCCACGTGGAGCCGTTGGGCCGCCGGGATGCCCGGGCGCTGTTGGAGTCCGTCCTCGCGGCGCGGCTCGACGAGGCCGTGCTCGAGCAGATCATCGCCGAGACAGGCGGGAATCCGCTCGCGCTCCTCGAGCTTCCGCGCGGGCTGACGCCCGCCCAGCTCGCGGGTGGTTTCGGCCTGCCTGCGGCGCTGCCTCTGTCCATCGGGATCGAGCAGAGCTTCACGCGGCGGCTGGCGCGGCTGCCGCGCGACGCGCGGCGGTTGCTGCTCCTGGCGGCCGCGGAACCGGTCGGCGACCCTGCGCTTCTGTGGCGTGCCGCGCAGCAGCTTGAGATCCCGGAGACGGCTGCGCACGCAGCGGAGTCGGAAGGCTTGCTGACGCTGGACGGTGCGGTGGTGTTCCGGCATCCGCTTGTGCGCTCCGCGGTGTACGGGGCGGCCGAGCCGAAGGAGCGGCGCGAGGCTCACCGCGCGCTTGCGGACGCAACCGATCCGCAGATCGACCCGGATCGGCGCGCGTGGCACCGTGCGCAGGCGGCGTCTGTGCCCGACGAAGAGCTGGCCGGCGAGCTCGAGCGCTCCGCGGCGCGGGCGCAGGCGCGCGGAGGCTTCGCTGCAGCTGCCGCCTTCCTCGAACGCGCGGCCGCACTGACACCCGCCACCGTAAGCCGTGCGCAGCGCGCGCTGGTCGCGGCTCAGACAAAATTCCGGGCGGGCGCACTCGACGACGCGCTCCGTCTGCTCGCCTCAACGGAGATCGGCGCGCTCGGCGAGCTCGACCGCGCCCGAGTCGAATTGCTGCGCGCGCAAATCGCATTCGTCTCCACGCACGGCAGCGATGCGCCCACGATGCTGCTCCGGGCCGCCCGCCGGCTCGCGCCGCTCTCTCCAGCACTCGCGTGCGAGACGTATCTCGAGGCTCTGTCGGCGGCGATGTTCGCAGGACGTCTAGCGGCGCCGGGTGCAAGCGCGCTCGACGTGGCGCTGGCCGCGAAGGCAGCGCCGCGGCCGCCCGTCCTCGGCGGTCTCGAGTTGTTGCTCGACGGACTCGCGACCTTTTTCTGCGACGGCTACGAGACTGCCGTCCCGATCCTGCGCCGGTCGGAGAAAGAATCCGACGGCGGCAACATGCCCGCGAGCGAGCAACTGCGTTGGAAGTGGCTCGCGGCCATCTCGTCCGTCCACCTCTGGGGCGACGCGCGCTGGGAGGCGATCTCGGAACGACACGTCCGGATCGCCCGGGAGACCGGCGCGCTCGGCGAGCTTCCGCTCGCGCTGAGCCAGCGTGTCTACGCGCATCTCTTCGCGGGCGAGCTGACGACGGCGGCGTCGCTCCTGGATGAGATCCAGGCGGCGACCGAGGCGACAGGCGTCAACCTGACGCCGTACGGTGCGGTGGGACTCGCCGCGCTGCGCGGACGCGAGCCCGAGGCGATCTCTCTGATCGACGAGAGTCGCGAGGACGTGACTCGGCGAGGCGAGGGGATCGGGCTCTCGGTGCTCGACTGGGCGCAGGCGCTCCTGTACAACGGCCTCGGCCGCTACGACGAGGCTCGCGTGGCGGCGCTTCGGGTCGCCGAGTATCCGCACGACCTCAGCACGTCGAACTGGGGCATGGTCGAGCTGATCGAGGCAACGGTCCGAGCCGGAACACCCGAGCTGGCCGTCGACATCTGCTCACGTCTCGCGGAAATGGCCAGAGCGAGCGGGACGGACTGGGCCCTCGGGCTCGCCGCGCGCTCGGAGGCGCTCTTGGCGGACGATCAGCGAGCCGAGGAGTTCTACGTCGAGGCGATTGATCGACTCGGCCGAACGCGGATGGCGGTCGATCTCGCTCGTGCTCACCTTCTGTACGGCGAATGGCTGAGACGTCAACGCCGACGCCTTGATGCACGAGGCCGACTGCGGGCAGCCCACGAGCACTTCACCCTCTTCGGGATGGAAGCGTTCGCTGAGCGCTCGCGGGTCGAGCTGGAGGCGACCGGCGAGTACGCCCGCAAACGCACCGTCGAGACGAGAGGCGACCTCACCCCGCAAGAGGCGCAGATCGCGCGCCTCGCCCGCGACGGCCTCTCCAATGCGGAAATCGGCGCGCGGCTCTTCATCAGCAAGCACACCGTCGAGTACCACCTCCGCAAGGTCTTTGCCAAGCTCGGCATCAGCTCGCGCACGAAGCTCGCCCAGGCACTGCCGCCCGACCCGAGCTCGGCGCTCCTCCCCTAGCACGCCCCGCCCGCAGACTACGGGGTTCAAGGATGCGAGCGGTTGCCCGTGGAGGCGATCATCATCCGCTTGAAGCTGACCGTGAACGGCACGGAGGTGGAGGTCGACGACCCCCACGCGAAAACGCCACTCCTTTGGGTCAATGGATGACCAAAGAAACGAATGGGCGTCCAAGGGGGCTGGTTGATCCTGGAGTTGGCTCCGCCTGAGACCGATGCTCGACCGGTCCCGCTATCGCCCGCTTGGGCTCCTCCAGCGTCTCCGCCTTGAGGAGTTGTAATAGACGCGGCGTCGGTCGGTAGACCAGCGGTCGACCCATCGCATGATCGTCTCGCTTCGCACAAAGCAACCCGCGGGAGAGCAGCAAAGCCAACGTCTCCGAGCTGTCCTGGGGTAGCGAGACCGGCCCTTCCGGCCCAATCGAGAGCTGCGCGGCGCCCCGGACCTCCTCGATCCGCCGCCGCGTCGCCATCCCCTCCATGATCACGACGGCCAGGACCTCGGCCTGCTCCTGGGTGAGCCGGGCCATCCGCTCGGGCTGGACCAGCTGGGCCACGGCGTCGTGAAAGCGCCTCTCCGGCGCCAGCTGGACATGGCTGCCGTCGTCGAGGACCTGCATGCCGGTGGCGAGCTCTCCGTACCGGTCGTACAGGTCCGCGAAGGCTTCAGGCTGGCCGGACGACAGTTGATCGTCAGGGCCATCGTGGCCACCGGCCTCGGGTCCGTGGTGGGATTGGAGCGCTCCTTCCGATACAAAGACGCCGGGCTTCGGACGCTGGCGCTGGTCGCGCTTGGTTCCTGCGCATTTGCCATCGCTGGCTTCAGCGTTCTGTCTCTGCCAGGCCTAGGCCAGATCCGTCCTGACCCGACCCGGATCGCCGCGCAGGTCGTTTCGGGTGTCGGCTTCCTCGGTGCGGGAGCCATATTCGTCTCCGGCGGCCAGCGCATCCGAGGGCTGACCACTGCAGCCGATATCTGGGCCGCCGCGAGCGGGGTGCTCTGTGGCGTCGGCCTGCTCCTCACTGCCGCCGCGGTCACCGCGCTCGGGCTGGGGTCGTGATCTGTTTTGCGCCGGCGTCAAGCTGGTTCCGGAAGCGGGAGGCGAAGGCAAAGGGTCTGACGCCACGAACTCGAAAAGGCTGCGCAGTTCGCCAATCTTACGGTTAAGCGCCTGCCCGCTTCGCTGCCCGGGCCGCACTAGCCTGGGCCAGCGCTTGGCGCCGCCGCTCGAGCACTTCCGGATCGGTAATGTTGCGCGGCGCCCTGCTCACCGGCGCCAATGGGACCGAGCGCCGGCGACGCGCCGTTGTACCGCTGTCCACGGCGCTGCTGATTCGGCGCTGGATGGACCGCAGAGCGCGCTCGGCAGCCCCAGGGGCAGCGCCGACAGCTTGCTTGCTGAGCTTGTCGATCTGGCGATGAAGCTCGCGGTTCTCCTTGATAAGGGCGGAGATCATCCGGTCCAGGTCGGCCAGCAC
>CATPBP010000239.1 GCA_955652675.1 Candidatus Dormiibacterota bacterium
CGTGCCATGACTACGACGCAGGGGGTAGCTCGATGGCCACAGCCGAGTCGGCGGAGGTCCTCATCACGCTGGGAGTCGACACTCACCAGGATCAGCACGTCGCCGTTGCCCTGGACCAGTTCGGTCGCCGTCTCGGCGTGCTGATGTTCCCGACCACGCCCGCTGGTCACGGCCAGCTGGAGACCTGGGTGCGCGGGTTTGGCTCGCTTAGGCAGGTAGGCATGGAAGGCACCAGCAGCCTGGGTGCGGGCCTCGCTCGCTGGCTTCGGAGCCATGGTCATTCAGTTCTCGAGGTGAGCCGGCCCGACCGCCAGACTCGCAGGCGAGCAGGAAAGTCGGATCCCGTCGACGCCGAGGCGGCGGCGCGGGCTGTGCAAGCAGGCACTGCTCTCGGGAGTCCGAAGTCGGGAGATGGCCGGGTAGAGATGATTCGTGCTCTTCGCGTCGCCCGACGCTCGGCGGTCAAGGCTCGCACCCAGGCCGCCAACCAACTCCACGCCCTGGTGGTCACCGCTCCGGACGAACTCAGGAGCACCGTGCGCAGGCTGGGCATCGCCGCGCTCGTCGCCACCGTCAGCCAGTGGCGCCCCGGCACCTGCCCGGACACGCCGCTTGCAACCACACGGTTCGCCATGAAGTCCATCGCGCTCCGCTACAAGCAGCTCAGCGCTGAGATCCTCACTTTGGATCTTCAGCTGGACCGTTTGGTGACCGAGGCGGCGCCCAGCCTCCTGGCGCTCAAGGGAGTCGGCACCGAGATCGCGGCCAGCCTCCTGATCGCCGCCGGCGACAATCCCGAGCGGCTTCGGGGCGAGGCTGCTTTCGCTCATCTCTGCGGTGTGGCACCGATTCCCGCATCTTCAGGAAGAACCAACCGCCACCGCCTCAACCGAGGCGGCAACCGGGAGGCCAACTGCGCCCTGTACCTCCTTGCGATTAATCGCATGGCTTGGGAGGTGCGGACCCGGGAGTACGTCGCTCGCCGGACCGCCGCTGGCAAGACCAAGACCGAGATCATCCGCTGCCTCAAACGCCACATCGCACGAGAGGTCTACCGCGCCCTCCAGGACGTGCCATCGATGCCCATTCCTGCCACAAACGTCGCCTGACAGCTATAAGAGCCTCGCTAAGCAGCGGTGATCGAGGGTCGAAGGCCTTGTAGTGCGGTGCCCGTCCAATCAGCAGCCGGGGTTTCCGGCCGGAGGAAGCCCGGCGGCTAATCCGGGAGACGTCGAGGCAGGACGCCGAGTGGGGTGTCGAGGTGCGACGATTGATTGCCTTCAACCACCGATGAGCGCCGCGATCACGGTCTTCTCCAGCCAATCCGCGTAGCGGTCTTGCGACCAGCCTCGGCTGACGGTGAGCAAGTGATGGAGCTCGGGGCTGGTCAGAGCCGAGAAGGTCGCGGCGGCCTCAGTGGCATCGAAGCCCGGGTGGCCAGCCGCGATGGCGCCCATGATGCGCCGCTGAGCGGCGAATCTGATGTCGCGTTGCTGTTGGAGGAGTTCGGCGAGCTCGGCGTCAGAACCAGCCGCGTCACGGAGCACCGCGTCGATAGAGGCCGCCCGCGACAACGTGCCCGCGGTGTGCCGAACGAACTCCCGAAGCTGGAGGCGAAGTTCTCCAATGGCGAGGATGTATTTGACCCACGAGCGCTCGAGGTAGTCAGCCGGTTCGTCGCTGCGGCCGGCAATGCGAACCTCAATGACCGCCTCTAGTACCCGACGCTTGGTTCCGAACACGTCGTAGACGGTCTCGGGCGCTACGGTGGCTTCCTCTGCAATCGAGGCCACGCTGGTGCCTGCGTATCCGTGCTCGAGGAACCGACTGCGAGCTGCCTCCACGATCCGCTCTCGGGTGCGCTGGGCCTGCTCGGCCCGAACAACCGATCGGTATCCCCTTGACCGCTTGACAGGGGGTGCCATGAAGGATACAGTAACGCAGTATTGATCCCAGTGGCAATGGACTGAATTAGTGGGCGACGAGCAGGGGGCGGAGGGTCAGCTTGGAGGGCCTTCACACCCAGGTTCGCTACCGCCACTGGCCTGGCCTTCGGCTGCATGAGCCCAAGGAGGCAGCCCGATGCTGGGCGGAACCCCAGACATCCACAGCCGCCACGCGGATCGACTACCTGTTGGACGTTAGCGTGGTGGTCACTCGGGACCGCTTCGGCTGGAGGAACGAGACATGGAACAGCAACCGTCCCGTACGCCTGGTGCCGCTCATCCGAGCACGAACGACGGACCACTCACGCGGGCCGTTTTCGCTTCGGCGGACGTGAATCGCTGGGGCGAGGCGATGAGGCCTTCGGCCGAAAAGGTTTGGACGAAGGTGTCGGGGAAGGACACGGCGGGCGCGTGGTCGGCGTTTGAGAGCTTGGCGCCGGCTGGGTTTGGCGTCCCCCTGCACCTCCATCACAGTCAGGAGGAGTGGTTCTGGGTTCTCAGCGGGGAGCTTTTGTTTGAGGTCGGCGGCGAGCGATATCACCTAACGCCCGGTTCGAGTCTGCTCGCGCCGAGGAAGATACCTCACCGCTGGAAAAACACCACGGAATCCGTCGCGCGCTTCCTCATTGTGGCCCAACCTACGGGAGGCCTTGAAGAGTTTTTTGACGAGTTCGCCCTGCTTACCGCCGAGCAGCTGCAGGATTTCGGGCTGATCAACGCCTTGTTTGCTCGCTGTGAGATGGAAGTTGTTGGGGCGCCTTTGGAATGACTCGATCGGCTCGAGGCGGTCGTAGCGGACTTGGCCAGGGGCCTTCGCTCTCGACCCTGTGGGGCGCTGCTTGACAGGCCATAAGAGCCTCGCTAAGGAGCGGTGATCGACCAGCGCCTCCGCGTCGCACTCAGCGCGAGGGTCAGCACCCGAGACAAGAATCAGGATCCCGAAGTTCAGCTCGTGCCCATGCGGGAGTACGCGGCCCGCCGCGGATGGGTGGTCGTCAACGAGTACGTGGACTACACCCGGGCTGCCGACTTCACTCGGCGGAAGCGCTGGCGCGAACTCCTCGCTGACACTCGGCATCGGCGGATAGATCTGGTCGCGGTCTGGAAGCTGGACCGGGCGTGGCGTTCGACGATCGAGTGCCTGAACACGCTGAAGGAGTGGGAGGCGCGAGGCGTCGGCTTCGTCTGCGTCAGCCAACCGGAGCTGGACACAACGACGCCCATCGGGCGTCTGCTCATGACCGTCCTGGCTGCGGTGGCAGAGTTCGAGCGCGATCTGACCCGGGAGCGCGTGCTCGAAGGCCTGGAGAATGCACGGCGGAAGGGCAGCCGGCTGGGGCGACCGAGCGTGCTCGCGCGCGCTGGCTTCGAGGAGCGATGGCTGGAGGCCCGCGCGCTGCTAGTCGAACAGCAGATCGGCAAGCGCGAGGCCGCGCGGCAGCTGAAGGTGGGTGCGGGAACGCTCGAACGCCTCCTGGCGACCGAGCCTGACCTCCAGGTGCTGGCGGGCGCGGCCGAAGCGCTGGTGAAGTCTTCCCAGGGCGTTCCGAAAACCCTCCCCCGCTGACGGGCCCTTTCGCGGGTTCGCTGCCAGGGTCCCCTCCCGGTGTTCCGAAAACATCTCTTTCCGGAACGCCACCAGGGGCAGCGTCACCCTCTTTCAGCGGATCAAGATCCCTTGCACGAGGCCTTGGGACCTGCAGGTCCGATGGCCTGGGGGAGTAAGCCCCTCCACGGTGGTACCAAGACGGGGCGGGCAGGCGCTCGCACGCGTGTGGCGGCTACCAAAAGCTGAGCTAGAGGTCGCCCAAGGGCGATAACTTTAGGACCCGGCTGGTCGGCTTCCGATCTTCCGGGGGTCTAGGGGCACCGGCTGACCCCAGCGGGGCGCTCGTGCCGGCGGCGGCGAGCTGCCCTCGTACCAGCGCCCGAAACTGAGCTCGAGGAAGCCCTCAAGCGGCAGCCGGTTCGGCTTGCCGACGCTCCGAGCCGTCCTCCCGGCGGGAGATGCTCTCGTACTTGACCAGGTTGCCCTCGAGGGCGCGGATCCGGCAGTAGAGCGGACCTCCGGTCACGGGATCGTTGAGCCGGCCGTGGATGAAGAGGCGGCCTGGTCTGAGCTGGTCGGAAGGGTTCTGCATCGGCCCAGCCTACGAACATTTGTGCGAGCGGCCAGCTGGGCGGTGCGCTGATAGGTCACCCCAAGCAGTTGAACGATCTCTCGGACACGGAAGCCGCCGGCCAGCAACTCCTCGGAGCCGCGCTCGACCGATGAGATCCGCGCCTCGGTGCGGTCATAACGAGAAAGACCACCACGAGAGAAAGGAGAACCCATGAAACTGACGACCATGACTCAGGTCACCGTCGATGGAGTGATGCAAGGAAACGGCGGCGCGTCGGATGAGGACCGCAGGAGCGGATTCGAGCGCGGCGGATGGGCCCGGGGGAAGGGCGACAACGAAACCAGGACGTTCATCAACCAGACCTACGCGCGCGCCGACGCGTTCTTGTTCGGCCGGCGGACCTACGAGATCTTCGCCCGCGGCTGGGGCGTGATGGATCGGGGCAGCCATCCGATCGCAGACGCCTTGAACACGAAGCCCAAGTACCTGGCATCGACCACGATCGCCGATCCGCAATGGGCGGACACGACCGTCCTCTCCGGTGACCTCGCGGCGGCCATCGGCGAGATGAAAGCGGACCCGGCGGGTGAGCTGCAGGTGCACGGCAGCGGTGCCCTGATCCGGTGGCTGCTCGCGAACGACCTCGTGGACGAGATGACCCTAGTCATCGTCCCCGTAGTCGTCGGCCAGGGCATGCGGCTATTCCCCGACACCGGCCCGGACATTGCGCTTGACCTGGTCGACTCGCGAGCCGACTCGAAGGGCGTAACGATCCAGATCTACCGGCCCACCGGGCGCCCGCAGTATGCGAGCTGAAGCGCGTGACATCGGCTGCCGCAGTCAGGAGAGTTGTTCATCGACCGCCGCCCGGGGTTCTCCCGATTGCAGGCCGTGAGCACGTTGCAGGAGGCGACGAATGAATGACACTGAGCCGCGGACCGCTGCCGGGAAGGTGCTCTGGATGTTCTCGATGTCCCTGGACGGGTTCGTGGCGGGACCTAACCACGAGATGGGCTGGATGACCGGCTTCACCGGCCGTCCGGGGCTGATCGAGGAGTACATCAAGAGCACGGGCGCGGACGGTGCGCGGACAATACCTGACGGCACTCCCTCCCGAGGCTGGTTGTCTCGGAAGAGAAAACTGGCTCAGCTGTCAGTCCGGCCTCACCCGCCCCCGCCCGGCCACAAGCCAGCCGGAGGCCGCGGGGGAGGGGGTGCTGGGGGGGGCGGCCTCTGCTCATCATGGTCAGTCCGCTCAACCTGCACTCCGCTCCCCGTCCCGGCGGTCAACACGCCGGCATGCGCTGCAATGACGAGAGCCCATAAGGCGACGATGCTGGCGGTGAAGACTGCCAGCACCCCTCCGAAGCCTGTCAGCAGTGTGACCAGCCCCAGCCCCAGAGAGATGAGCCCACCAACTCTTAGAAAGCGTCTCCAAGAATCGGGGCCAGCGATCCTCCGACTACCGACCATGTAGCTGAGCGAGCCAAGGACCAGCCCGATCCCAGCCATCCCACGTTCGGGCACGTCCCCCGCCGCCAGGAACGCGATATAGGTCGCAACAATGGCGGCGACAAGGATCGTCGCGACAGCGTCCTCCCTTCCTAGTCGCATCTGAATCTTTCAGTGAGCATGCGGCAACGGCGCCAGCCGTGTCCGGGGATTCTGTCAGCTGTCGCCGCTCAAGGCCGTCACCCCGGTCTAGTCGCTTGACGCGTAGTGAGCGCTGACGGCGTGCTCCCCCCCACCACCAGGGTTCGGCGCCGTCCAGTCGGTCCCTGCCGAGGTAGGTCCTCCGGCGCCCCGCGAGCGCGGCGCCGATAGGCGGCCTGTTTACACGCCTCCGAGCAGTAGGTCCGACGGGGACCCCGCCGACCGCTGGGGGGCACGTCAGCCCCGCAGACCGGGCACAAGAGCGAGAGCTGGGTCAGTTTCAGGGTCACCCAGGGGATCACGAAACTCGTAACGCACTACGGCGGCCAGTACGGCAATGCCCACCTTGCCATGCTCCGTGACACCCCGCATTTGGCGAAGCTGGCCTGGGAGTAGGCTCCGCGTCGTGTACTCAGCTGAGCTTCGCCTCGGCCGCCGCGAGGGCGGCAGGCGCCTGCCCGGTCCGCAGCCGCACCTCCGCCTGGCCGGCGCGGTCGGGATAGAGCGCGGAGATGTCGTAGCACAGCCGCAGGCTGCCATCATCTAGAAGTGCCCTCAGCCCGCCGGCCCTGGCCTGGTCCCAGCTGACGTTGACGAACGGGCTGGGGGGCCGCCGGTCTGGCGTACCGCCGTAGACCAGCAGCCGGCGCTCGGTCATGGCGAACGCCAGCAGGTAGTTCCCCTGCCAGTTGCCGCGCCGGCCGGGGGCGCGGTAGTGACTGAAAATAATGGTGGCAGGCACACCTTCCTCGATGACGAGGATTCCCTCAGCAGCGAGCTGGCTGCGCAGGTCGTCGGGCAGCCGCCCCTTAGGCCGTGCCCAGCGCGCGAATATTCCCATGCCGGCAACCATATGCCCAGCCCGTTGGTGCCGGGGCTCCCTGGCACGAGCGCAGCTCGCCGGCCTGCCGACCATTAAGCCAAGGACGCCCACCAAGCGCCGCTACTAGATACCGGCCCCGTGGCCTCGGCTGAGGCCGAGAGCCACCCACGGGCCGTGGCCCCGAGCCTACGGCACCCGGCCCGTGGGTATTCGATCGCTTGCCAGCCATCTGCGGCGCGAAGCAAGCACGCAACGAACCACGACCATCGAAGTTGCACTCCCATGGGCCGTTTTGAGCCCTCCTGAATACGAATCTGGAGTGCAACCTTCCCAAGGTTGAAGTCGCCGGTTCGATCCCCGTCTTCCGCTTTCAAATCGCCTCGGCCTCGACGTAGCTCGCCGGCACGTCCATGGTCGCCGCGACAACTTTCGTCGCTCGCAGCCCGGCGTCACCCAGTAGTCGCTCAAAGTCGGCGCGGGTCCGCTGGCGGCCACCGGGCGTCAGCACGAGCATCTCGAGGTCGACCAGCTTTGCCACCGAGATGGCGGCACCATCGGGCAGCACCCCCTCAACGATCAGTAGCCGGCCACCGCCCATGGCAACACGACAGGACTTCAGGATGCGTACTGCGGTCGGGTCGTCCCAGTCGTGGAGGATGTTGCTGAGGATGTAGAGGTCCCCCGCACTTGGTACCGCCGAGAAGAAGTCGCCGGCGGCGATGTCGCATCTGTCTGCCACGCCGGCTCGCTCTACGGTCTGACGGGCTTGGGCAGACACCGAAGGCGTGTCGAACAGCACTCCGCGGAGGTGAGAGTTGGCCAGGAGGATGGCACAGAGCAGACCGCCCCTTCCCCCTCCGACATCGACGACAGTCGAGAATCGCCCGAAGTCGTAGGCGTGGACGATCCCAGCCAGCATCGAAAGCGACACTGACGTCATCGCCGCGTCGAACACCGCAGCGTCGTCCGGATGCCCGGCAAGGTATCCGAACAGGTCCGTGCCATGAAGGCGGGCGAAAGCCGGCTCACCGGTGCGGACGCTGGCATAAAGATCGGTCCACGCGTCGCGGTGAAACGGAAGACCGGCCATCGTGGCCCATGCACGGAGTGACCCATGGACGTCGGTGCGCAGCAGCTCGCCGACGGGTGTCAGCTCAAAGCGGTCGTCGTCGAGGTGAATGACCACGCCGCGGTCGGCCACGGCTCGGAGCAAGCGGTATAGCGTGGGGGCATCGGCATCGACGCTCGCGGCGATGTCTTCGCAGCTCTTTGGACCGCCGGCCAGCGCGTCGGCGACGCCCAGTCGTGCGACAACGCTGACCGCCTGGGTAACCATAGTTCCCGTAGTTAGCTGCAGCAACGCCACCGACGGCGGGGGTCCTGCCTCGACGGGGGCCTGGCTCTGGGTCTCTTTGACTGCGTCCATCGTTGCCTCCATAGTGGTTGGGTGTCCCGTGCCGAGCACGCTATCCGTGCGTTAGGGCGCTGGCTAGGAACAGGGGAGGAACAGTTGGCGGAACTGGCGCTCAGCAGGTTGTGATGGCAGCTTCAGCTGATGGGCGGCCGCCGGAGCCGTTGCCATTCGGCGAGCTCGTCAAGCACCATCGCCAGGAGGCGGGGCTGACTCAGGAGGCGCTCGCGGAGCTCGCCGGCATCACGCCGCGCGGCCTCCGTTACCTCGAGGCCGGTGCGAGAGTGCCCTACCGCTACACCGTCCGGCGCCTCGCATCGGCTCTCGGGCTCGAGGGTCGCGATCAGGAGGAATTCACTGCCGTGGCCGGGTCGGGAGTGCAGCGGTCGGTCAGCGCGTCAACCACTGCCGCTTGGCCGTCGCGGAACCTCGAGCTCATCGGCCGCGAGCACGAGCTGACGGATCTCACCGAGTTGTTGAAGCAGCCGTCTGTGCAGGTTGTGTCGGTGACCGGCCCTGGAGGTGTCGGCAAGACGCAAACAGCGGTAGAGGTCGCCCTAAGTCTGGAAGGTGAATTTGCGGATGGAGCCTTCTGGATTCCACTCGCGGACATCGACGATCCTGCGCTTGTGGCCCCCGCCATCGTGCAGGCGCTGGCCGGGACCGGGGCGGAAGGAATGCCTGACGCCGAGCTCATCGTTGCGAGGCTCGGAAATAGGGCGGCACTGCTCCTTCTCGATAACTTCGAGCACGTTGCCAGCGCGGCCGCTGTCGTGGCCTCGATTGCCGCGTCATGCCCACGCGTCAAGGTCCTCGTCACCAGCCGCGCGGCTCTCCATTTGCACAGCGAGCGCGAGTACTCGCTGGCGCCGCTGCCGGTTCCTGGTCCCGCTGAGTCGGACGCGCAGACCATCGCCAGCAACCCGGCGGTCGAGCTGTTTGTCCAGCGCGCGCAAGCGATCGACCACCGGTTCACGCTGAACGACGTCAACGCACCGGCTGTGGCGGAGATCTGCCGGCGACTCGAAGGGCTACCCCTGGCCCTCGAGCTGGCCGCTGCGCGGGCGCGAACACTTAGCCCCGTCGATATCCTGACTCGCCTCGATCGACGGCTGGCCCTGCTGTCCGGCGGTCCGATCGATTCGCCGGCGCGACAGCGGACGCTACGGGACACACTCGACTGGAGTTATCAGCTGCTCGAGGCGGCCGACCAGTTCGTGCTGCGTCGGCTGTCCGTGTTCTGGGGCGGCGCGGGCCTCGATGCAGTCGTACGGGTGTGCGGGAGCCCCGACGGCGGCAGCGTCGGCGTCCTCGATTCGGTGGACGGCCTGCGACGGAACAGCCTGTTGACCAGGGAGGAAGTGGGCGCCGGCGAGACCCGCCTGCGCCTGCTGGAAACGGTGCGGGAGTATGCCCTGGAGCAACTGGGGGCGAGTCCCGGCGAGGAGGTCGATGCGAGGAATCAACATGCCGGTTACTACGCGGACCTCGCGGTCAACCTGGCTTATCGAGTCCAGGGACCCGACCAGGTGCAAGCCCTCGGGCGCCTTGAGCAAGAGCACGACAATATTCGCGCGGCGTTGCGGTGGTGGCTGCAGACACACGACGCGACCACGGGATTGCGGGTTGCCGGAGCGCTGTGGATGTTCTGGTACATCCGCGGTCACTTGACCGAAGGTCGAAGCCACCTTGCATCGCTGCTGGCACTCCCGGAGGCAGATGAGCCCGACACCAACCGCGCGCTGGCCCTCCTCGGGGCTGGCCAGCTCGCGCGGGCGGAGGGCGACTACCAATCAGCCGCGGGATTGATGAGGGAGTCGATCGCTGTATATCGCAGCTCGGGCGACGCCGCCGGACTACCCGGGGCCCTCCTCGGCGCCGGCTTCGTTGCTCGGATGCAGGAGGATTACGACCAGGCGAGCAGCTTCTTCAAAGAAGCGCTCCAACTTGCCCGGGCCGCGGACGATCGTTACATCACCGCCGCCGCGCTTCACCACCTCGGCATGATCTCGGCCGAACGCGACGCCAACTCCAGGGCGGCGTTGGCCCTTCTCGAAGAGAGCCTCGCACTTTACCGGCAGATAGGCTTCACGCGCCACATCGCCCTTCTCCTCGCGACGCTCAGCAATGTCGAGCGGACGGAGGGCAGTCTCACGCGGGCGAGTGAGCTCCTGCAGGAGAGTCTGCGGATGCTTGTCACCAGCGGTGAGCAGTTCGGGATCCACGGAGCCCTAGAAGATCTCGCCAACCTCGCCATGGACGAGGGCCAGCCTCATCGTGCCGTCCGTCTGGCGGGCGCGGCTGCCAAGCTACGGCAAAGAATTGGTGCCTTGACCAACCCTGCGACGGCTCGACGACGCGAGGCGTGGCTCCGCGAGGCGCGCAAGGCTTTGGGCGACGCACAGTTTGAGATCGAGTGGTCCGAGGGCGAGGCTATGTCTACAGACAACGCGCTAGCAGAAGCGACCGCGGGTAGCTCGCAGGTCAGCTGACCAAATGTCATCAGCCGAGACGGCCGTTTCCTGCCGCGTCTTGCAGGCTCTTGCAGTACCTTGCTTCGGGTCTACTCCTTCTGTCTCCTAGGGCACTCCCTCTGTCAGTAGCCTCGAGGACCGCGTCTTGCTCCTGCAGCAAGGCGGTCGTCGCAGCGTTGCGGCCGAAGGACTCAAGGTCACCCCAGAACTCCGCGACGCTGAAGAGGATGTATGTTTCGCCAGGCAGCATCTCTATGTGTTCACGGATGGCCCGGAAGAGGTAATCGGGAAGCCGCGACCCGTTGACCAGGCGACGGAACTCGCGCCCGGACACATTCCCCAGGCGCTCGACCGCCTCGTCGATGGTCTCCTCCGGCCGCATTGGCATAGCTCGGGAGCAGAAGCAGGCCCGTGAGGAGGATCCGAACGAAAACCAGCGCTAAGGGTCGGGAGGTGACGCGCCAGTTGCGTTGCCAGATGATTTGACCGAACATTTGTGCGAGAGTGGCGAGGAGGGTTGCGCTCTACGCGAGGGTCAGTACGGAAGACCGCGGCCAGGATCCGGAGCTCCAGCTGGTCCCGATGCGGGAGCATGCGGCCGCACGAGGCTGGGAGGTGATCGAGTACGTGGATCAGGCCAGCGCCGGCGACCTTCGCGGCCGGCGGGGATGGCGGCAGCTGCTCGAGGATGCGCATCGGCACCGCTTCAACCTGGTCATGGTCTGGAAGCTCGACCGCTTCGCCCGCTCGGCGCTGGACGCTCTCCAGTGGCTCGAGCAGCTCGACGGCTACGGCGTCGGGCTCAAGATCCTCACTCAGGACATTGACACGACCAGCTCTGCCGGCCGACTCGTGTTCACAGTGCTCGCCGCCGTGGCCGAGATGGAGCGGGAGCTGATTAGGGAGCGAGTCAAGGCCGGGGTCGAGCGGGCCAGGTCGGAGGGCCGACAACTGGGTCGGCCCCCACGCTCAGCGGTTGAGGACCTGCGACGCTGGCCAGACGTCCGCGACCAGGTGATAGCCGGCATGATCACCTGTGGCGAAGGCGCCCGTCGGCTCCACGTTCGCTACGGCGACTTCCTAACCGCCCTGAAAGCGTTCCGAAATGGGGGTGGCGCAGAAGGGGCGTCGGCCGAGTTCAGCCAGGGCGGCTGAGATCTCGTGCCGGAAGGAGGTCTTTCTGGAACAGCCACCAACGGGAACTCACTTTTATTCAGCCGATGCAAGATTTCTCGGAGCGGCACACATATTGCGCTGTCCGAGCCGCGGGCCGCCTGGGCTGGGCTCCCCTGCCCACCACTCGAGGAGCTGAGCCGGAGGAACGGGTTTCCGCAGCGGGTACACGACGTGCGGTGATGACCGCGTCTTGTCCGGCGAGAGGCTCCGCCCATACCATCGACCCGTAGTGCACCTCGAAGTCGAGCCCGCGGACGGCCTCATCGACGAGGAGTCGAGGATCCGCGTCACAGGGCTCACTACCGGCACCCAGGTGAGGCTGACCGTCAGCGTCACCGACGCGGCCGGTCACCGCTGGGCCTCGGTCAATCGGTTCCTAGCCGATGGTGCGGGCACCGTCGACGTCGGTCGAGATGCTCCGCGTGCCGGCACGTACGAAGGGGTGGACCCGACTGGTCCCTGGTGGTCAATGGAGTTCCGCTCGGAGGACGCGGCTCCCGTCGCGTTCGTGGCGCCGTCAGATGAGCTGACGTTCGCCTGCTCGGCCGCCGCAGAGGCGGACGGACGTGTGGACGTCGAGGTGACACGGCGGTGGTCATCAGGCGGCCGGCGCACTGAGGTGCCCGGCGACGGCTTCCTGGGCATCTGCTTCGAACCCGCTGACCGACGAGCGGCGGGACCGGCCGTGCTTGTGGTCCCCGGCTCCACGGGGGCCGAAGCGATGACACCTCTGGCGGGGCTGCTCGCGTCACACGCCTACACGGCGATGGTCGCGGCTTACATGCAGGAGCCGGGCCTGCCCAGCACGCTTCGGGAGATCCCAATCGAACGCCTGCTGGCGGCGCTCCGGGCGCTTGCTGATCGTGATGACGTGGCCACTGGCCGCGTCGCCGTGGTCTCCGCCTCGGTCGGAACCGAGGGTGCGCTGGCGGCGCTGGCGTATGGGGATGCGGACGTGCGGGCGGTGGTAGCGATCGCACCCTCCTCGGTGATTTGGCAGGCGCTGCCCGACAGGGGACAGGCGCCCCACGCTTCGTCGTGGTCCTATGGCGGGGAGCCGCTGCCCTGGGTGCCCATGCGGGGCGAGCGTATCTTGCCCGAGATCGTTCGCCACGAGCTCGTGCGGCGATTCTCCCGCCGTCCTCGACCGACCGCCCTGCACCTTTTCCCCGCCTACGCCGCCGGGCTGCGGGGCGGCGACGCGGTGGCGCGGGGCCTGATCCCGGTCGAGCGAATCCGAGCGCCGCTCCTGCTCCTCAGCGGACAGGACGATCAGATGTGGCCGGCCTCGGACATGGCGCGCCAGATCATCGAGCGACGCCGGCAGCGCGGAACCGGCGCGGGCGATGCGCACCTCGACCTGCCCGACGCGGGGCACTTCCTGCGCCCCCCGATCACCCCCACCACCGTGCCTTGGAACGACGCACTGGTGGCGGGCGGCACCGGCCCCGGCAACGCCAGGGCGCAGCGTGAGGGATGGGCGGCGGTGCTCCAGTTCCTCGACTCGCATCTTCGGTGAAGGCATCCTGGCCCTAGCCCTGGCCTATCCGGGCTGGGGTCCTGACCGCCTCAGCCTGGAGCTGGATCGGGAGAAGTGGGGCGGCTCAAAATCTCGGCAAACGGGGTCTGGCGGGTCCTCAAGCGCCACGGGCTGAACACCCGGGCCAAGCGCTTGAGCCTAGTCTGTGGCTACGCGGCACCTCCTGAGCCGGAGCGACCGGAGCCGCCGCCCGAGCGTCACATCGAGGCCAAGTTCCCCGGCCACCGAGTTCAGTTCGACAACTTCTACATCGGCCGCCTGGCCGGCACCGAGGGCGTGGTCTGGCAGTACTGCGAGACTTGGTTGGGCCTGTCCCAGCCGGCCTGACTCTTGGCAGTACGTGGACCTCGATGTCCTCGCGGTGATCCGTCGACCGGGGCAGGGCAGGTCCTACCCAACAGCCCGCGCAGGCGACGCGTGACCTAATAGGAGCTGGTCGTCTCGACCCGTCGCAGTGCTGTCCGCTGCCTGAGCGGTGCTTCTCGAGTTCTCAAGGAGGGAAGCCTGTGGATTCAGCAGTGCGCGCGTCCGGCAGCCCTCCACCCGGCCGTTACGGCTGGCGACGGTGGCCGTTTGTCAGTCTATGAAGCGCTTGGCTCGCGCGATTCCGGGGACCGCACTGGTCCTCGTCCTTATCCTGATCCTGTCTCAGGCCTGTAACTCGGTCGGCCGTCCGTCCTCGGGCCCCGGTTCGCCGGCTGCCTCGAAGCCACCTCCGGCGGCCTCCACGCCGGCGTTCAACCCCGCCGCGCAAACCGTGGCCTTGAGCGACGCGGACTCAGGGCGCACGCTGTCCGTGCACAAGGGCCAGGTCGTCTCGGTGGCCCTGCACGAGGCGGACGGCTTCATGCCCTGGTCACAGCTGACGACCAGCGACAGCGGCGTGCTCATACCCATCGTCGACACCCGCGCCGCTGCCGTCCGTGGGGTGACCCTGGGCTCTTTCGAGGGCGTGGCGCCGGGCACCGCCCAGCTCGCCTCCAGCGCCACCCATGACTGCGTCTCAGTCACCCCCTGCAGGGCCGTAGCTCGGAGATGGGTGGTGACGGTGGTCGTCAGTTAGCTGGCACGCCAACGCCTTTGGCCGGTGATCTCCAGGCCCTGAGGCCGAGCGTGAGGGGAGAGCAGCGTGGTGTCGGAGCCTTGCCGTAGAGCCGCCACGCTGATCCTCCCCGGGCTGATTATCGGGACAATCCGGACACACCCATGCGCTTCCTACGCCCGGCGTCTGAAGACGAGGTGGTGGCCGCCTTCCTGCGCGCTGAGGCCGATGAGGTAGGAAGGTATCGA
This sequence comes from Candidatus Dormiibacterota bacterium, assembly GCA_955652675.1. Lineage (GTDB taxonomy): Bacteria > Chloroflexota > Dormibacteria > Dormibacterales > Dormibacteraceae > Nephthysia. The sequence continues at coordinate 14,437 of CATPBP010000239.1, forward strand.
GAGGCCATCCTGCAGCGCCTAGCCTCGGAGCAGGGGGCCCTCGACACGGTGCGACGCCCGAACCTGAGCGACTCACGACAGAATGCCTACCGACGCAGGCTGCTGGAGGAGCTGTGCGGCTTCGGCCGCGGGGAGGGGGTGTTCGTCGGATTCCCGCAGCGGGTCGAGTGGCAGCGGGCCGCGCTCTCTCGCGACGAGCTGTTGGAGGTCCGCTACATCGATGACGACTACTGGGTCACGCTTTCAGGCGGGAGTCGCCAGCCCCGCGACGCCGCCGCTCGCATCCGCGCGGGGATTGGTCCACGATGGGCAATCGAGGTCTGGGACTTCAGCGGGTGCGAAGCCGTGGTTCGCCGCCTCCTCCAAGGCTCACTTCCCGAGCTGATCCTCGCGACCACCCCCCAACCTGGTCCCTTGGTCGCCATCGAAGGCAACGGTCGGCTGACCTCCTTCGCCCTCTTTCCAGACCGCCTGCCAGAGGTGGTCGAGGTGTTCTGCGCGATCGCCCAGGGCCTCGAGCGCTGACCGCACTGGGCTTAGATCGCCCATCCTCAGCGCTGGATACCGGCTGTTATCGACAGCATCGGGGCGCCTGCCGTGCCGCACCGCGTCAGCTAAACCGCCCTCCTACTGTTGCTGGGATTTGGACGTCGCGTGCGCGAGCACCTTAGCCACGGCCAGGACCTCCGGAGAGATACCCACCTCGCTCTGTCCCTTGGCGTCGCCCTCGACCATGGCCTTCAACTGATGGGCGGCCTCCTCGCTGTCCAGCAAGATCATCGCGTAGGCCTTGCCGCTCTCCTGGTCGTTGGTCCATAGCCGGCGACGAACCCTGGTGCCTGCTGCACCGAAGGCACCACCCTCTGCTCAAGCCCGCGCTGTTGTTCCTCCTCACGACCCTTCTCTAGGTTCCAGACGCTCACCACCGCGTACATGTGGAGACCTCCTCTGTGTTTCGGCGGGGGCTATTGACACACTGCATTAGGACAGATGGAGCATCCCACCTATGGCTTGAGCCGAGCCGCCCTATCACAGGCGCGCCGCCAGCTGCCGAACGTAGGTGCGCCGGGAGACGTGCCAGCTGGTCGACGCCTCCCACTCACTGGCGGCGGGCCAGTCTCCCAGCTCCTCGCGGGCTTGCCGCAACGTGATCAGCAACTCCAGGCGTCGCGCCTTGCGCGCCTGCGCCTCCAGGTCACAACCAGCCGCGCCGTCGGCCGCTGTCATCAGCTCCTCCCAACCCCAGCGCCGCTTAATGGTTCGGGTAGTCGGCCGGTCGGGCGCCCGGTGCTCCCACTCTGTTGCTGAGGGCGACGGCCGTGCTCGGCGATCCAGCGTCGAGCGGCCTCCAAGGCCTGCTCGTAGTCGGCGCGCCGCATACCTTTGCAGGCTACTCATCAGCGCGGACGGTGCGCGGACAGTGCGCCTCAAGAGGAGGGTGCAGGTGAGAGGGACCAGCACCGGTGGGGGTGCCCCAATCGCTGACGAGAGCTAAGTCGGCGTAGGGCCGGCCGAGGGCAGCCCTAGCTGGCCCAGTAGATCGCGAACCCCAGCTGCTGGCAGACCTGCTCCGGGTCCTCGGCGGCACAGTCCACGCGGCCGTTTCCAGGCCGGGCTGAGGTCAGCGGACGGTGCGCTCGGCAAGCCTGGGCATCAACCTGCGTGGGATCAGCCGGTAGCCCACCGCGCGCAGTTTGTTCATCGCGCCAGGCACCACGATGGGGGAGGAGCCGTCGACCGCGGCCAGCGCGGCCGCCACGACCTGAGCCACGCTCTGGCGGCCGCGGGTCATGTACGGTGCGTTGGCTCGATCGAAGAACCCCGTTTCGGTCGCGCCGGGGCACAGGGCGAGCACTCGGACGCCAGAGCCACGGCTCTCCCACCACAGCGCCTGGGTGAACGACAATACGAACGCCTTTGTCGCGGCGTAGACGGCCATCGTCGGCACCGGCTGGAACGCCGACGTGGACGCGAGATTGATGACCACCCCGCGCCGCGCCTTGCGCATGCCGGGCAGGAACCGCGCCGTCAGATCGACCAGAGCCCCGCAATTGAGGCGAATCTCAGCCGCGACTTCGTCCGCGGGTTCGTCGGCGAAGGGCCCGTGGAACCCCACCCCGGCGTTATTGACTAGCACATCGATTTGCTGGCCTGCCTCGTGGAGCTGGTCGGCCAGTGCCGCCGTCGCACCGACGGCAGCGAGGTCCGTAGGCACGACGTCTACACGGAGCGCCGGGTGCCGCTCGAGCAGCCGGCCGCGCAGAGCCTCGAGCCGGTCAGCTCTGCGCGCCACCAACACCAGATTGACTCCCTGGGCGGCCAGCTGTACGGCGAACTCCGCGCCAATCCCGCTGCTCGCGCCGGTAACCAGCGCCGTCCTGTTCTTCCACTCCATGATCAGCCCTCCACTCCTCGATCCTGCGCGGCGCGGGATGCGCGAGCGCCGCCATGAGTTGCCGTCTCGCTCAACGGCGCTCACGATCCCACCACCAGGGTTCGGCGCCGTCCAGTCGGTCCCTGCCGAGGTAGGTCCTCCGGCGCCCCGCGAGCGCGGCGCCGATAGGCAGCCTGTTTACACGCCTCCGAGCAGTAGGTCCGCCGCGGACCCCGCCGCCTGCTGGGCGGCAGCTCAGCCCCGCAAACCGGGCACGAGAGCGAGAGCTGGGTCAGTTTCAGGGTCATCCAGGGAGATCACGAAACTCGTAACGCACTACGACGGCCAGTATGGCTGAGCCGCTGCTATTCCGGCGGTCAGCTCGCCGCGGCCAGCCTCTCGATCAGTTGGCGCGACTCGGCCTCCGTCAGCGCGGCCAGGAATCGGTCCCGGTCGGCCTCCAGCTTGGCGACCAGGTCCCCCGGTAGCGGGTTCCAGCTGACCTCGTCAGCCATCACGCTCTCCAACGCGTCGACGTCGATGTACTGCCCCGGCCTCTCCCCGTAAGAGAAGGCAACGACCTCCCCATCCGGGTCCAGGCCCTCGCCCAGCTCCCCCGGTTCGTAGTCCATGACGAGCCGCGCGTAGAAGCTGGCGAGCTCGTCGTCCCAGCCGATCTCCCAATGAGCACCCGCAGTCTCGGTAGGTCCCACATCTTGGGACCACCAGGCATCAGGAAGGCTGTGTTTGGTCCTCACGGCCGTCAGCCGGAGCCTACACCGAGGCCCTGAAATGGCGATCGAACCGCGAGCGGAAATCGCTTTTTTCGAGCACCGAAGACGAACCAGACGAACCCCCCGGTCCACCCCGGTCGACCTGGGCTGACCGGCGGGACAGGCGAGGAGAAACAATGAGACTTCGTACCTATGAGACCTACCGGCACGGCAACAAGCGCACGGTCTTTTCCTACAACCCGCTGATCTGGTTGATCCTGGGACCGGCGCTGGTGATCACGGTCCCGATTTGGGGGCCCTTCTGGCTGCTCTTTGCCCGCCTCCGGGCGATCAGCCGGAGTCAGCAGCGACACAATGCTCAAGTCCGCGCCGCTAGAAGTCCGAGGAGTCCGAGGCGACCGGCACAGGTCGCTGAGCCGCCGGCGGGAACTGTCTCTGCCGACGGCCGCTACCAATGGGTCGGCCACCGCTGGACGGTGCGCGCCTCTAACCCACGACCATGAAAGCTCCTCCTAGAGCGCTCCAGACGTCGGGCCAGTACCCGCCTACGATCCCTTAACTCGCGAGCAAACCTAGCTCGCTGCCAGCCGCTCGACCAGCTCCCGAGACTGCTCCCGGCTGAGGCTGGCCAGATACCGGTCCCTATCCGCCGTCAGCTCGGCGACCAGGTCGCCGGGCAGGTCCTCCTCCATCAGCGTCGTCAGCTGATCCAGCTCCAGCAGCTCACCGGGCCTCTCCCCATGCGAGGAGATCGGGTCCCGGTCGCTGGGCAGCAGTTCTTCCTCTGGCTCGGCCGGCCCATAGTCCTCATAGAGACGAGCCCAGAAAGTCACTAGCTCGTCGTCCCAGCCCAGTTCCCAATGCGCCCCGGAGGGCCACGGATCCTGGTCTTGCCAGCCTGCGGCCAGCGTGTAGCGACTCATCCGACCAACCAAACCGGAGCCTACACCGAGGCGTTGGAACCGTCACTCAAAAGGCCCCAGCGACGCAACGACGACGAACCAGACTCGACGCACTGGATGCTGAGCTGAGCCACGCGAGTGGCGCTGCCTGAAGACGAGCGGCCGCTTTGGAGTGGGGGCCCATCCCAGCTCGACGATTCGCGCCACTGGAGGGCGGCCGCCTCATCGCCCTCGGCGAAGAGCTGCTCGACGAGCGCAGCGAGGGCGGCGCGCAATCCGCCGGCCACGCCCCGTAGCAGCTCCTGAGTGACTGAGCTGCGTGGGGCTCGATAGCGGGCCCTGCAAGTCCCCACCTGCCCCGCCGCTTCGGGAAAGGAAACGCCGGTCGCTTCTCGGCTCTCGGCGGCCACCTTAAAGACGTCCTCAGGCCCTAACGCACTCTTGCCACCGTGCGTCGGCGTCACCTTCCCCCCGGAACGGGACTCTGGCGCCTCCAAGGGCCTGATGGCGGCTCGAGTCGTAAGGCGCGGCGCGGAAGATGGCCGCAGAGCTCTTTGCGGCGAGGGAAAGTTCAGTTTCCAAGCCGGCGTCCATGCTGCTTTTCAGGTGCGTCGGTAAAACGCTCTGGCCAAGCGGGATTGGGAGAAAACCGCTCCTATTGAATTCAGAACTCTTCCCCATCGGACCAGCAGGGGGAGTGCCTCCCTCGCACGGAGGAGGTCGTCGGTTCGAATCCGATTCGCTCCACCAGCCGCTCCGCTGAGTTCATTGGCAGCGCTTCCCCCACCGGCCTCCCCGCTCCTGCGAGCCGGTTCCATCTTTCCCGTGAGAACAGCCGCGACGAGCCCTGATCACGAGCTCTCGGCTCTCTCGGGACCAAGCTTCCTTTGCGGTGGGTCGCCCACGCCCAACCCGGCAGCAGCTCGCGGCTCCCGCTGCGCCGAGTTCGGGAGGTCGATTGCAATCCTCATGACGCCCAGTCTTACCGCTTCCGGTCGGTTCAGCTCCCCAGCGCGGAGCGGTAGACCTCGACGTTGCGGCGGTAGTTGGCCGCGATGCCAGCCACCGCATCCGCCCGGCCGCTGCGGCCGTGGAGCCAGTCGAGGAGTGGCTTCTCCCAGATGGTGCGGCCGATTGCAAAGCCGATAAAGCCCAGCACGCCCGCGGCCTGCTTCAACCAGTGGTCGACCATGGCCGCATCAGCGCCGCGGCCGAGGACGACACAGCCGGCCTGCCTGCGACCGCCGCTCAGCACCAGGTCACCCACCTTCCGGCAGTCGTCCCTGGAATCCAGGCCCTCGATCTTCCAGACGTCTGGATCGATGCCGTCGCTCCGCAGATCCCGGATCGCGTCCAGTACCAGGCCAGGCCGCACTTCGCGGTCGAAGCGGTCGAAGTCGCTGCCCACTGCTTCGAGCTGCGACTGCTCGGGCGGGACCAGCAGCTCGAACATGAGCCTCCGGCCGCGCTCGCTCACCCACGAAGACAGCCGCACCAGGCGAGCGACCTGGCGCCGGTTCATCTCTGGATCGCCGGCTGGGTTGTAGCGGACCAGCACCTTCACGTAGGCGGGGTCGAACTCATCGACATGAGCGGCGAAGTCTTCCCCGTACTCGAAGTCGAACTCCGGCTGGCCGCTCTTCTCCACCGACATCGCGAGCTGGAGCCCCTCCGCCCGGGCGCGCCGAGCCGCGTCCGCCCCGTACTCCTCGTCCAGGAGGATGGTGGCAGGCTCTCGCGGCGCACCCTCGTCCAGCGCCCGCAGCACGCCTTCCAGAAAGGCTGTCTTGGCGCCGGACATGCGTTCCCGATGCTCCGCCGTGGGCTGGCCCGAGATGCCGAGCATCCGCTTGAACGATTCCCGGTGGTCGAACGCTGCCGCATAGATTTCACCCCCGTCCCTCTCGGTCATCTGCTCGTCCTCCAGTCGTCCAGTCGGCGCAGGCTCGTCTTCTCCAACAGCTCCGGGTACCTGGCCGCGTCGTAGCCTCCCGCGACCGGATAGGCCACAGCGGCCGCGGACAGCGCCGCCGCCCGGGCCAGCCGCTGAGGCCAGGGCTGCCCTTCGATGAGGCCGGCGATGAGTGCCGCCACCGCCGTGTCGCCGGCCCCGATGGGATTGCCGCGCACCTCCGGCGGCACCGCCTGCCAGTCCCCGTCCGCGGTCACAGCCCGCAGGCCTTCCTTGCCCATTGAGACCACGACGGCCTCCGCCCCGCGGCGCTGGAGCTCCCGGGCCGCTGCGAGGACATCGCCCCGAGTCTCTTCAGCGCCTGACGCCTCCAGCAACTCCTTCAGGTTCGGCTTGACGACCGCCGGCCTCCCGCCCAGGCCGGCCGTGAGCGCCCTGCCGCTGCTGTCGAGAATGGCCGGCACACCATGCCGGGCAGCGACCTCGGCCAGCCGGCGATAGGCGTCCTCCGGCAAACCCTGAGAAAGGCTGCCCGACAGCGCCACTACCCGCCGCCCGCGCACCAGCTCGTCGAAGAGGACCAGGAAGCGCTCCCACTCGGTCGAGCTGACGGTCGGTCCCGGCTCGTCAAATGTGGTGACCAGGCCGTCAGCTTCGGAGACTGTCACCACGGTGCTGCGGGACTCGGCCGTGATCTCCAACAGGCGCTCCTGGAACCCGCCGGCTTGTAGCGACCGGCGGATGGCCTCCCCAGTGGGGCCGCCCGCGAACCCGGTCACCAGGGCTCCCACTCCCAGCTGCTCCAGCACCCGGGCGACGTTGACGCCCTTGCCGCCGGCGCGGCGGTGCACCGCCTCCACCCGATTCTGGTCTCCCCAGACGAACCGCCGGGCGTTGTAGGTCACGTCCAGGGCAGCGTTCAGCGTCACGGTCAGCACCGGCTGTCTCGTCGCGACGCCGGCTACCTCTTTCACATCAGGGCCATGACTTCCGCCACATATGGAACGCCCTCCATCGGCCCCTGGCGGGTGACGGAAAGCGCGCCCACGACATTCGCGAAGCGGGCCGCCCGTTCTGGGTCCCATCCCTGCAGCAGGCCGACCACGAAGCCGGCGTCGTAGCAGTCGCCGGCTCCAGTGGGGTCGACCTCCGTGACTGCCAGCGAGGGGACGTCGATGCATTCATCCGCCGTGAAGACGGTCGAGCCATCCCTGCCGCGCTTTAGCGCGACTATCGGAATGCCGCGCTCGACCAGGGATCGGCACGCGTCGGCCTCGTCCGCCTGGCCAGTGAGCATGCTGGCTTCCGGCCCGCTGGGCAGGAGCACGCTACAGAGCTCCAGCAGCGGTCCAACGACGCTGTCGACCGGCTCCCCACCCAGCAGCTCGGGACGCACGTTGGGGTCGAAGCTGACCCGGCCTCCGGCTGCTTTGCAGGTGGCGGCGGCTTTGTAGCACGACTCGCGCGAGGAGCGGCTGACCGCGAGCGTGGACCCAGCCACGTGTACGAAGGCAGCCGCCGCCACGTAGTCCGGCAGCACGTCGCCGGGTGAGAGCAAGGAGGCCGCCGAGGTCGCCAGGTTGTAGACGAAATGGCGCCTCCCGTCGCCGCTGTAGGCGACGAAGGCGACGCCGGTGGGGTGGTCCGCGACCACCCTCACGTGGGTCGTGTCCACGCCGTCCGACCTCAGCCGAGATACAACGCAGTCGCCGAAGTCGTCGGCGCCCACCACCCCGATGATCCCGGCGGGCGCACCGAGGCGGGCGATGGCACTGGCGAATATCGCCGGCGCCCCGCTGGGAAAGGGCCCCACCAGCTCGCCTGGACGGTCCAGAGGCAGGTCGAGTTCCTTGCGCATGACCTCCACCAAGAGCTCACCCAGCGCCAGCACCCTGGGCGCGGCGGCTTCGGTCACGGGACTTCAGCCACCGGCCGCGCCCGCTCGCCCGTGGCCCCGCCTGGCTGCTCGCAGCTGGCGGCGAGCAACCACTTTTCGTCTGGGCAACCGACAAGGCTTTTGCAACTAAAAAGGAATCCCCCCGGTGGCATGAGGCTACACCGGCCATCCATGCCTGACAACCCTCCGCAGGACATGTGCGCGTCTCTTGGCGACGACTGGGGCTTCGCAGTCCTCGCTTCGGCCGTTGTCAGCGTCCATTAGTTGAGCCCGACCGCTCGAGCTCTATAGTGTTTCCGTTGAACGCGTTGACGAGCTGGCGGTAGCGTTGTGCGATCTCCTCGATGAGGCGGTCATCGTCCCGGTTCCGTTCCCAGTCGACGACCGGTTGCTGCCAAATCGTGCGACCGACTGCGAAACCTCGATAGCCGTCAGTCGAGCCCGCCAGGCTCAGCCACTGACCCACTGTTGCCGCGTCGGCTGCGCGACCGAGCACCAGGCAATCGGCTCCTGTGGCCTTAGCCACCCCACCGATGGCCTTGCTGCCTTCGACCGTGGGCACGCCCTCGACCTTCCAGACTTCGGGGCGGATGCCGGCGGAGTAGATCTCCTCCATGGCCGCCGTGATCAGCCTCGGGAGATACTCGGCCTCGTAACGCTTCTGGTCGCCTGCGGTGGCCTCAACCTGATGCCGTTCGGCCGGAACCAGAATTTCCAGAAGCAACTTCTGATCGTTGTTGTGAAGCCAGTCCTGAAGAACCTTGGTCCTTTCGACCTGACCCGCGTTCCTGTCCTTGTCACCCTCGACGTTGTACCAGAGAAGTGGCTTCGCCCAGGTCGGCTGGTATCGCTTCAGGCTCTCCTGCCAGTTGGCGGGCAAGATGACCCCGCCGACCGGAGGATCCACCGGCATTGAATACGCGATCCCTGACTCACGAGCTTCGTCCGCCACGTCTGCGCCGTAGAGCTCGTCGACCAGGACCGCTGCGTTCTCGATGGGGACACCGTCCTTGACAGCCTTCCGCACCCCTTTGAAGACCACCTTCTTTACCTGTCGGATGAGCTCGCGTTCCCCGGCCGTGGGCGTCGCCCCTGACGCGAACACCTCGTCGAATTGGACTTCATGGTCGAACGCCAGCATGTAGATGTGCTTATTAGACAAGAGGCCTCCTTTTGTACTGCACAATTGTGCCGCACCGATGTGCAGAGTATAGCACGCTTAGTGAGCGGTAGCGTGAGGACTGTGCAGATTGATCCCCTCTCCACCGCGCTGAGGGACTGAATCCGTCGGAGACGCTTCGGGAAGAACCAACCAGCCCCTCGACCTAGTAGGTGCTGCGGGATTCACCGTCGCCGGGCGCCGGCGGGTGCCCTATCGGCAACGAACCCCATCCGACGTCGAACTCGGGTTCAGATCCCGCATCGACCGGCGAGAGGTCCATAATGTCAAATGTGCGGAACATTCGTGCGGAGGGTTGAGAGCCGCGGAGGAACGTCTGGTTTCTCGTCAGCCATCATGTACGCGGCTGCTCGCCTCTACTACCAGGACGAGCTTTCTCAGCAACAGATAGCGGACCGTCTAGGGATTTCTCGGACCACTGTGTCGCGATTGCTGCAGATGGCGAGGGATAACCATATTGTGCGCATCCAGGTAGTTGAGCCTACCGATGTTGTCACGCTCTCAGATGAGCTGGCGCAGACACTAGGACTGACGCGGGTCGTCGTCGTCGAAGCCAGCGCCTCCCGTGGTTCCTCGACGGGTGAGACAGCCGAGCATCTGATCGAACCAGCACTCAGGGAACTCGCGGCCTTGCAGCTGACCAAAGGAAACATTGTTGGTGTGTCATGGGGCAATGCAGTTCAGCGGATCGCCTCTGCCCCGGCTCAGATCGACCTGACGGGGGTCGAGCTGATACCGGTGATCGGCGGGATGGACGAGACAGATCCCCGATTCCAGACGAACGAGATCGTGAGGCTCCTGGCGGAGCATACAAACGCGAACGTCAACTTCCTGCATCTCCCAGCACGCGTCTCTCCCGAGCTGCGAATGACTCTGCTGCAGGACGGTGCCATCGCGGCGCGGCTCGCCATGTGGGACCGGCTCGACGTTGCGCTCGTCGGAATCGGGAGTATCAAACCGTACGAGATCGACGCTGGACCGACGTTACTTCGCTTTGACCGGGAACATCTCCCAGGGGCTGTCGGGGATATTGCGTCGCGGTACTTCGGGTTCGAGGGAGATCCGGTGATTGCCCCGGAGGAGGACTCGATACTCGGCATCACTCGGGCGCAGCTGAAAAAGACACCCTCGGTAATTGCCGTCGGGGCAGGGCAGGCCAAGGTAGAGGCCATAGTGGGCGCTGCGCGGGCCCGGATGATAAACATCCTGGTAACCGACTCGCCGACGGCCACAGCCGTGATCAAACTGTTGAGAACACAACGCACGGCTTGATTGCTGGCGTCCTAGGACAGAAATTTTAGGGAGGTATACCGGAGTCTCGATCCGTGCTCGCAAGGCCATTCCCATTCTGGATAGACAACTCTGGCCTCATCAGTCGACTGCTGCGGTCCCGTTCCCCGAGCATAAGCGGCCAAGTATAGCCGCCCCGGTCGCGCCTGCTTCGACAAGGTGCGAGCGACGGATGGACGGGAATAGACGCTGCTTGGCCAGCCACACGCTTTCCATTTGGGTCCACCCACCGGCACCCACGACGTTGCCGGGGTCACCAACGCCTGGGCTCACTCGAGAATAAACGGTAGCCAACTCTTCGGTGGTGTGTTGAAGCGCTGCAGCCCATACATCGGCTGGCGACGCATCATTGCGCAGAGTGATTACAACTGTCGCGTCCCGCACGCTTGCCCCCAAAACAGTAACGCGATCGCGAACCGACCCATCGTCTAAGAGATCGCCTGCGACAATCGCCCGATCCAGGTCATCTCGCCGATCCGAGCCCAAGATGTCAAGGACTCGACGAAGCACTAGCCCTCCCTGAGTACCACCAATGAGAACGTTCCGCCCGCGCACGACATGGCAGCCGTGGCTCCAGCCACGTTCAACCACGTTCGCACGTTGCTCGGCACTCAGTCTCTTTGGGAGAACCCGCACGAGAGCATCTGCCGTTCCGCTGGAAAGGAACAGGTCGTCGGGCGCTACAATTCCGTTCGCAAACGCGGCGACGAGATGGTCATGTCCGGCAACGGTTATTGGAATGTTCGCGACAACGCCCAACGTTCGAGTCCCATGGCCCCATGCAACGCCCGCCCAGCGGACGGCCGGCAGGAGATCGGCGCCCGTTCCCAGAAGCTGACATGCCGCTTCAAAGGGCGCTCCAGTGTCTTGATCGAAGAGGCCGGTACGAGATGCCAGTGACGGCTCTGCATACATCTGTCCAGTGAGCCGGTAGGCGACATACTCCCCCAGAGTCAACCATGTGCCCTTTATATGGACGCCCTGTGAACGGAACCACAGTAGTTTCGCAAAGGAGCATGTCGAGGACAATGGCAGGCCGGTAATACCGGGAAACGAATCGCGAAAATCTGCAGGCAAAGCCCCCAGCAGATCTTCGCCGCGGGTGTCGTACCACGGCACCACCGGCGTCGCGTCCTCTCCATGAGCACCAACAAGAATTCCGGATTCGGCGAGCGAGGCAAGCCCCACGCCGATCAGCCGCAAGTGTTCTGCGGTCGCGTCTTGCGCCGCGTGCAGTGTGACCTCGATCTGGGTCGCCAGCTGCTCGATAAGGTTTCCCGGCTTGGCTCCCTCGACGTTGTCGAACCACTCAGATCGGAATTGCCCTATCGCCAACGGCTCGTCGGTCGGAGAGGCGACGAGGATCTTGGTGTTCGTGGTTCCGATATCCACCCCAACCGACACGTCCATTAGTTGACTCCGACCTGATCGAGCTCCGCGGTGTTTTGGTTGTACGCATCGTCAGCCACCCCGGTTGCGGACATCGCACAGACCTCGGTGCTGGGCTCGGACACCTCTTATCTCCCTTCCTTGGACAAATGTTGTGGGCGAATGTGCCGCAAATAGCATATGCCGGGTTAGCGAGTTCGGCACGGCTGCGGGCCTCTGGCGTTGGCGGCCCGCGGCACCGCACGGCGCCGGCCGCTCGCGATCCGCAGCCGGCGCAAAGGGTGAGGCGCTCTCGAGGACCAGGCGACCGACCTGATACCGCTGTTCCAGAACCGAGGCGATCGCGCGCGGCGTCGACTGGGACGGCCTTGGTTGTCTCCACGCCAGGTAGGATCGTCACCGCGCTCTCGCGGAGGCTCGTCGACACTGGCCCCGCCAAGCAGTCGGACTGAAATAGAGTGGGGAGTTATGACGGATTTCAATGGTCGGACGATCCTGGTGACCGGTGCGAACGGAGGAATTGGAAGTGCGACAGTACGGCAGTTGGTTGCCGCCGGCGCGGACGTTGTCGCAAGCGGGCAATCCGAGGAGGCACTGGCGCCACTGGCCGCCGAGACGGGCGCTCGCACGTTGCCGTTTGACCTGACCTCGGAGGACGGTGTCCGCGCCGCTCTTCAGGACCTGGACGTGTACGGTGTCGTCAACTGCGGCGGGTACGGTGGAGAGATCGCCACTCCCATGGACACAGACATCGCCGTCTTCGACAAGGTCATCAGCGTCAATACCCGCGGCGCCCTACTGGTGACCAAATACACCTCGGCCTCAATGATCCGGCTAGGCGCCGGCGGTTCGATCGTCAATGTGTCCAGCCAGGCCAGCCTTGTTGCCCTTAGTGGACACATCTCTTATGCCTCCTCCAAAGGCGCCCTCGACAGCATGACACGCGTTTCCGCGCTCGAGCTCGGCAAGTACAACATTCGCGTAAACAGCGTCAACCCAAGCGTCGTCATGACCCCGATGTCGGCCTGGTACTGGGGCCGCGAGGAAATCGGGGGTCCTTTCCTCAGCGCGATGCCGCTCGGCCGTTGGGCAACCGAGGACGAGATCGCTGCTCCGATCGTTTTCCTACTCAGCGACGGCGCCTCCATGATCACCGGGGTGTCACTGCCGATCGACGGTGGTTTCACTTGCCAATGAGCGCCACGTCACGCGTAGGAGGGCTAGCGGCCCACGGTGCTCCCCTCTGGATTGGTGAGAGGAGAACCGTGGCGGGCTAGTCCTCGGACGGAGTTGCTTAGATCAGCATTTCGACTTGTAGACATACTGAGCGCCGTCGCCGGCGATGTTGTCTTTCGTGAGCACGTGGAAGCCGGTTTGAATAGTCTTTGTGACCGGCTGGCCCTTGAGCGATGCCAACCCCTGATCCACACCGTCGACGCCGATCTGGTACGGGTCCTGGGCGATCAGGCCCTGAACTGTGCCGCCTTTAAGCTGCGCAACCTGATCCGGACCAGCATCGAA
>CATPBP010000240.1 GCA_955652675.1 Candidatus Dormiibacterota bacterium
CGGGCTTAGCGCCCTCGCGTGAGTTTGCGGCCGCGAGTCGTGCTGCTTGGGCACGGCATCAGCTACTCGGCCAGTCCGGCCATGCACTCGGCAGCCTTCAGGAGCGCACACCTGGACTGGTCCTACGAGCTCTGCGATGTGCCGCCGGAGGGTCTGGCAGCGGCTGTGGCGGAGCTGCGAGGCCCTGCCAGCCGAGGCGCGAACGTCACGATCCCGCACAAGGTCGCCGTCATGCCATTGCTGGACGGCCTGGACGACAAGGCCGAGGCCGCGGGTGCCGTGAACACCATCACTCGTGCGGGCGAACGCCTGATCGGCTCCAACACCGACGTGGAGGGCGTGCGCACCGCGCTCGCGGAGGCGGGCCTGGAGCCCGCCGGGGCAAGGGTCGTTGTGCTCGGTGCCGGTGGCTCGGCGAAGGCTGCGGCGGTGGCGCTCAAGGGCGCTCGCCTGACCTTCGTGGCGCGCCGGCCGGCAGCCGCCGCCGGCCTCCCTGGCGAAGTGCTCGGCTGGGACGACCCCCGTTGGCGGGCTCTGGTCGGAGGCGCCGATCTCCTTCTAAACGCGACCCCGCTGGGTAGGGGAGGGGAGCTGCCGCTGCCGGCGACCCAACTGCCTCGAGACGGTGCGGTAATCGACCTGGTGTACACGAGCGAGGGGACTCCATTCGTCCGCGCTGCACGGGAGCGCGGCCTGCGCTGCGTCGATGGCTGGACCGTGCTGCTGGCGCAGGGAGCAGCCGCCTTCGAAGCGTGGACCGGAAGACCTGCGCCGCTGGCCGCCATGAGGGCGGCACTGGTCCGGTGATCGGCTGGTCCTCCCCCTTCCTGGTCTCGATCGTCTGGGGAATCGCCGGCCTGGGCCTGGGGATAGCCGTTCGCCGGGCCTCGGTCGGTCTGGCTCGGTTGGAAGGCCTGAAGCCTGGCAGCCGCCCCTGGCAGGTGTACGGGTCGAGCGTCCTGGCCGGCCTGCTCTTCGCGCTGTTCGGCTGGCGCCTGGGGGCGACGCCCCTGCTTCTGATCAGAAGCGTCTGGATACTGGTGCTCGTCCAGATCATCTTCTTCGACCTGGAGCACCACCTGATCCTGGACCGGGTGCTGCTGCCGGCGGCGCTGGCCGCGCTCGTGCTCAGCGTGGTCACGCCCAACCTGGGATGGGTCAGCGCGCTGCTGACCGGGCTGGGCACCGGCCTCGTATTCCTCGCCGTCGCGGCGCTTGGCGCCCTGCTGTTCCACGCTGAGGCGATGGGCATGGGGGACGTGAAGTTCAGCGTCTTCATGGGCCTGGTGCTCGGCTTGCGCCCCACCCTCACGGCCGTCTTCCTGGGCGTCATCCTGGCGGGTGTGGCCGCCCTCGGGCTGGTCCTGTTGAGGCGCCGCACGATGAGGGACTCCATCGCCTACGGTCCCTTCCTGGCCGCCGGGGCTCTGGCAGCTCTCTTTGAGCTGGGGGCGTCCTAGTGTCACTAGCGGGGTCTCAGTCGAATTAACTGTCGCCACCGCTGTTCAAACGGCCGCCTCTCTCATAAAATCGTCACCGCATGGAGTACCCGCACGATCTTCCCGGCGATCTCCCGTCCATCGAGGGTGAGGAAGGGTGGAAGACTGTGCACAACCACTGGATCGAAGTCGTGCGCCATCTGCTCATGGCCGTTGTCGTGCTCGTCGTGATAATCGTCATGAACGTCCTCCTTGGCGCGGTTCTGGACGGTCAGATCAGGCTCATCCTGACGCTTGGCGGACTGGCCATTGTGGGACTTCTCATCCTTTTTGCGTTCGAGCGGTGGCGGGTTGACGTCCTGGTGATCACGAACAAGCGTCTGATCTCTCTGAACGGGGTCGGTCCTCGCACTGTCAAGATGTTCATGCTCGACAACGTGATGTACATCTTTGTGCGCCAGCCGGGGCTGGGCCGAATCTTCGACTATGCGCGGCTGGAGGTCGTGGCACCGGGCGGCAAGGGCGAGGAGGTCATGCAGCGCGCGCCGCATCCATATCAGCTGAGCGCACTGATCATGGAGCTGTCTCGGGCCAAGTGACCGCGCCCCCGTGCGCAGGCAGCGCGACCGCGGCGGCACCCTAGAATCGGCGGCATATGCGTAAGACGTCAGCACCTGGCGAGAGCCTTTTCCCGGCCGTGCCCTGAGGGTGCAATCGCCGACGCTCGCCCTCCTCGGTTTCATGGGCAGCGGCAAGACGACCGTAGGCAGGCTGGTCGCCGGCCGGCTGCAGACGCCTCATCGGGACCTTGACTCCATGATCGAGGAGAGCGCCGGCATGACCATCGCGCAGCTCTTCGTGGCACGCGGTGAAGCCGCATTTCGGGCGCTGGAGTCCGAGCTCCTGCCCGCAGCGCTGGAGCCGGGAGTGGTCGCATCGCTCGGTGGCGGCACGCCGCTGAGCGAGCCCAACTGGTCCCTCATCCGGCGCCGCGCCTTCACGGTGTGGCTGGACGCGCCGCTACCCACCCTGCTGGCGCGGGTCGAGGAGGAGCGCCGCGCCCGGCCGCTGCTGGACGGACGTTCGCCTGACGAACTGCACGATCTGCTCGAAGCGCGGCTCGGCCGCTACCGCGCTGCGGACCGGCGGGTGGACGCCCAGCGTCCCGCCGAGGAAGTGGCCGAGGAGGTGTGCCGGCTGTGGGCAAGGTGACCGTCAAGCTGCCCGGGCGCAGCTACCCGGTCCTGGTCGGCCGGGGAGCGCTGGTCGAGCTGCCCCAACTGGTCCGGGGGCTGGGCGCGCCGGCGGCCGCGGTGATCACCGACGAGACGGTCGCGCGGCTCTGGGGCCCCGACGTCCTGGCCGGCCTCTCGGGAGCCGGAGTCCGTACGGAGATGCTGGCGGTCGAGCCAGGCGAACGATCGAAGACCCTGCAGGCGCTGGAGAGGACGCTGGGCTTCCTGGAGGAGGTCGGGCTCGACCGCTCCGGGGTGGTGCTGGCGCTGGGCGGCGGGGTGGTCGGCGACCTGGCCGGCTTCGCGGCCGCCATCTGGCTCCGGGGGGTGCGCTGCGTCCAGGTCCCGACCACCCTTCTCGCCATGGTGGATTCCAGCGTGGGGGGGAAGACCGGCATCGACTCCCCCCGCACCAAGAACGCCATCGGCTCGATCACCCAGCCGGTCGCCGTGGTCGCCGACCTGGCCACGCTCGAGAGCCTTCCCGAGGCGGAATTCCGATCCGCATTCGGAGAGGTGGTGAAATATGCCGTTGCAATGGACCGAGACCTGGCAGGCGAGCTGGAGGAAGGCCACCGCGAGCTGCTGGAGCGCGGAACCGAGCGCCTGGAGCCGGTCGTGACGAGGTGCGTTGAGCTGAAGGCCAAAGTGGTCGCGGCCGACGAGCTGGACCGGGGGCCTCGGGCGATCTTGAACTACGGCCACACCCTCGGTCACGCCCTGGAGAGCGCCTCCGGCTACGGCGCCCTCCATGGGCGGGCGGTGGCCTTCGGGATGCGGGGAGCCGCGCGCATCGCCGAGCGCCTTCAAGTCTGCGGCCCCGAGTTGGTAGGGGCGCAGGACCGGCTCCTGGAGGCCTTCGGGCTGCCGGGCGAGCTGCCGGCGGTCCGTGCGGAGGATCTTCTTGCCGCCCTGCCCCGTGACAAGAAGAGCAGCGGCGGCCGCGTTCGCTGGGTGCTGCCCCGGGAGCTCGGCAGCGCCCAGGTCGGGCTGGCCGTCCCCGACGAGGTCGTGGCGGAGGTGGTTCGATGCCTGCTGCCGTGAAGAGGCTGCTGGTCGTGAACGGCCCCAACCTGAACCTGCTCGGGACCCGCGAGCCCGAGATCTACGGCACCACCACACTGGCCGAGGTGGAAGCCATGGTCCGAGAGCACGCCGCCCGGATGGGCTGTGAGGTGACCTGCTTCCAGTCCAACTCGGAGGGTGCGCTGCTGGACTTCCTGCAGCGCGAGGCCCCAGGTTCGAGCGGGATAGTCCTGAACCCGGCCGCCTTCACCCACTACTCGTACGCTCTCTACGATTGTCTGAAGGCGTTGCGGATCCCGGTGGTGGAAGTGCACCTCTCGAATCTGCACGCTCGAGCCGAAAGGGAGCGATTCCGCTCCCGGAGCGTGACCGCGCCCGCGGCGGCCGGTGTGATCACCGGGCTGGGACCGAAGGGCTACCTGTTGGCGATGGAGTACCTCCTTGATCGAGACGAATGACTTTCGAGTAGGGACCGCGTTCGAGATGGACGGCAAGCTCATGACCATCGTCACCGTGGAGCACATCAAGCTGGCCCGCGCGGGGGCAGTTATCAAGGCCAAGCTGCGCAACATCCGCGATGGCTCCATGTTCGAGCACAGCTTCCGGAGCGGTGACAAGTTCAAAGTGGTCAGGATCGAGAAGACGGAGGCGTCCTACCTCTACAGTGAGGGGGACTTCCTCCACTTCATGGACAGCAGCACCTACGAGCAGGTGGCCGTGAACCGGCCCCAGGTCGAAGACGTGCTCCCCTTCTTGAAGGAGGGCAACCCGGTCGCCCTTCTTCGCTACGAGGACAGCGTGATCGGCGTCGAGCTGCCGATCACCGTGGAGCTGGAGGTCGCCGAGACCGAGCCCGGGGTGCGTGGAGACACCGTATCCGGGGTAACCAAGGCGGTCCGGCTGGAGACGGGCGCCAGCGTCCAGGTCCCGCTCTTCGTCAACCAGGGCGACCGGATCCGGGTCGACACCCGGAGCGGTGCGTACATGGAGCGCGTCTAAGGGGCGGCACACCGGCAGCTCCTGACGCTGGCGCCGAGCGGCCGGGCGGCGGCCTTAAGGTAGGATCTCGGGCAAAGATGGAGCAGGCGGCGGTAGGCAGCATCCGGGTCGCCAACGAGGTGATCGCCAGCATTGGGGCGATGGCGGCTCTCGAGATCGAGGGCGTGGCCGGGCTTGACCAGGCCAGCGCACGGCACTTCGGCGACTGGATCAAGCGGGAGACCGCGCACCGCGGAGTGCGAGTGGTTCTAGACGCTCAGCGCAAGATCCATCTCGAGGTCTTCGTGACCGTGTCGGCCGGCGTCAGCCTGCTGGAGGTCGCGGAGCGCGTCCAGGACAACGTCATCGAGGCGGTCGAGAGGATGCTTGGCCTCGAGGTCGCCGAGGTCCACGTGTTCGTCTCGAGCATCGCCTTCGCCTAGGAGGCGGAGGTGGCGGGTCCACGCCATCGAGCGAGGGAGCTGGCCCTCAAGGTCCTCTTTCAGCTGGAGCACAGCCCGGGTGACGATCCTGAGGAGGCGCTTGCGTACCACGCCGCCGAGGAGGCCGACAGCGCGGAGATCTTGCGGTTTGCACGGGAGCTGGTGGGTGGCGTCCTGGAGCATCAGGCCGAGCTGGACGCCACCATCCGCGCCGCCTCCCGGAACTGGAAGCTGGAGCAGATGGGGAAGGTCGACCGAATCGTGCTTCGCATCGCCATCTACGAGATCACGATCTCGCGCAGCGTCCCGGTCAGGGCCGCCATCAACGAGTCGATCGAGCTTGCCAAGACCTTCTCGGGCGAGGAGTCTGGCCGCTTCGTGAACGGCGTGCTGGGGAAGGTGGCGGAGAGCGTGGCGTGACCAGACAGCCTGCGACGGCTCCGGAGGACGCCTCCGGGGCCGGCCGGCCGGCGGCTCTCGGCGACGGCGACGCACCCTATCTGGACGACCTGCTGGACCAGCTGGAGGCCGCCCTTCAGCGGCTTGCCGACCCTGCGGCACCACTGGACCAGGCGGTGTCGGACTACGAGAGGGCGGGACGGCTCCTGGGCGCGGCGGAGGCCCGCATGGAGGCCGCCGCCAGGCGCGTCGCCGAGCTAGAGCTCGGGCGGTCCTGAGCGATGCGCTACCTGGGGCCTGCGCTCCTGGCCTGGGCGATCGCACAGGTTCTGAAGGTGGGCTGGACCTCGGCGCGGGAGCGGCGGCTGAACCTCAGGGTCCTGGCCGAGACCGGCGGCATGCCGAGCTCGCATGCCGCCATCGTGATGGGGCTGACAGCGGCCATCGGCCGGCTTAACGGGGTGAGTTCCGCCACCTTCGCCATCGCGCTTATCTTCTCCATCGTGGTCATGTACGACGCTCAAGGAGTCCGCCGCGCGGCCGGGCGCCAGGCGGCGGTGCTGAACCGGCTGGTCGAGGACATGGTTTCGCTCCGCCCCTTCCAGGAGGACCGCCTGCGCGAGCTGCTCGGCCACACGCCTTTCGAGGTGGTGGTGGGGGCCGCTCTGGGCGTGGTCGTGGGGCTCCTTCCGCTCTGAGCGGGGGCGCTGCCTTGCGGCTGGACACGGCGGTGGCAGAGGCGGGCCTGGCCGGCTCTCGTGCCCAGGCCCAGGCGCTGATCCTGGCGGGCAAGGTGCGGGTCGGCGGAGAGACCGTGCGGCGGCCCGACCGCGACGTAAGGCCGGAGGAGCGCGTCGAGCTCGCTCCCAGCCGTCCCTACGTGAGCAGAGGCGGCCAGAAGCTGGCGCCGGCGCTGGACCACTTCGGTGTGTCGGCGGAGGGCAGGATCTGTGCCGACGTCGGCGCCTCGACCGGCGGCTTCACCGACGTGCTGCTCCAGCGCGGGGCGGCCCGCGTATGCGCCCTGGACGTGGGCCGAGGACTCCTTCACTGGCGCCTCCGGCAGGACCCCCGAGTCGTCGTCATGGAGCGTATGAACGCCCGCAGCCTGGAATCGTTTCCGGAGCCGGTCTCGCTGGTGACCGTCGATGTGTCCTTCATCGGGCTGACCACCGTGCTCCCGGCGCTCCGCAAGGCGGCTCCCGCTTCGGAGCTGGTCGTCCTCTTCAAGCCTCAGTTCGAGCTCGAGCGGAGACTGGTCGGCAAGGGCGGAGTCGTGACCGACGAGGGAGCCCTGACCGCCGCCCTGGACGGCTTCAGGGCATGGTGCGGCGAGCACGGCTTCGTGGTCAGGGGCGAGGTCGCCTCGCAGCTGCCGGGTCCGGCCGGAAACCGCGAGGTCTTCTTCCACCTGGAGGCGATGCCGTGATCGGCTTTTTGGTGCACCCCCGGGTGGACCGGACCCTACCGGCGCTGCAGGCGGCGCGAGCGGTCCTCAGGGAGGCCGGCGTGGAGACCTGGGAGGCCACTCGAGAAGAGCGCCGGCGAGTGCCGGCGGGGACGCGGCTCCTTGTCACCCTGGGTGGGGACGGCACGCTTCTGAACGGCGCCCGCCTGGCCGCCCCGCGCGGCATTCCGCTGCTGGGGGTCAACCTGGGGAGGCTCGGCTTTCTCACCGAGCTGGAGGCGGACGGCCTGGCCGAGGGGCTGCGCAGGTTCCTGGCCGGGGACTTCCGGCTCGACGAGCGGACGCTGCTCGAAGTGAGGATCCACCGTGGCGGCCGGCACGTGCGCGCCGGCCTCGGCCTGAACGAGGCCGTGATCCAGCGCAAGGGTGCTGCGAGCATCCTGAGGCTTTCCCTGGCTGTCGACGGGCAGCCGGTCGGAATCCTCGACGCCGACGGGGTGGTGGTCGCGACGGCGACCGGCTCCACCGCCTACGCCCTGGCCGCGGGAGGGCCGATCCTCGAGCCCTCGGTCGACGATCTGCTGCTGGTGCCCATGAACCCCTTCGCCCTCACCGTGCGGCCGATCGTGTTCCCCGCCAGGCAGGACCTGATCGTCACCCTCACCCTCGGACCGGGGCTGATCACGATCGACGGCGCGACTCAGCGCGGCCTCCGCACCGGCGATCGCGTCCATCTGGCGGCCTACAGGCGGCGCCTTGGCATGATCCGCTTCACGCCTCCAGAGCGCTTCTACGCCCTGCTCCGCCAGAAGCTCGGCTGGGGACACCCACTGGTCCCCACCCCTCACGCGGATGCTTGAGGAGCTCCACGTCCGCGAGCTCGCCCTGGTGGAGAGGGCCAGGGTCCGCTTCAGCCCCGGCCTCAACCTGCTCACGGGCGAGACCGGCAGCGGAAAGTCGCTGATCGTGGACGCCCTTGGCCTGGCCCTCGGTGGACGAGCCAGCTCCGAGCAGGTGCGGCAGGGGGCCGACCGCGCCCTCGTGGAGGCCCGTTTCGAGATCTCCGACGTGCCGGCGGCGGCGGAGACGATGGCCGAGATGGGGCTGGAGCGCTCCTCGGACCTGGTCCTCACCCGCGAGGTGGCCCGGCGCGGCGCAGCCCGGGTCAACGGCCGGCCGGCAGCCCCTGCCCAGCTGAGGGACCTGGGGCGATTGCTGGTCGGGGTGCACAGCCAGCATGAGCACCACCTCCTCCTCGATCCCGAGACACAGACGCAGCTCCTGGACTCCTTCGCGGGGGCCGCTTCCGCCCGTCAGCAGGTGGCGGACTACTACCTCGACTGGTCCCAGGCAGCGTCCCGCCTGGCCGAGCTGGAGCGGATCCAGGCCCGCGGGCAGCGCGAGGAGGAGTACCTGCGCTGGCAACTGGAGGAGCTCCGGCAGGCGCAGCTGCGTCCGGGAGAGGACGAAGAGCTGGCCGCCGAGCGGGGTGTGGCCCGCCACGCCTCCCGCTTGGTGGAGCTGGTGGAGGGAGCCGTGGCCGCCATCCGATCCGAGGACGGTCTGAGCGCCGCCAGCGGCAGCGTGCAGGCCGCGGCGGAGCTGGATGCCAGGCTGGAGCCTGCGGCGCACCGCCTGCGGGCGGCCGAGGCAGAGGTCTCCGACGCCGCCGCCGAGCTCCGCCACTACCGCGAAGCAATCGACCTGGACCCCGCCCGGCTGGAGGCGATCGAGTCGCGCCTGGCCGTCCTCGAGCAGGTGAAGCGCAAATACGGGGGCAGCCTCCAGGCGGCGATCGACGAGCGGGATCGCCTCGCCTCCCAGCTCGAACAGGCGTCCGACCTGGGTACCGCAATCCAGGCCGCCGCCGCCGCTCTGGAGCAGGCTAGGACCCTCCTCGAGGCAGGGACGGCCGAGCTGAGCGAGTGCCGCCGGCAGGGCGCCCAGAGACTGGGCCGGGTTGTGAAGAAAGAGCTGGCCGGGCTGAGCCTGGCCGACGCAGCGTTCGAGGTTCGTCTGCTGCCCCGGACACAGCTGTCGGCAGAGGGCGCCGAGGAGGCTGAGATGGTATTTTCGGCCAACCCCGGGGAGGCGGCCGCCCCGCTCGTCAAGGTGGCTTCCGGAGGGGAGCTGGCCCGGGTGATGCTGGCGATTCGCACCGCCGGCGCCGAGGCGGACCGCCTGCCGACGCTGGTCTTCGACGAGGTCGATGCAGGCATCGGCGGCGAGGCCGCCGTTCAGGTCGGCTTCCGTCTCAAGCGCCTGGGAGCCGTCCGCCAGGTGCTGGTGGTCACGCACCTGGCCCAGGTCGCCTGTTTTGCCGACCACCACCTCGTGGTGGAAAAGGGCTCCGGCGGCCAGGGACGGAACGTGGTGCAGGTTCGCGAGCTGCAGAGCCAGGACGAGCGAGCCGGGGAGCTGGCGCGGATGATGAGCGGCCGGGTCACCGAGAAAGCGTTGGCGAGGGCTCATGAGCTGCTGGACGAGGGACGCCGGCAGTGAGGCACGCGGTCCTGGGCGCCGGGGGGGTGGGCGGCCTGATCGCCGCCGCTCTGGCCCAGGATGGGCAGGACGTCATTCTCGTCCTCCGCGCGGACACGCTGGAGGTCTACCCCGGCGGCATCCACCTGGAGAGCGAGGTGGTGGGTGACGTCGATGTGGACGTGCCCGCCGTGGGACGCCTCGATCGCGAGGTGGAGGTGCTCTGGGTCGCCGTGAAGGCGACACAGCTCGAAGATGCGCTTCGCGCGGCCTCGCCTGCGGTCGCCGGCAACGCGCTGGTGATACCCCTGCTGAACGGTGTCGACCACGTGTCCCGTCTTCGCGAGGTGTTCGGTGAGCTCGTGGTGCCGGGTGCCATCAGGGTCGAGTCGGAGCGCGTCGGCCCTGCCCATATCGTGCAGACCAGCCCCTTTGCGGCGGTCGACCTGGCTCCGCCGCCGGCGCTGCGCCGCCGGGCAGAGGCGGTCGCCGGGGAGCTTCAGTCGGCTGGTCTGTCCTGCAACGTCAGCGACAGCGAGGCGGAGGTGCTCTGGGGCAAGCTGGCGGTCCTGGCGCCGTTCGCGCTGGCCACCAGCAGCGTGCAGCTCCCCGCGGCCGGAGTTCGAGGCGACCCGGTAACTTCCCGACTGATGCTCGCCTCCATGAGAGAGGTGTGCGCAGTGGCTGCCACACAGGGGGAGCAGCTGGACCCGACGATCTACGAGAAGGCCCTGCTCAACATGCCCGGCGGGATGAGGAGCTCGATGCAGAAGGATCTGGCGGCCGGCCGAGCCCTGGAGCTGGAGGCGATCAGCGGCCCGATCCTGCGTCTCGGCCGCGAGCACGGCATCCCGACCCCCGCAACCGAGCAGCTGGTTAGACGAGTTGGCGCGGCGCAGGCTTTTTAGCGGTCCGGCCGATCGGCGAATAAAGGCCGCGCTCTGCATCGTCGCCCATCCCGACGACATCGACTTCTTCTGCGCGGGCACGGTGATCTTGATGGCCAGCCGCGGTGTGAGCGTGGACTTCGTGCTCGCGACCTCGGGAGACAAGGGCACCCGGGAGGCGGTGATCAGCGGCGCAGAGCTGGCGGCCAGGCGGGAGCGCGAGCAGCTGGCCTCCGCCCGGTTGCTCGGCGCCGCCCGCGTCGAGTTCCTCGGCAGGGGCGACGCCGAGCTGGTCGAAAGCCTGGAGCTGAGAGGCGAGCTGGTGCGTGAGATCCGCCGCAGCCGGCCTGACGTGATCCTCACCTTCGACCCCACGCCCGGTTACCGCCAGCACCCGGATCACCGGGTGGTGGGACGGGTCGCCCTCGACGCCGCCTGGCCCTGCGCCAGGGACCCGCTCAGCTTCCCCGAGGCCGGGCCGCCGCACGAGGCGGCCGAAGCCTGGCTCTTCGGCTCGCCTCCGACGGCGCCTCCCCCTGACCTGACGGTGGACGTGCGCGACGCGCTGGAGCTCAAGATCGCGGCCCGGCTGGAGCACGGCAGCCAGACCTACAGCCCCGCCCGGTTGCAGGCGCGCTGGCGCCGGATGGCGGCGGAGGAGCGGTTCGTGCAGGTGGACCTGCGATAGTCGAGCCGGAAGCGGCCGCCGGTCGGGAAAGGAACCCCGGCGGCCGCGGCTATGATTGCGTGCCGATGGACCAAACCGGGGCCCGCGCGCGGCTGGAGGTCGCCACCCCGGTCTTCGAGGGACCGCTCGAGCTCTTGCTGGCCCTGGCGGAGAGAGAGGAGGTCGATCTCTTCCAGGTTTCCCTGGGCACGCTGACGGACGCCTACCTGGCCGAGCTGGCCACCATGGAACGGGGGGATCCGTCCGAGATGGCGGAGTTTCTCTGGCTGGCCGCCCGCCTGCTGCTGCTCAAGTCCATCCGCCTGCTGCCGGGCGAGGAGCCGGCGCCCGAGGAGGCGGACATTCTGGGCTGGGAGGAGGACGTCAGGCGCCGCCTGCAGGAGTACCGCGCCTACCGGGAGGTGGCCGAGGGCCTGATGGCGCGGGCCGCCGAGGACGCCACCAGCTTCCCGCCACCCGCGCGGGAGGTGGGCGTGGAAGGCCAGGAAGAGCCGCTCCGGGTGGACGCCCTGGTGGTCGCCTTCCAGAGCCTCCTCGCCCGCGTGCCGCCCCGCCCGCTGGTCTTCATCGGGCGGTCCTGGACGGTTGAAGGCAAGCTGGATTCGCTGGAGCAGAAGCTCCGGAGCGGCCCCTTCGACCTGATCGCCGTGATCCTGGAGTGCGAGGACCGGCTTGAGGCCGTGATCACCTTTGTGGCGATCCTCGAGCTGCTGCGAAGGAACGCCGTCAGGGTCCGGCAGCGAGGCAGTTTCGAACAGATCTGGGTGGAGCCTCGCGCCGCCTCGTGAACCAGCTCTCCGCCGCCATCGAAGCCATCCTCTTCACCTCCAACCGGCCGCTGCGTCTGCGTGAGCTCCAGCACGCGACAGACAGCGATCGAGCGGTCGTCGAGGGCGCGCTGGAAGAGCTGCGAGAGTCGCTGAGCCAGCGAGGCCTGATGCTCCAGCGGCAGCAGGATCTGGTGGGTCTGGTCACCAGGCCAGAGCTCTCGGCCTACGTTCGGCGGGCTCTTCGACCCGAACTGACCGGGCGCCTCTCTCCGGCGGCCTACGAGACCCTGGCCATAGTCGCCTTCCAGCAGCCCGTGACCAAATCACGCATCGAGGAGATAAGGGGCGTCAACTGCGACAGCGTGCTGGCCAACCTGGAGCTCCGGGACCTGATCATCGAGGTCGGCCGGGCTCCGGGTCCCGGGCAGGCCAAGCTCTACGGGACCACCATGCGGTTCCTCCAGGTGCTGGGGCTGGAGTCACTCCAACAGCTGCCGGTTCCCACTGGAAAGAGCGAGGAAGAGGCATCTCCAGCGCCGTCGTAGAGGTGCGGTCATGGCCCCTGAGCGGCTGAACCGCTACCTCGCCCGTTCGGGTGTGGCGTCCCGGCGAGCCGCCGATTCGCTGATCGCCTCCGGCGCTGTGCGCGTGAACGGGCGTCCGCCTCCCCCGACGGGCATGCTGGTGGAGGCGGGGAAGGATCAGGTGACGGTGGACGGCAGGCGGGTGGAGCCCGCCGCAGGTCACCGGTACCTGGCGCTGAACAAGCCGGTCGGAGTGCTGGTCACGGCCCGAGATCCCGAGGGCAGGCCGACGGTCTTCGATCTTCTGGCCGGCGAGGAGGGGTCGCGGCGGCTCTTCGCCGTCGGGAGGCTGGATGGGGGCAGCTCGGGGCTCCTGCTCGTCACCGACGACGGGGAGCTGGCGAACCGGCTGGCCCACCCCCGCCACAAGGTGACCAAGGAGTATGTGGCCGTGGTGACCGGTTCGCCGTCCGAGGGAGACCTCCGGATCCTTCGCGAGGGAGTGGAGCTGGACGGCCGGCGCACGCAGCCCGCCACGGTCGAGCTCGAGGGAAGCGCGGGCGGCCGCTCCCAGCTGAGGCTGGTGATCGCCGAAGGACGCTACCGCCAGGTGAGAAGGATGCTGGAAGCCGTCGGCCACCCTGTTAAGGAGCTGACCCGCGTCGCCTACGGGCCCGTCCGCCTGGGGCGCCTTCGGGGCGGCAGCTGGCGGCGGCTGCGCCCGGCGGAGGTGGAGGCGCTGCGCGAGGCGGCGGGGGTCGAGGGTTGATCGTCGCAATCGACGGACCGGCGGGCTCAGGCAAGTCCGCTGTGGGGCGCCGGGTGGCGGAGGCCCTCGGGCTGCCCTTCGTGGACAGCGGGCTGATGTATCGCGCCATCGCCCTTCTGGCCCTGGAGCGAGGCCTGGAGCCGACCGACGGCGCCGCTCTGTCCCGGCTTGCCCATCAGGTGCGGCTCAAGGTCGACGGGCGCAAGGTGTGGATCGACGGCGATGACTACACCGACCGCGTCTACAGTCCGGAGCTGAGCGAGGCCGCCTCGCTGGTCGGCAAGGTCGCCGGGGTGAGACTGGCCCTGGTGGCCCAGCAGCGCGCCCTGGGCCGCCCGGGCGTGGTCATGGCGGGCCGGGACATCGGGACCGTGGTCTTTCCCGACACGCTCCACAAGTTCTTCCTGACCGCCAGCGTCGAAGAGCGGGCCCGCCGCCGGGCGGCGCAGATCGATGCGCGGGGCGAGCAGGCCGACCCCGCCCAGCTGAGACGCGAGGTGGAGGAGCGCGACCGGCGCGACTCCCAGCGTTCGGTGGCGCCCATGCGCGCGGCCGATGACGCCACGGTCATCGACACCAACCAGCTGGACCTGGAGGCCACGGTGGCGGAGGTCCTTCGCCACATCCGCGAGCAGAGCTGACCGGGTGTACGCCGTGCTGCGGGCCCTCATGCGGCTGGTGGTCCGGGTCTACCTCGACGGGCTCTTCTCCATGGAGGGCGTGGAGCGGGTGGCCCGCGAAGGGGGCCTGCTGGTCTGCTCCAACCACGCCTCCACTGTCGACCCACCGCTGCTCCCCGCTGTGCTGCCCCGCTCGGATACCTGGAGCATGGCGAAGTCCGAGTATTTCGCCCGCCCTGGGTTGTCCCGCTGGCTGTTCACGCACTACCACGCCTTCCCGGTCGTCCGCCACTCTGCGGACCGGCAGGCGCTGAGGCGCGCCCAGGAGATCCTGAGCGGCGGCCGGGCGCTGATCCTCTATCCGGAGGGCACGAGGGTCGAGTCGGGCGGCCTTCGCCGGGCCGAGCCGGGAGCCGGCTTTCTGGCCAGAACGGCATCGGTGCCGGTGCAGCCGGTGGGCCTGGTCGGCACCAGGGAGTGCTTTCCCAAGGGAGCCAGGTGGCCCCGGCGAGTTCCGGTCAGGGTGCGCTTCGGAGTCCCCTTCCGCATCCGCAAGCGACGGCTGGATGGCCGGCGCATCGAGAACCAGGAGGCCGCCGACTCCATCATGCTCGCCATCGCAGATCTCCTTCCCGAGAGCCTGCGCGGCGCCTACGCCGAGGTTGACGCCGAACGCCGCGCGGAGCTGGAAGATCTGAGAGAGCCATGCTGAGCCCGTCCGGGCTAAGGAGGCAGGAGCTCAGGGCACGAAACGATAGCCGACGCCCCAGACGGTGACTATCTGCTCTCCGACGTGACCCAGCTTGCGGCGCAGGCGGCGGACGTGGGTGTCCACGGTGCGATCGAGGCCTTCGTAGTCGTCAGTCCAGAGCCGCTCCAGGAGGAAGTCACGGCTGAAGGCGCGCCCCGGATAGGAGGCGAAGAGCAGGATCAGCTCGTACTCCTTGGGCGTCAGGGCGAGCGGCTGTCCCTCGAGGCTCACCTCGTGGGAGCCTGGATCGACCCGGAGTGGACCATGGGTGATCGGGGCGGGCCCGGCGGCGAGGCCTCCCTCGCCCCGCTGGCTGTCCAGCGCCACCCGCCTCAGGGCGGCGCGAGTCCGGGCCAGCAGCTCTCGCATGCTGAAGGGCTTGGGGACGTAGTCGTCCGCGCCGACCTCCAGCCCCAGCACCCGATCGATCTCGTCGGTGCGGGCCGTGAGCATGATGATCGGCATCAGGTGGTTCTCTCGCAGACGGCGGCAGACCGCCAGCCCGTCGAGGTCGGGCAGCATCCAGTCCAGGATCACCAGGTCGGGGGCTTCCTTCTCGACCTTGGCGAGCGCGCCGCGACCGTCGAAGGCCTGCTCGACCTCGTGCCCCGCGGCATGAAGCTGGTCGCGGATCAGGTTGTTGAGGTCCACCTCGTCCTCCACGACCAGCACCAGCGCCATCAGGCGGCTTCCGCAGGGATGGCGACCAGCCAGACCGTGAAACGGCTTCCCACCCCTACTTCGCTCTCGGCAGTGATGGTGCCCTTCATCGCTTCGATCAGGTCCCGGGCGACGGAGAGGCCCAGGCCGAACCCCCCAGTGCTGCGGGCACGGGAGGCATCCGCCCGGTAGAAGCGCTCGAAGACCCGCCGCAGGTCTTCGGGTGGGATGCCGATCCCGGTGTCAGAAACGCTCACCCTCACCCGGCCGCCGTCCTCCGCCGCTTCGATCGAAACTATCCCGCCCTCCGCGGTGTAGGCGACTGCATTGCGGACCAGGTTCATCAGCACCTGGAGGAGCCGGTCCCGGTCGGCGAAAGCCGGCGGAAGAGGGCCCTCGGGCAGGCTCTTCACGAGCGCGACGCGACGCTCGCGGCGGGCGATGGGAGCCAGCGTGGAGTGGACCTGCTCCACCACCTCGCCTATGTCCACCGGACCGGTGGTCAGCCGAAGGCCGCCTGCGTCGGCCCCCGCAACCGCGAGGAGATCGTCAACCAGCGAGCTCAGCCTCTCCGTCTCGCGGGCGATGACGTTCAGATAGCGCTGGGTGTCGGCAGGGGAGGGAGGCGCGCCCTCGGGGCTGGTCAGGGACTCCACGTGAGCCTGAATGCTGGCGATGGGCGTTCGCAGCTCGTGGGAGACGTTGGCGACGAGCTCCCGCCGGCTCTCGTCGGCCTGCTCGGCTCGAGCGTGCTCGGCCGCCGCTTGAAGCCTGGCCTCGGCGAAGCGCAGCTCCGACTCGCTGAGGCTCAGCATCTGGCGGGCGGCCGCGCCCCAACCGGCGGCGAGCGCGTTCATGCCATGCAGCGTGATCAGGAAGAGGCCCGCGCCCGCCACGCAGAGACCGACGGCGGTGGCCAGCCCGCTCAACTGAAAACCGTTGGCGGCGCTGCTCAGGGCCAGCAGCGGGGCGTTGAAAGGCTGGTCGGCGCCCGGCCGGCCGAGGGTGGCGGCCAGGTAGAGAGCGGGGGAGAAGAAGAGCGCGAAGGCGGCCCCCAGGAATGCCATCTGGAGGGCGAACACGACGATCCCCAGCGGCATCTGCAGCATCACGAAAGCGAGGCTCTTCCATGTCACGGCACTCGTCAGGTGGGCGCGAACCCGACGCCACACGGATTCCCCAGGCGGCGCCGGCAGCGATATCGGTCCGATCTCCACGCCCAGCCACCAGCGGGTGAGGCGCCGTTCGAAGTGGGCGAAGCCCCAGGCGACGGCCAGCGTGCCTGCCAGGACGACCACGCCGACCGCGACGGAAAGCAGGCTGAAGCCCAGCATGGCCATGGTGACGAGCACTGTGAAGTAGAGCAAGCCGAGCGGCAGCCTGCTCGCCAGGTAGGCCGCGTTTGCGTAGGTCCGGCGCTGCAGCGCGACTCCGAGATCGAGATCGGGGCGAAGGCCCCGGGCACCCGTCATTCGAGCCGAGTCTAGGCAGGGCCGGCGGCGAAAGGCGTGCGCTTGTGTGGCGATTTGAGGTCCAGCGGTGTCTCAGCCCGGCTCGCCCTCGGGGCATGGATAGAATCGGCCGAGTCGATGGAGTACGTGTCCCTGGATCTCGAGACGACCGGCTTCGATCCCGAACGGGATCGAGTCATCGAGGTGGGGGCTGTGGCATTCGACGCCGACCACGTGCTGGGCACGCTGGAGCGCCTGGCAGACCCCGGACGCAGCGTCCCGGATGCGGTGCTCCGGCTGACCGGGATCAACCGCGACGAACTCGCTCGGGCGCCGTCCTCGCGCGCCGCGCTGGAAGAGCTGGCCGCGTTCCTCCAGACCCGCCAGCCCGTGGGCCACGGCGCACGCCTCGACCTCGACTTCCTCGCCGCCTCCGGCCTCTGGCGTAACGGGTCTGAGATCCTGGACACGCTCGACGTCGCCCGCATCCTGCTGCCCGACGCCAACAGCCACAGCCTGCCCGCGCTGGCCGCGGAGCTCGGACTGGAGCAGCCCCGCCCGCATCGCGCGCTCGACGACGCGGACGCCACCCGCCAGCTCTTCTTGAAGCTCCGCGAGCTGGCGGCCGGGCTGGAGGAAGGGCTGAAGGAGTCCATGCTGGCCCTGGTGGCGCCCTATGGCTGGGCGGTGGCCGGTTTCTTCGCGGAGGCGCTGACCCAGTCGCCGGCCCTGCCGCCGGTGGCGCCGCGCGTCCGCGACTTCTCGGCGGCCGTGACCGGCCGGCGGCCTGGGCCGGCGCCCGACGACGACCCCAACGCGCTCGCCATGCTCCTCGAGCCCGGGGGACCGCTGGCGCTGGCATTTCCGGACTACGAGCACCGGGAGTCGCAGCTTCAGATGCTGCTGGCCGTGGCCCAGACCATGCGGCGGGGAGGCCGGCTGGTGGTCGAGGCGGGCACGGGGACGGGCAAGAGCCTGGCCTACCTGCTGCCCGCGGTGGCGCGCGCCGTGCGTCGCGGGGAGCGTGCGGTGGTCTCGACCTATACGCACACGCTCCAAGAGCAGCTGATGAGCAAGGACCTCCCGGCGCTCAAGCAGTGGTTGCCCTGGGACTTCGAGGCCTGCCTGCTCAAGGGTCGTCCCAACTACGTCTCACTCAGGCGCTGGCGCCGTTACCTGGTCCAGCCCTGCCAGGATGCCGACGAGCTGAAGTTCAAGCTCAAGGTCATGGTCTGGCTTCATCAGACGGACACCGGGGACCGTTCCGAGCTACGCCTCCAGGGGCGGGAGGAGGTGCTCTGGGCACACATAGGCTCGGACCCGCTCGACTGCGTCGGCGTCAGGTGCTCGGCAGAGGACTGCTTCGTGCACCGGGCCCGGGCCGAGGCAGAGAAGGCGGACCTGGTGGTGGTCAACCACGCCCTCCTGCTCGCGGACGCCGAGACCGGAGGCGGCCTGCTGCCTGCCTTCGACAACCTGGTCGTGGACGAGGCCCACCACCTGGAGGATGCCGCCACCTCAGGGCTGCGCAGCGAGATCGACGGCCCCGGGCTGGCGGCGCTCCTCCAGCGCCTGGCCAGCGGCGAGCCGGGCGACTACCGGGGATTGATCCCGGACATCCTGGCGTCGCCCCGGCTGGGCGGAAGCAACGGCAGTCTCGAAGACGCCATGCCCATCGCCCTGTCCGCCCGGACCAGGACGGAGGTGCTGTTCCAGGGCGCGGCGGCCTGGGTCCAGGCCCGCCTGCCCGAAGAGCCGAACCGCCGCGAGGAATCGGTCCGGCTGGTGGCGGCTCAGCGCCAGGAACAGAACTGGGCCCTCCTCGCTGGCTTCGGGGAGGACACGGCCACCGCCCTGGCGGCGCTGGATGCGCAGCTCCGCCGGGCGGTCGCGCTGGCGCGGGAGTGGCTGGGCGGGGAGGAGCCGGACCAGTCCCTGAGAGAGCTGGAGATCATCCGTGGCCGGCTCGCCGAGGGCGGCGACCTGATACGCGAGGCGCTTCTGGAGCCGGATCCCAACCGAATCTACTGGTTCACCCTGCAGAGCCGGACCGGGGTCCTGAGCCTGCGCGCGGCACCGCTCGAGGTCGGCTCGCTGCTCCGCGACCAGGTCTACGGCGAGCGTCGCAGCGCGGTGTTCACCTCGGCCAGCCTGGCCGTGGCCGGCAACTTCAGCTACTTCCTGTCGCGCACGGGCCTGGGTGAGGAGACGGAGACACTGCTGCTTCCCTCGCCCTTCAACTACCTGGACCAGGCGCTGGTCTGCCTTCCCAACGACCTTCCGCCACCGGAGTCCCCGGATTTCGAGAACGTGATCGAGGAGGTGGTGGCCGACGTGTCGCGGCGGCTCGGGGGCCGCACCCTGGTGCTTTTCACCTCGCACCAGCAGCTGCGCGACATCTACACGGCGCTGAAGCACCACAGCGACCTGGACGACGTGCTCATCCTGGGTCAGGGCATCGACGGGCAGCGGCGCCATCTGCTGAGGGCCTTCGAGGAGAGCACGCACCCGCTGCTCCTGGGCACGGCCACCTTCTGGGAGGGGATCGACGTACCGGGGGAGCACCTCTCCTGCGTCGTGATCGTGCGGCTGCCCTTCCCGGTTCCAACCGAACCGGTCTTCGCAGCCCGCGCCGAGCGGATGCGCGACCCCTTCCTGCAGTACGCGCTTCCACTGGCCGCGCTGCGCTTGAAGCAGGGCTTCGGCCGGCTGATCCGCCGCCGCAGCGACCGCGGAGCGGTGGTCATCCTGGATGCGCGGATCGTGGCCCGCGACTACGGCCGGGCCTTCCTCGAGGCCCTGCCTCCCGCCTCCCGCTACCAGGGTCCCCTGGCCGGAGTCGGAGAACGCGTGGAGAACTGGGTCACCCGGGCTTCGCGGCCCCGCGATTGACGCGGCCGGCCCCGTGCGGGCGGCGAGTTTAACGCTGGCAGCGCAATGGCCGACCCGCGGAAAGAGTCGGCAACTGGGTAGCGGGGACCACAAGAAACGCGGTTTGACGCTCAAGATTGCCGCGTCTTTCGCGACATGAGAGGCCCGGGTTTCCCGGACCGCATGGGTCCCGCATCCGAAGCCCCGACTTACTCCCGCGGGAGGGGGCCGGTGGGGGAGGCCTGCCTCCCCCGCCTGTAATCTTGTGAGCGCAATGGCGGAACCGGAGAAGATTTTGGTTGCGGTCGCCTGGCCGTACGCCAACGGCCCGCGGCATATCGGTCACGTGGCCGGTTACGGCGTGCCCTCGGACGTCTTCGCCCGCTTCCAGCGGCTGCGCGGAAACCAGGTCCTGATGGTGAGCGGGACGGACGAGCACGGCACGCCGATCACGTATGGCGCCGACCGGGAGAGGATCTCCCCGCGCGAGTTCGCCGACCGCAACAACGCAATCATCGTGGAGGACCAGCTGGCCCTGGGGTTGAGCTACGACTGCTTCACCCGCACGACGACACGCAACCACTATCGCGTGGTCCAGGACCTCTTCAAGACTCTCCACGACAAGGGCTACATCGTGGAGCGCACGCAGCTCGGGGCCATCTCACCCTCGACCGGCAGGACGCTGCCTGATCGCTACATCCAGGGGACCTGCCCCATCTGCGGCTACCCCGAGGCCCGCGGCGATCAGTGCGACAACTGCGGCAACCAGCTGGATCCGGTGGACCTGATCGAGCCGCGCTCCAGGATCAACGGCGAGGTGCCCGTCTTCCGCGAGACCGAGCAGCTCTTCTTCGAGCTGCCTGCCTTCGCCGAACAGCTGCAGGACTGGATAAGCCGGCAGACGCACTGGCGCCCGAACGTTCGCGCCTACTCTCTCAACTACATCGCGGAGCTCAAGCCACGGGCCATCACGAGGGACCTGGACTGGGGCGTGCCGGTCCCCCTGCCGGGCTGGGGGGAACGCCCGGACAAGAGGATCTACGTCTGGTTCGACGCCGTCATCGGATATCTCTCCGCCAGCATCGAGTGGGCCAGAAACCGTCGTATGCCGGAAGCCTGGCGCGAGTGGTGGCAGGATCCGGCCGCCCGCCACTTCTACTTCATGGGCAAGGACAACATCACATTCCACACCGTGATGTGGCCGTCGATCCTCTTCGGCGTGGGAGGGCTCGACCTGCCCTACGACGTGGTCGCGAGCGAGTTCCTGAACATGGAGGGAAGGCAGTTCTCCACGAGCCGCGGCCACGTGATCCTGGTTCGCGACTTTCTGTCCCGCTACGACGCCGACGCCCTCCGCTACTACCTGATCGCGGCCGGCCCTGAGAACCAGGACAGCGACTTCACCTGGGCCGAGTTCGTGCGCCGCAACAACGACGAGCTGGTGGGAACCTGGGGCAACCTGGTCCACAGAACCCTGGTGAACGCCTACCGCAACTTCGGCGCCGTCCCCCAGCCGGGCGAGCTCACCGAACGCGACACGCGCCTGCTGTCCCAGGTGGAGGCGGGCTTCGACTCGGTGGCGGCGCTGCTCGGCACCGCTCGCTTCAAGGCCTCACTAAGCGAGGCTATGCGGCTCGCCGCACTGGTCAATCAGTACCTGGCCGAGGAGCAGCCCTGGCATCAGATCAAGCAGGACCGCGAGCGAGCCGGCACCACCCTCTTCGTCGCGCTGCGGGCGGTCGACAGCCTCAAGGTCATGATGACCCCCGTCCTCCCCTTCAGCAGCCAGCGCCTGCACGAGATGCTCGGATACCGGGACGTGATCGCGCCGCAGGCGGAGGTTCGCGAGTACGAGGAGGAGGGAGGCGACCGCCACCGGGTGCAGGG
The DNA here is from genome assembly GCA_955652675.1 of Candidatus Dormiibacterota bacterium. GTDB lineage: Bacteria > Chloroflexota > Dormibacteria > Dormibacterales > Dormibacteraceae > Nephthysia. Next base: position 21,288 of record CATPBP010000240.1, read on the forward strand.
CAACGAGTACGACAGCTCGCCACGGTGGTTCCCGAGCGCGCTGGTCCCGGGAACGCCTCTGTCCGAGCCGCGCGCGCTGTTCAAGAAGATCGACCCGGAGGTGGTCGAGGAGGAGATCCGGAGGATGGGCGGCGACTAGCGCCCCGACCGGTCGGGCGGCAGTTCGGCTGGTCGACACTCACATCCACCTCGAGGAGCTGGGTGAGGAGGACGGCCTGCTACGGGAGGCCCGGGAGGCGGGGGTGACCGACCTGATCGCGATGGGCGTCGACGCAGCCAGCAGCCGCCGGGCGGTGGCCATGGCCGAGTCGCTGTCCGGAGTCTGGGCGGCGGTCGGCCACCATCCCCTGAACCAGTCGCCCCCCGACATCGCGGCGCTGGCCGAACTGGCACAGCACCCGAGGGTGGTCGCCGTGGGCGAGGTCGGCCTCGACCACGCCGACGAGCACCGCGGACCGCACGATGCGCAGGAGGACTGGTTTCACGCCTGCTGTCACCTGGCCGCAAAGACGGGGTTACCGGTCTGCGTTCACACCCGGGACTCGACCGAGGCGGTCTATGAGGGGCTGCGCGCACATCCCGGTCTCAGCGGCGTGATGCACTACTGGGTGCTCGATTGGGAATGGGCACGCCGGTTCCTGGACCTCGGCTTCTACTTGTCCTTCTCGGGCGTGATCACGCGCGGCAGCCGGCAGGAGCTTCGCGAGGTGGCGCGGCGGCTTCCCGCGGACCGGCTGCTCCTGGAGACTGACGCCCCATGGGGGACCCCGAAGGGTCGCAGCGGCGCCATGCGGCCGGCCTGGCTTCTGGACACCGCCCAGACGGTCGCAGACGCCAGGGGGCTGAGCCTGGTCGAGCTCGGAGAGCTGGAGCGGGCCAACGCTCGCGCACTCTTCGGGAGGCTGCGGCTGGATTGAGAGCGTCGGCGCGGCTTGGCCAGAACTTCCTGGTCGACCTCGAGCTGAGAGATCGGGTGGTTGACGCGGCCCACCTCGAGCCTGAGGACGAGGTGCTGGAGATCGGCGCAGGGCCGGGCACGCTGACGTCGGAGCTGGTGCGCCGGGCGCGACGCGTGGTGGCCGTGGAGATCGACCGCCGGCTGCTGCCCGCCCTTCGCCAGGCCGCTCCGAGCGCGGAGGTAGTCAACGCCGACATCCTGCGCCTGCAGCTGACCGACTACTTTCCAGAGGGCGGGGAGGTGGTGGTCGGCAACATACCCTACTACCTGACGGGAGCGCTCGTCCCCCGTCTGCTAGGCTCCCCGCCGCGACCGAGGCGGGTCAGCCTGGTCGTCCAGAAGGAGGTGGCGAGGCGCTGGTGCGGCCTGGACGGTTGGAGTCTTTCCACGGTTGCTGTGCAGACCTTCGCGGAGCCCCGGATCGAGTTCGAGCTCCCGCCGGAGGCGTTCGCCCCGGCCCCCAAGGTGACATCCGCCCTGGTCGTCATGGAGGTGCGGAGGGAACCAGCGGTCACGGTGCCGGACCTGGACGCCTTCTTCAGGTTCGTGGAGGCGGTCTTCCAGCTCAGGCGGAAGCAGTTGAGGACCTCGATCGCCAGCGTCACCGGCAGCCGGCCGGACGAGGCGGCACGCCGTCTCGCGGAGGCGGGCGTCGACCCGACCCGCCGGCCGGAGACGCTCAGCCTGGCCGAGTGGCAACGCCTGTTTCGCGCGCTCGCGGCCTAAGCTGATGAGACGTATGGCCGTCCCCAGTTCAGAGGGCCCTCCGAAATCGCATGGGGTGCCGCCGGGGGTGGCCCCCGGGAAGCAGCCCGGCACTCAAGAACATTCCCCAGCTCCCAGAGGCGAGGAAAAGACCGGTTTTCGGCACCTCCTGGCCCTGCGGAACTTTCAGCTCATCTGGTACGCGCAGGTCGCCGCCCAGCTGGCCGACAAGTTCCTGATGTTCTCGCTGATCATCCTCGCCTACCGGCTCTCGCACGGCAGCACCCCGGTCGCCATCACGCTGCTCGCCTACACGGTCCCGGCGGTCGCCATCGCGCCGCTGGCCGGCGTCTTCGCGGACCGCCACAACAGAAAGACCATCATGGTGGTCACCAACCTGGTGCGAGCCCTGCTCGTCCTGTTGATCCCACTCGCCAGCCTGGTTCCCGCGTTGCACAACGACTACGTGCACCTGCTCGTCATCACGTTCGCCTTTGCGGCCGTGGGGCAGCTCTTCAGCCCCGCCGAGGCCGCCGCCATCCCCACCGTGGTGTCGCGCGAGACGCTGATCACCGCCAACTCGATGGTCCTGGCCACGATGGTTGTGACTCTGGTAGCGGGCGGAGTCCTGGCTCCGATCGTCTCCAGGGTCGAGATATACGCTCCGTACTGGATCGCGGCGGCCCTCTTCGGGGCGGCCGGCGGCCTGATCGGGCTGGCCCGCATCCCCCGGCCCGACCTCGAGGCGATCAGCCCGACGGAGGATCGCCATCCCTTCCACCAGATGGCCGTGGATCTAAAGGAGGGGGCCAAGGAGCTCGGCAGCTCGCCTGTGCTGCTGCTCTCCTTCTACGAGCTGGGCCTGGCGGTGCTGGTCATGTTCATGATGTTCACGCTGGCTCCGGCCTACGTCAGCCAGGTCCTGGGGATCGAGGCTCAAGACAGCTACGTGATCCTGCTGCCGGCAACCGTGGGCGCCTTGCTAAGCGCCGGCGTGCTCGGCCAGCTTGGTCGCAAGGTGAGCCCGCCGGCGCTGCTCGTGGGCGCCCTGGCGGCGACCGGCGTGACATTGGTGCTGCTGGCCACGGCCCCCCTCGCGATGCGCGAGTTCAACGAGCTGCGCGTCTACACGCGCTGGTTCGGTTCGGCTTTCAGCCTCCTGCTCGGGCTGGAGTTTGGAGCCCTGCTCATCCCGGCCCTGACCACGCTGATGGAGAACACCTCCGACAGCGTGCGGGGGCGGGTCTTTGCCCTGCTCTTCATGGTGGTCAACGGCGTGACGGCCGTCCCCGTGCTGCTCACCGCCGTTCTCTCCGACTGGTTCGGGATCAGCCGCGTGATCGGCGGCCTGGGCGTGCTGCTCGTGGGGACCGGAGTGATCCTGTCTAGATATGCGAAGCGCGTCTTCGCAACAGCAGCGCGGCCAGGATGAGGATCGCCGCGGCGACCAGGCCGCCCATCCCCAGCGCCCGGATCAGCCCCTGGACCAGCGCCCAGTTGGTGCCCAAGTAGAAACCCACCGCTCCGATCGCCAGCGCCCAGATCAGAGCGCCCGCGGAGCTGTAGAGCTGGAAGGTCCAGAACGGCATTCGGGACATGCCCGCCAGCACGGAGGCCCAGGTGCGCAGCCCGAGCATGAAGCGGGCGAAAAGAATCGTCACTCCGCCGTAGCGGGTGAAGAACATCTCGGACCGCGCAAGGTGCCCCGGGTTCACCCGCAGGAGATGGCTGAACCGCTCGACGAAGGGCCGCCCTCCTCGATAGCCGGCCAGGTAGCCGAGGTCGGCGCCCAAGATCGCCCCAAGGGCTCCCAGCACCACCACCACCCTGATGTCGAGGTGCCCGGCCGCGGCGTAGGCGGCCACCGCCAGGAGCGTGGCCTCGCCTGGAAAGGGGACGCCGGAGCTCTCGATGAGGATGCCGAGGCCGGCCGCCGGGTAGGAGACCGAGTCTGCGAGCGCCCGGAGATCGAATTGCATCAGCTATTTTTGTAGGCCGCGATGGCTGAGTACGACGCCGAGGTCTCCACCGATCCCCTCTACGTGCTGAGGCACTCGACCGCCCACGTGCTGGCGGCCGCCGTGACCCAGCTCTTCCCGGAGGCCAAGTATGCGGGCGGACCGCCGATCGAGAACGGCTTCTACTACGACTTCGACCTTCCCCGGCCGCTCTCCGAGGACGAGCTGGGCCGGATCGAAGAGAAGATGGCGGAGATAATCGCCCGCGGCGATCGTTTCGAGCAGGAGCTGCTGCCGCACCCAGAAGCCGTGCGGCGGTTCACCGAGCTGGACCAGCCCTACAAGCTCTACTGGGTGAACCAGAAGGCGTCCGAGGACGAACTGGTGAGCTGCTACCGCACTGGCGAGTTCTTCGACCTCTGCCGGGGACCGCACCTGGCCTCCGCCGCCGAGATCCCCGCCTTCAAGCTCATGCGGGTCGCCGGGGCCTACTGGCTGGGTGACGAGCGCAACAGGCAGCTGAGCCGCGTCTTCGGCACGGCCTGGTTCTCGAAGGAGGAGCTCGAGGACTACCTGCGGGCGCTGGCCGAGGCGGAGAAGCGCGACCACAAGCGCCTCGGCCGCGAGCTGAAGATCTTCACCCTGGACGAGCGCACCGGCGTCGGCAACGTCATCTGGCTGCCCGACGGAGCCACCGTGCGCCGGGAGCTGGAGCGCTGGATCGTTGACGAGGAGCTGGCCAGGGGCTACCAGCACGTCGTAACGCCGGTCATGGCCAGGCTGGATCTGTACAAGCAGAGCGGCCACTGGGAGCGCTACCACGATTCGATGTTCCCGGTAATGAAGGCTGACAACGGCGAGGAGCTCGAGCTGCGGCCCATGAACTGTCCGCACCACATCCTGGTCTACGAGTCAGAGCTTCGCAGCTACCGCGACCTGCCCTTGCGCATCGCCGAGATCGGCAACAACTACCGCTGGGAAAAGTCGGGCGAGCTGATGGGCATGATCCGGGTGCGTTCGTTCGCCCTCAATGACGCTCACATCTTCACCACCCCGGAGCAGCTTCACCAGGAGATCCTGGGCGTGATGGAGCTTGCGCGCTACTTCATGTCGACGCTGGGGGTGACCGACTATCGCTACCGGCTCTCCGTCCGCGACCCCGACAAGGTGAAATACGTGGGGACCGACGAGCAGTGGGCGAACGCGGAGGCGGCGCTCACCTCGGCGCTGGAGTCGATGGGCGAGACCTACGAGCTGGGGGTGGGGGACGCCGCCTTCTACGGGCCCAAGATCGACTTCCAGGTCCGGGACGCCCACCGTCGCGAGTTCACGAACAACACAGTGCAGGTCGACTTCCAGCTGCCCGAGCGCTTCGGCCTCGAGTACGTCGCCGCAGACGGCTCCAGGCAGCGGCCGGTGATGATCCACCGGGGCGCCTTCGGCGCCATGGAGCGGATGGTCGCCTACCTCATCGAGCACTACGCGGGCGCCTTCCCGACCTGGCTCGCGCCGCTCCAGGTGGCAGTGCTTCCGATCACCGACGCGCAGGTCCCCGCCGGCCAGGAGGTGGCGGAGCAGCTCCGCCGCTGCCGGGTCCGTGTGGAGGTGGACGACCGGTCGGAGCGGGTGGGGCGGAAGATCGCGGAGGCGCAGGCCCGAAAGGTGCCCTACATGGTCGTGCTGGGGCGCCGCGAAGCCGAGTCCGGCGAGCTCTCGATCCGCAACCGCGCCGGCGAGCAGAGCAGCGAGACGTTGGAGGACTTCCGGACCCGCCTCCTGGTAGAGATCGCCGAGCGCCGGCTCCCAGGGTGAGGAGGAGTCCGACCGCGCAGGGGCCGGAAACAGTCTGCCCTCTTCTCGGTACGGTCCGGCTTTGATAAGATCCGTCTCCGCAAGAAGGGTTTCACCCCTCACCTTTCGGCTCCGGGGGAATCAGCCGGGCGCTGTATAGGTTGTATGTGAGCGGATGGCCCTGACAGCCGTCCGTATTTTTTTGAGGAGAGCAAAGCGACACTGAACTTCCAAGAGGTAGTGGCCCATCTCGTTTAAAGAGCTCAGGGTCAACGAGCAGATAAGGGCTCATGAAGTCCGTCTGATCGATGATCAGAACAACCAGTTGGGTGTCCTGAGCCTGGACGCCGCGCAGAGGATTGCCAGCGAAAAGGGTCTCGACCTGGTGGAGATCGCCCCTCAGGCCACTCCGCCAGTTTGCCGGCTGTTGGACTACGGCCGGTTCAAGTTCGAGAGCATCAAGCGCGAGAAGGACCAGCGGCGGCGGCAGAATGTCATCAAGCTGAAGGAGATGAAGCTGCGGCCGAAGGTGGCGGACCACGACTTCCAGACGAAGTTCAAGGGCGTGAGGCATTTCCTGGAGCAGGGTGAAAAGGTCAAGGTGACGATCATGTTCAGGGGCCGTGAGATGGTCCACCAGGACATCGGGCGGCGATTGCTCGACCGGGTGGCGGACGCGGCCAAGGAGATCGCCGTCGTGGAGCGGGCCCCCATCATGGAGGGCCGTAACCTCTTCATGATCCTGGCTCCGAGCCACAAGGCCGTGGCGGCTGCCGCGGCCAACTCCGCCCGCGCAGCCACTCCACCAGCCGCGGAGGCCGCCCAGGGTGCCTAAGCTCAAGACTCGCAAGGGTCTCGCCGATCGCATCCGCGTCACGCGGACAGGCAAGCTGCTTCGGAAGCACGCCTGGAAGAGCCATCTGCTCGAACACAAGTCGGCCAAGCGCAAGCGCGCCTTCGGCAACTATCACGAGGTCTCCCAGGCCGACGCCAAGCAGGTCCGGCGGTCGCTGGGCATCTGACTAATGGCTCGCGTCAAAAGGGGCGTCACCGCCCACCGCCGCCACAAGTCGGTCCTCGACCGCGCCAAGGGATTCCGCTACTCGCGCAAGCTGCTCTTCAAGCCCGCGAACGAGGCGGTGCTGCACTCGCTCGCCTACGCCTTCCGCGACCGGCGGAGGCGCAAGCGCGATTTCCGGCGGCTCTGGATCGCTCGCATCAACGCGGCCGCCCGGCAGTCCGGGATGCCCTACAACCGCTTCATGTACGGACTCCGCCAGGCCGGAGTGGAGATAGACCGCAAAGTGCTCGCCGACCTGGCTGTGCGCGACAGCGGCTCCTTTGCCCGGCTGGTGGAGGTTGCGAAGAACAACCTCTAGCTCGGGTCGGATAGAGAGCGCTGACAACGAGCTGGTTCGCCGCCTGCGCCGGCTCGGAGCCAGGCGCGAACCACCAGAGGTGCTCCTTGAAGGACCACGCGTCGTCCTTGAGGCCGTGGCGGCCGGCGTCCGGCTGGAGGTGCTCGCCCTCGCCGAGGGAAGCGGTTTTCGGGCTCCGGCGGAGCACACAGTGATCCTCGGTAAGCGTGCTCTCGACTCTCTCAGCCAGACCGTCACCCCGCAGGGGGTGCTGGCCATCGCTCGCAGGGAGACCGTCGAAGCCGCCGCGGCGCTGAGCGCGGCACGCGACGTGGGCTGGCCGCTGATCGTGCTGGACGGTGTCCAGGACCCCGGCAACGTGGGGACCATCTGCCGCAGCGCCGCGGCCGCGGGCGCCCCGGCGCTGGCCGTCCTCGATGGCAGCGCCGATCCGCTCGGACCCAAGGCGATCAGGGCCTCGGCCGGCTGCGTTTTCCGGCTCAGCGTGGCTCGCGGAACCTGGGCAGATCTGGCCGGGGTGCCCGGATACGGCGCCAGCGCCGGCGGCGGCGTCCCGCTCTGGGAGGCGGAGCTGGAGCGCGCTCAGCTGTTGGCCCTGGGCGGCGAGGTGCGCGGCCTGCGGCGGACGGACCTGGACCCGGTCACCATCCCGATGGCGCCGGGGGTCGAGTCGCTCAACGTGGGCGCCGCCGCTGCGATCCTGCTATTCGAGGTGCTGCGGCGGCGCGACGAGCGGAGCGGCTCGCCTGGACCGCCGGCCCCGGCAGAGGGGGTGGCGTGAAAGAAGAGATGCTGGCCGAGATCCTGGAGATCCGGGACAGCGGGCTGGCGGCTGCGGCGCAGGCGGACAGTGACGAGGCCCTGGAGCAGGTGCGAATCCAGTACCTGGGCCGGAAGGGGCGCTTCTCGACTCTGACGCCGAGGCTGCCCCTGCTGCCGCCGGAGGAGCGGCCGCGAGTCGGTGAGCTGATCAACGAGTCCAAGCGGGCCATCGAGGAGGCCGTCGCCGCTCGCTCCGCACAGCTGGCGCGCGAGCGTCTGGAGCGGCTGGGCGATACCGAGGCGATCGACGTGACCTTCCCGGGAACCCCTCCCGCCCTGGGGCGTCTCCACGTCCTCACCCTGGTGCAGCGGGAGATCGAGACGGTGATGGAGACCCTGGGCTACCACGTCGAGATCGGTCCGGACGTGGAGACCGACTGGTACAACTTCGAGGCCCTGAACCTGCCCGTGGGCCATGCCTCACGCGACATGCAGGACACCTTTTTCATGAATGCCTCCGAGGAGCTACTGCTCCGCACGCACACCTCGCCGATGCAGATCCGCGCCATGGAGAGGCTGAAGACGCCTCCGATCTACGCCGCGATCCCGGGCCGCACCTTCCGGCGGGACGCCACCGACCCCTCGCACCTGTCGCAGTTCATGCAGGTCGAGGCGCTCGCCATCGACGAGGGGATCACGGTGGGCGACCTGAAGGGCACCATCCTCTACTTCGCCCAGTCGCTGTGGGGCGCTGACCGGCGGATCAGGATCCGCCCCAGCTTCTTCCCTTACACCGAGCCGAGTTTCGAGTTCGACCTCTCCTGCGGTGTCTGCGGGGGAGAGGGGTGCCGCACCTGCGGCGGCGACGGCTGGCTGGAGGTCGGCGGCTGCGGGATGATCCACCCCAACGTGCTCCGTAACGGCGGAATCGACCCCGAGCGCTACTCAGGCTTTGCCTGGGGGTTCGGCATAGAGCGCATCGCCATGCTCAAGTACGACGTCGACGACATCCGTCTTTTCTACGAGAACGACCTTCGCTTCCTGGAGCAGTTCGCGTGACTGAAGCCGGCCGATGAGGGTCAGCTACCAGTGGCTGTGCGAGCTCGCCGGGGTGAACGACGTCCCGCCCGATCGGGGGGCGCAGGTGCTGACCATGGCCGGCTGGAACGTGGAGAGCGTGACCCTGCTCGACCTCTCCGAGATCCGGGTCGGGGGGGTTATCTCGCTGGAGCCACATCCGACCTCGCGCAACCCGCTCTGGGTGTACCAGGTGGACCTCGGGAACGAGACCCGGCAGATCATCGCCGGTGTCGACAACGCCGTTCCTGGATCGCTGGTGCCTGTGGCCCTACCGGGAACCACGGTGCCCAACGGCGCCGTGGTCCGTGACCTGAAGATCGCCGGCGTGGCCGGCCAGGGCATGCTCTGCGCGGCGGACGAGCTCCTGCTCGGGGATGACCACTCGGGCATCATGCTGCTCGACGAGGGCGAGCCCGGCCAGCCGCTCGACGAGCTGATACCGAGCGACGCGGTCCTCGATGTCGAGGTCACGCCCAACCGGCCCGACTGCCTCAGCCACCTGGGACTGGCTCGAGAGCTGGCCGCCGCGCTCGGCCGCAGCCTGCCCGGCGACTTCATGCCCCCTTTCACGGGGGGCATCGAGCCTCCAGGCACCGAGCTGGTGAAGGTCGATATCGAGGCACCGGACCTCTGCCGCCGCTACATCGGCGCCGTGATCAGCGGCGTCACCGTCGGCGCCTCGCCACGCTGGCTGCAGCGGCGGCTGCGCCTCTGCGGCGTGCGTCCCATCAGCAACGTGGTTGACGTCACCAACTACGTGGCTCTCGAGTACGGCCAGCCGCTGCACGCCTTCGACCTGGAGCGGCTGGAGGGGAAGCGCATCATTGTGCGCCGGGCGCGCTCCAGCGAGCGGCTGCTCTGCCTGGACGGCGAGGACCGCACGCTGACGCCCGAGATGCTGGTGATCGCTGACGCCGAGCGGCCGGTGGCACTGGCAGGGATCATCGGCGGCGAGGAGAGCGCGGTCACAGACTCGACCACCGAGATACTCCTCGAAGCCGCCAACTTCGACGGGGTCAACGTGCGCGCCACCTCTCGCGCCATCCGGCTGCGCACCGAGGCCTCGAGCCGCTTCGAGAAGGGGCTCTCGCCGGAGCTTGCGCTGGCCGGCGCCCGGCGGGCCGCAACGCTCCTCAGCCAGGTGGCGGGCGGCCAGGTCCACGTCGGCTGGGCTGACGAGTACCCACGTCCTCAGGAGCCGGTTCGGGTCCATTTCAGGCCCGAGCAGATCGACGCCATCCTGGGCGTCCACGTCCCCCTGGAGGAGATGGAGGCCATCCTCCAGCGGTTGGGCTTCCAGGTCCGGGTGCAGGACGGCGACTGGGACGTCCTGCCTCCCGTGTTCCGTCTCGACGTGACGATGCGGGCGGACGTGGCAGAGGAGGTCGGCCGCATCTACGGCTACGACAAGGTTCCACCAACCCTTCCCGGCCGGCGGCGGACCAGGTGGGTGCCCGCGGCTCCGAGCGTCGAACGCCGCCTGGATTCGGTCCGCCACGCGCTCGCCGGGTCCGGTCTGACCGAGGTCCTGACCCAGGCGCTGGTCGACGGTTCGCTGCTCGATCGAATGGGACTGGGCGAGGGCATGCTGCAGGTCGTCAATCCCGTTTCGGAGGGCCAGGACAGCCTCCGGACAAGCCTGCTCCCATCGCTGCTGGAGGTCGCCGCCGCGAACCGGAATCGGGGACGGGCGGCCGTATTCGTGTTCGAGATCGGCCGCGTATATCTGAGGCGTCCGGCGGAGCCGGAAGGTCAGCCGGCAGAGCCGCAGCGGCTGGCTGCGCTGCGTTCCGGCCTGGCGACGGCGTCCGGCGGGCGCTCGGCCTTTCTGGAGCTGAAGGGAGCGCTGGAGCGGACCATCGACAGCCTTGCCCCACTGAAGCTGACCTACGAGAGGTCGAGCTCGCCGCTCTTCCACCCCGGCCGCTGCGCCAGGGTGCTGCTCCAGGGCCGCCAGCTGGGCTACCTGGGTGAGCTGCACCCGACCGTGCTCGAGATGGTGGACCTGGAAGGGAGGGCGGCCGCCCTCGAGATCGATCTGGAGCCGGTGCTGGCGGCGGATCCGACCAGGAGGGCGCGGCCGCTGCCGCGGTTCCCGGCCGTGAACCGGGACCTGGCCGTGGTCGTCGCCGAGCGGGTCGAGGCAGCCAGCCTGCAGGCGACCATCGAGTCCGCGGCTGGTGAGCTTCTGGAGTCGGCTCGCGCCTTCGACGAGTACCGGGGTGGCCAGCTCCCGCCGGGGTGCAAGAGCGTCGCTTTCGCCCTCACCTTTCGCACCCAGGAGCGGACTCTCACCGACCCCGAGGTGGACGCCGTCGTCCAGAGGATCAAGACAGCGCTCGCGGAACGCCACGGAGCGACCTTCAGGGAGTGAGGGGCCTGATGTCCCTCATCCCGGGCTGGCGAAAGCCTCCCGTGTCTCACCTTTCGGACGGCTGACCATCCGGGAAGGTCCGGGGGCCCCGACCAGCCGCTAACCTCTTAACCGCCATGTCTCGGTCCCTCTGGGAGTGGCTGCGTGGCCGAGCCGTCGAGATCCACGTCGCCGACCATCTCTGCGAGCGCCTCCAGCGCGGTGACAAGCTCCGCGTGAAACTTGGCGTCGACCCGACCGCGCCGGACCTTCACCTGGGCCACCTGGTCGTCTTCGACGTCCTCCGCGCCTTCCAGGAGCACGGCCACACGCCGGTCCTGATAGTGGGCGACTACACGGCCCGTATCGGCGACCCTAGCGGCCGCTCCGAGACCAGGCCGGTGCTCTCCGAAGAGCAGGTGTCTGCGAACGCCAGGACCTACTTCGAGCAGGCCTTCCGCATCCTCGACCGCGATCGCACGGAGGTCCACGGCAACTCGGAGTGGCTGGCCGAGATGGACGCGGCGGGCATCTTGCGCTTGCTCGGCACGCAGACCCTGCAGTCGGTGCTCCAGCGTGAGGACTTCGCCAAGCGGCTCCACGAGGGCTTGCCGATCGGCGCCCACGAGATCCTGTACCCCTTCAACCAGGCCTATGACTCGGTGGCGGTCCGAGCCGACGTCGAGGTGGGGGGGACCGACCAGCTCTTCAACCTGCTCTTCGGGCGGGAAGTGCAGCGCGCGTACGGGCAGCCGGCGCAGGACGTGGCGGTCTTCCCGCTGCTCGAGGGCACCGACGGCCGGCAAAAGATGAGCAAGTCGCTGGGCAACTACATCGGGATCACCGAGCCGCCGGAAGAGATCTACGGCAAGACCATGTCGATACCGGACGAGCTCACCGAGAAGTACCTGAAGCTGCTCCTGAATCCGGAGCCGGAGGAGCTGGCGGCGGTCCTGGCGTCGGGGCCGCGCGACGCGAAGGCTGCGCTGGCGCGAGGCCTGGTCGCCCGGCTGCACGGCGAGGACGCCGCAGCCCGGGCCGAGGCCGACTTCGAACGCCGCTTCCGCCGCCGTGAGCTTCCCGAGGAGATCGCCGAGCACCGTCCCGCCAACCCTGACGACCTCGCCGGCACCATGGTGGAGCTGGGCTGGTACCCCAGCCGGAGCCAGGCACGCCGCGTGGCCGAGCAGGGTGGCGTCCGCGTCAACGGCGAGCGGGCCGGCCCCGATGTCAAGCTTGGCGACGGGGACCTGCTCCGGGCGGGCCGGCGAAACCTCGTTCGAATCCGGCTGGCGTAGAATCCCGAAAGCATGTTCGGAGGTGGTAACTGATGTCTGGACACTCCAAGTGGGCCGGCATCAAGCACAAGAAAGCTGTTGTGGACGCGCGCCGCGGCCAGGCCTTTACGCGCGCCAGCCGGGAGGTGACGATCGCCGCCCGTGAGGGCGGTGGTGATCCGGAGCACAACTTCCGGCTGCGCCTTGCAGTCCAGAAGGCTCGCGAGGTCAACATGCCCACGGACAAGATCCAGGCTGCGATCGACCGCGGGACCGGGGCCGCCAAGGGGGAGTCGCTCGAGGAGCTCCGCTACGAGGGCTACGGCCCGGCCGGCGTCGCGATCCTGGTGGACGCGGTCACGGACAACCGCAACCGGACCGCGCCGGCGATCCGGCGCGTCTTCTCCAAGCACGGCGGCAACCTCGGCGAGTCCAACTCCGTCGCCTGGATGTTCGACCGCAAGGGCGTCATCACCGTGCGACCCGGCGACAAGGACCCGGAGGAGATCGGGCTGGCCGCCATCGAGGCCGGAGCCGACGACGTACAGGTCGAGCTGGAAAGCGTCGAGATCACCACGGACCCGGCGGCCTTCGAGGGCGTGAGGGCCGCCGTCGAACAGCTGGGCGTCGCCGTCGAGAACGCCGAGCTGACCATGCAGCCCAGGCAGACGGTGGCCGTCGAGGAGGACAAGGCGGCGGCCGTCTTGAGGCTGCTCGAAGCCCTGGAGGAGGACGACGACGTCCAGCAAGTCTACGCCAACTTCGACATTCCAGCCGACGTCCTTGAACGCGCCTCAGCTTCGGTGTAGCCTGCCCCAGACGTCATGCCGGCCACAGCCCGGCTAGGCCCGGCAGGCCTGCTGCTCGGCATCGATCCCGGGCTGGCTGCGACCGGCTGGGCTCTGCTGGACGGTGGTTCGCGGGTGGCCGGCTGCGGAACGATTCGCACCAGTCCCGGCCCGGCGGCACCCCGGCTGCTCGAGATCGTGACCGAGATCAAGCGGGTGCTCGACTCGGAGACGATCGGTGAAGCCGCCCTGGAGGAGCTGTTCATGGGGCGCAACTCCACCAGCGCGCTGGGCGTGGCGCAGGCCAGGGGGGCGGTCCTGACTGCCCTGGCCGAGGCCAGGATCGCGATCTTCGAGTACAAGCCGGCCCAGGTCAAGGCGGCGCTGACCGGGTACGGAATGGCCGGGAAGACCCAGATGGCCCGCATGCTGGCGCTGCAGGTGGAGCTGACTGTGCGGGTGGACGAGCATGCGGCGGACGCCATCGCGATCGCTCTCTGCCACGCCCGCGGCCGCCGGCTTCGAACGATGACCCGGGCGTGATCGCCTACCTGCGGGGACGACTCCTGAGGCAGACGGCCGACACGGTGGTGGTGGAGACCGGCGGGGTGGGTTATCTGGTCAGCATCACGGCTACGGCCAGGGAGAAGCTGGGGCCGGCCGGGACCGAGGTGACCCTCCACATCCACACACACGTCCGGGAGGACCAGCTGGCGCTCTTCGGCTTCGCCTCGACGGACGAGCTTCAGCTCTTCCAGCAGTTGATCCAGGTCGACGGAGTCGGCCCGAAGGTCGGGCTCGGCATACTGAGCATGGCCAGCCCGGAGGTGCTGAAGCGGGCAATCCTGGCGGAGGAGATAGGCCCCATCCGCCGGGCGCCGGGCGTGGGCCCGCGGACGGCGCAGAAGGTCATCATCGACCTGAAGCCCAAGCTGGAGGCGGAGGCGGCCATCCTGGCTCTGCCCCGGGCGGCGGCGAGCGCCGGCGACGGAGAGGGGCCGCGTCAGGTGGAGGCGGCCCTGCGCGGGCTTGGCTACACGGCGCAGCAGGCGCGGCAGGGCCTGGAGGCGGTCGACTGGTCGGGCCATCCGGGGCCCCAGGAAGCGCTGGCGATCGCCCTCAGGGCGCTTGGACAATAGGAGATGGCGGAAGAGCGAACCCTCGACCCGCACGAGACACCTGACGAAGATCAGTTCGACCGGACGCTGAGACCGCGGACGCTGGACGATTACGTCGGCCAGCAGCAGGTCCGCCAGAACCTGACCATCCTGCTGGAGGCGGCCAGGCGAAGGGGGGAGCCCTGCGAGCACGTGCTCCTCTGTGGGCCGCCAGGGCTCGGGAAGACGACCCTGGCCAACATCATCGCCAACGAGCTCGGCGTCTCCATCAAGACCACCAGCGGACCGGCCATCGATCACGCCGGGGCGCTGGCCTCCATGCTCCTGAACCAGCAGGACCGTGACGTCTTCTTCGTCGACGAGGTGCACCGGCTCAACAAGATTGTGGAGGAGGCGCTCTACCCGGCCCTGGAGGACTTCAAGTTCGACTACGTGGCCGGCAAGGGTGCTGGCGCCACCTCAATCAGGCTCAGCCTTCCGCGCTTCACCTGCGTGGGCGCCACGACACGGCAGGGCCTGCTCTCGGGCCCCATGCGCGACCGCTTCGGCGCCGTCTACCGCCTCGATTTCTACAGTCACGCCGAGCTGGACCTGATCGTGCGCCGCTCGGCCCGGATCCTGGAGCTGGCGGTGGAGGACGAGGCGGCGGCCGAGCTGGCGCGCCGGTCCCGGGGCACGCCCCGGATCGCCAACCGGCTGCTCCGCAGGGTGCGCGACTACGCCGAGGTCCGGGCAGACGGGCGGGCCACCCTGGAGGTCACGCTCAAGGCACTCGAGATGCTCGAGGTGGACCCGCTCGGGTTGGAGCCGCTGGACCGCCGTCTCCTGCAGACGCTGATCGTCAACTTCCGCGGCGGCCCGGTCGGTCTTGA
>CATPBP010000241.1 GCA_955652675.1 Candidatus Dormiibacterota bacterium
GGTAGGGACTCAGACGGCCGGAGTGAATCCGGCCTTCCGAGCAGCGTCCTTGCGTTACGAGGGAGCAAGCCTCCCCGATGTCATAAAAGCTTTCGGCCTGCGAAGCCCTCGCCGATCCGGTGCCAGTGGGCGATTTCCGCTTCGCCGAGCTTCCAGCAGAGCTCTATCAGCTCACCGTGCCTGTAGGAGAGGAAATCGACGAGGCCGATGCGTGCGTCCTTCAGCTGCACGTCCATCTGGTCCAGCCGGCTCACCGCTCCCACGAGCTCCTCTTCGGCGCCATGGAGCCGAGCGCTGGACTCCTCGAGGCGGGTCTCGTCCTCCGCGGCGGCGCCCGGACGGCGCGATCTGTACTCGGCTATCCGGACCTCGTCCTCTAGCTCGGGCAGCTGCGCGGACATCTCCACCACTCTCGCGGTCAGCAGGCGTACCTCGGGCAGGGCCAGGTTCGCCTCCTCAACCCGGTAGGTGCGGGTCGGCACGCCCCATAGGATAGGTGGCGGTTGTGGCTCCGGAGGCTGGCGCGCCCGGCCCGCGAGTCGCCTAGGCGATCCTCCGGATCTGCTTAGCTTCTGCGGATGAAGGCTCGCAGGTCTTCGTGAGCCGCAAGGTCCGGACGGATTTGGATTCCGGGACACTACGCGATGCAGTGACGCAGAATGGGGCCGACGACGGCTTTTCGCCCTATGTGACCTTCACTCGAGAGGAATGGGCGGCCCTTCGCGCCGCCACGCCGCTCACCCTGACCGACGCCGACCTCGTGAGCCTGAGAGGCATCAACGAGTACGTGTCCCTCGACGAGGTGGCGGAGATCTACCTGCCACTCTCCCGCCTGTTGAACCTTTACGTCGCCGCCGCCCAGGGCCTGCACAAAGTGACCGACACCTTTCTTGGCACGCCGGCGGCCCCCGTCCCCTACATCGTCGGCGTCGCCGGCAGCGTCGCCGTGGGCAAGAGCACTTTCGCCCGCATCCTGCGCGCGATCCTGGCTCGATGGCCAAACCACCCGAAGGTCGACCTGGTCACCACCGACGGCTTCCTCTATCCCAACCAGGTGCTCGAGGAGCGCGGGCTGATGGAGCGCAAGGGCTTCCCTGAGAGCTACGACCTGCGCCGGCTGATGGCGTTTATGGCCGAGCTCAAGTCCGGTGCCGAGGAGGCCAGGGCCCCGGTCTACTCGCACCTGGTGTACGACATCGTCCCCGACGAGCAGAAGGTCGTCCGCCGCCCTGACATCGTGATCGTGGAAGGGCTTAACGTCCTCCAGACGCCCGACGGGGCCCGGCGGCGCAGCTTGAGGACGTTCGTGTCCGACTTCTTCGACTTCTCCATCTATGTCGACGCTGACGAGGAGGACGTAGAGACCTGGTACGTGGCGAGGTTCCTCACGCTGCGCAACACCGCCTTCCGCGACCCCAACTCCTATTTCCGCCGCTTTGCCGACCTCTCCGAGGAGGAAGCCGTCATCACGGCCCGGCGAATCTGGACGGATATCAATGGCCTCAACCTCCGGCAGAACATCCTCCCCACACGAGATCGAGCCCGCCTCATCGTGCACAAGGCGCTCGACCACTCGGTGACGGAGGTAAAGCTGCGCAAGATCTAGCAGGCCAGTGGCCGGACCCGGAAGAGCGCCTCAGGTGCCTAGGATGGGCCGGTGCCGCTAGCGCCCGATCTGTTTCGCGACATCATGGCCTGCTTCCCGACCGGGGTGGCCATAGTCACAGCGCGCGAAGCCGATGACCGCCCGCGGGGCCTGACCCTGAGCGCCTTCTGCCCGGTCTCCCTGGAGCCGCCACTGGTCCTGGTTTGCGTGGACAGGGCGTCCAACACTCTGCCGGCTCTGCGGGCGGCGGGGGGCTTCACCGTCAACTTCCTGGCGGGAGGCCGTGAGCACCTGGCCGTGCTCTACGCCTCCAAGGCCGACGAGAAGTTCGAGGGCATCGCCTGGAGTGTCCCCGAGACTCCGGAAGGCGGCCCGGTACTTCATCAGGACTGCGCCGCCTACGCGGTCTGCGTCAACCGCCAGGCAATCGAGGCCGGCGACCACTGGGTCTTCATCGGCGAAGTCCGGGAAGGAGCGGTGATCGCGGGACGGCTGCCTCTGGTCTACCACCGCCGCGCCTTTCTCGATCTCGCCGACCCGGTTCCCTGAGCGTCCCTCCGACCGGCGGCCGGCCCCCCTTCGGCTAGAGCCATACTCTGAGTCATGACGCTCGACCCCGAGGTGCGCGACTACCTGCGGCGGATAGAGGACCTGGGATGGCGGCCGGTGGAGGAGCTCACGCCCGCCGAGGCCCGAGCCCAGAACGAGGCGGGCGCTGCCGCGCTCTTCGGCCCCACCGAGGAGGTGGCGTCGGTGGAGGAGTTCGAGGTGGCCGGCGTGAAGGTCCGCTCCTACCGGCCGTCGGCAGAACCCGGCCTTCCCATCCTGGTCTACTTCCACGGCGGCGGATGGGTGGTCGGCTCGCTGGACACTTTCGACGGGGTCTGCCGGGCGCTGGCCAACCGCGTCCCCTGTCGCGTCGTCTCAGTCGACTATCGCCTTGCCCCCGAGCATCCGTTCCCGGCCGGCCTGGAAGACTGCTGGGGCGTCACCCAATGGGCCTTCGGGGAGGCGCCGGCGGTGGCGGTCGGAGGGGACAGCGCTGGCGGGAACCTGGCAGCAGTCGTCGCGCTCAGAGCGAGGGACGGCGGCCTCCCGCTGGCCTTCCAGCTCCTCATCTATCCGGTGACCGACTTCGACTTCGGCACCGCCTCCTACTCCGCGAACGCGGCCGGGATGGGCCTGACGCGCGCAGGCATGCGCTGGTACTGGGACCAGTACCTCGGCGGAGCCGACGGCCAGCAGCCCGATGCGTCCCCTCTGCGCGCCCCCAACCTGAGCGGCGCGGCACCCGCCCTGATCGCCGTCTGCGAGTACGACCCGCTGCGGGATGAGGGAGCGGCGTACGCTCGCCGGCTCGAGGAGGCCAAGGTCCCGGTCCGGCTGAGCGAATACCCAGGCATGATCCATGGGTTCGTACGCATGGCCGCGGTCACGGACCGTAGCCGGGAACTGCTCGACGAGAGCGCCGCGGGACTGCGAGAGGCATTCTCGAAAGCTTGAGTCAGGCACGGCTCACGCTCCCGGCGCTCGCCTGGCGGCGGCTCTCTCATCAGCGGGCCGTTTCGGCTGGGCTTGCCCTCGGCCTGGTCACGGCTGTCGCCCTGACCGCTTCTGTGCAGCTCGTCGAGGCGCTCGCCACAGAGGCGGGCCTCCGCTCCACTCTGAATGGCCTTGGCGACCACGGGGTTGTGACCGTGGAGCAGTTCAACACCCGAGACGCCAACGCCTTCGAGTCCTTCCAGCAGGATGCAGGCCGTCGGGTTCAGGCCGCCGTCGGCTCCCACGTCCGTCCCGGGGCCGAGTTCCCCACCGTCGGCCCCTACTTCCCCGCCTTCCTGAACGGCCAGACGATCAACTACGACGCGGTCGACCCGCAGCCTACCCTCGCCTACTACCGCGACCTCACCCGGCATGTCCGGGTGGTGGCCGGCCAGATGCCGGCGGACGTTCCGAGCAAGGCAGCCGAGTTGCTGGCGTCGCTCTCACAGGCCGCCATGGAGATCTTCAAGCTCAAGCTGGGGGACCGTTATTGCGTCAGCTTCGCCCGAAACACCGGCGCTCCTCAAAGCAACGTCGCCCTGACCCCGCGGATCCTGGGCGAGCCCGAGGCCGCCGCCATGGGCCACGGCTCGGCGGGCCTTGAGCGCGATGGGCCTCACCGAGCGAGAGGGACACCGGGCGATGGAGCTCTCGGGTGGCGAGCAGCAGCGCGTGGCACGGGCCCGGGCGCTGGTCAAGGCTCCCGGCCTGCTGGTGGCTGACGAGCCCACCGCACAGCTCGATACGGAGACCGCTCGAGGCATCATGTCCGTCATCCGGGAGGCCGCCAGCTCGGGGACCGCCGTCCTCCTGGCCACTCACGACCGGGCGGCCACCGAGCTCGCCGACCGGGTCCTCTACATGGAGGACGGCGTGCTCACCGAGCAGCTATTCGTCGGTTGACCCCAAGGCTCCCTCTCCCTGCGGGGAGGGGCTATCTAGGCGCTCGCATCGCTCACCCTGCTCATACCCGCCGCGGCGATGACGGTCCTCCTCCGTCCGAGCGCTTGTTGCCGTTCGCCGACGGCACCTCATCGAGCACCGACCTTAACGCCTGCGCGGCACCAAGAATGCCTGCGGCCTCCATCGGCACGATGATCTTGGAGTTCGGGCTGGTGGCGAACTGGCGCATCGTGTCGAGTTGGAGCACGGCGATCAGCTCCGGGGTGGGATTGCCGGCGTTGATGGCTCCGTAGATGTTGCCAATGGCCTGAGCTCGCCCCTCGGCTTCCAGGATCTGGGCCTGCTTCTGTCCCTCGGCCCGCAGGATCTGAGACTGCCGATCTCCCTCAGCCTGCTTGATCTGGGCTTGCTTCTGGCCTTCGGCGACGTTGATCTGCGACTGCTGCTGGCCCTCGGAGGTCAGGATCGCCGCGCGCTTCTCCTGGTCGGCCTGCTTCTGCAGCGCCATGGCATTCAGTACTTGCTGAGGCGGCACGATGTCCAGGATCTCGACCCGGTTGATGCGAACGCCCCATTTGTCGGTGACCGATTCCATCTGCATCTGGAGACGGGCGTTGATCTGCTCCCGCTGGCTGAGGCACTCATCCAGCGTCATCTCGCCGAACACCGCTCGCAGCGTGGTCCGGGAGAGCTGGTCGACGGCGAGCACGTAGTTGCTGACGCTGAAGAGCGCCATGCGCGGATCCACCACCTGGCTGAAGATGGTGGCGTTGACGACTACCGAGACGTTGTCCTTGGTGATGACGTCCTGGCGGTCACCCGTTCGGGGCGTCTCCCGCATGTCAACCAGCTCCATGGTGTCCACGAACGGGATCAGGAAGGTGACGCCCGGGTTTCGCACGGAATGGAACTGACCCAGCCGCTTGACCACGCCGACCAGGCCCTGCTGGATGACCCGGATCGTGCGGAGCATCACTATCACGGCCAGAATGACGATCAGCCCGAAAATGATCAGGGGAACCATTTCTTCTCCTACTCCGAAGTTTCCTGACGGCTCTGGAGGGGACCCATCTCGCCACTCCAGGGTGGGGAAGGTCCCTTCCGAGGCACGTCCACGAGCAGCGTTGCGCCCTCGATGTCCACCACAGTCACAGCCTCGCCCTCCGCGACAGGTGAGCCGTCGCGTGTCAGCGCCGGCCAGTCTTCGCCCGCGATCCTCACGTGGCCGCGACCATGCGGTCCTTTGATCGCGTCGACCACCACAGCCCTCTGTCCGATCATGGAAGCCGCCCCCGAGAGCATCTCTGGAGTGTGACGGCTTCGCAAGTATCCGAGCAGAGGCCTGCGGACCACGACGATGCCGAGCAGCGATGCCACAGCAAAAACGATCGCCTGGACGACCGGATCCGCGCCGGTGAAAGCGGCGACGGCCGCGGCGAGCGCGCCGACGGACAGGAACGCCGCGAAAACCGCCACCGTCCCCACCTCGACGATCGCGAAGATGAGGGCGACCGCGATCCAGAACACTGTCACGGATACACCTCCTACTCGGAAAACGCGCCAGCCGGGTTTTGGGTCGTAGCCTTGCACCGGCTGGGATGGATTCCGACGACATGCGTGTCCGTGTGGCAGCGGCCAGGGTGGCGCGGCTGGCAACGCTGGGCCGGGACGGCGCGCCGCACCTGGTGCCGTTCTGCTTCGCCCTGAGCGGCGATGTCCTCTATTCCGCGGTGGACCACAAGAGGAAGCGGAGCTCCCGCCTCCAGCGTTTCGACAACGTGGCGCGCGATCCCCGGGTCGGCGTCATCGTCGACCATTACGAGGAGGACTGGTCGAAGCTCTGGTGGGTCCGCCTGGAGGGCCTGGCCAGAGACCTGGAGAGCGGTGCGGAGGCGAACGAGGCGCTCAGGCTGCTCACGGCCAAGTACGGCCAGTACCGTGACGATCCACCCTCGGGAGCGGTCCTCCGAATCGAGGTCCAGCGCTGGTCCGGCTGGACCGCGTCTTGAGTGCCGCCTTTGTCGCCGCCATGGCTCGGCTGGCCCGCCTCCCCGACAGCCGCTGCTCGGAGCCCTGGGAGTGGCCCGGGCACTCGGCGTGCCCTCTCCAGGTCCGCGACGCGCTCTACCGATCACTGGAGGAGGAGCTCGCGGCGGTGGCGGCGCAGCCGGCGCCGCCTTCGGAGGCGGGGCGGCTCCTCGCCGTGGGACAGCGGGCGTGGGGGGAGCTCCGCGGCCTTCTCGTTGGCGTGCCGGACGCAGCGCTGGACAGGGCGCCGTCCGGCCAGGGGCTGTGGCCCTCTCCGGTGGGGGCGGTGGCCGGGGAACCCGCCGCCTGGGGGCTCGACTGGACGCTGCGTGACGCGCTGGGGCACCTCTTGCTCAGCGGGCGCCGCGACCGCGAGGCGTTGGAATACGCCCTCCGGCGCTCCGGCTCGGAACCCCTGACGCTTCAGCCGTCGGCCGCCCTGGGCGAAGCGGAGGAGGCGGGCGGCGCCGGCACCTGGATCGACCGCCTCGCGGCGGAGCGGGCGGTGGGCGCCGAGCTGGCCTCGGCCACTTCGGACCAGTTGCACCGCCCCACTCTCTGGGCCGGGTACCAGGTCGACGTGCGCTTCAGCATGCTCCGGCTTGCCGGGCAGCTGGTCGAACACACCGTCCAGGCTGAGAGGATACTGGCGGGGACGGGTTGGGAGCCCGGCGAAGCCCATCTGATCGTGCGCCGCATATCGGCGGCCAGGGGAGCTCACGAGCTCTTCACCGAGGGGGAGACGCTGGGCCGCCTGGACGAGGTCCACGCCGACCGGGCGGCCAGTCTCTGCGGCTCCTGAGGAGGGTTTTTGGTCAGTTCTGACCATTGACTGGAGAATTCCCAGGGACTTAAGTGTGTAGGGCAGGAAACCGAGGGGCGGGGCTACTGAAAACCAGCGCTCCCACCCGGGGACCGGCGCCACCTGAAACCGACACGCGAGAGAGGAAATGAACACCACAGTGACAGTACCCCGCGTCCTGATCGTCGACGACCAGACGCTATTCCGCTCCGGGCTCGCCCGGCTCCTGGATGGTGACGACCGAGTAAGCGTGATCGGCGAGGCCGGAGACGGTGTTGAAGCCGTCCAGAAGGTCTCCACGCTGAAGCCCGACATCGTGCTCATGGACCTCCGGATGCCCAACCTGGACGGCATCGAGGCCACCCGAAAGATCGTGGCCGAGCACCCGGAGGTGAGGGTGCTGATCCTCACCACGTTCGAAGCCGACAACCACGTCATCCAGGCTCTCAAGGTTGGTGCCAGTGGCTACATCCTGAAGGATTCTCAGCCCGACGCCATCGTATCCAGCATTCTGGCTGTGGCGGCCGGGGAGCGCGTGATGTCGGGAGCGGTCGCCAGCCGGGTGCTGGAGATGCTGACCGGGACCACCACCCCCAAGGAGTTCTACGACGGGCTCACCGCCCGCGAGATCGAGATTCTGAAGATGCTGGCCAGCGGCATGGCGAACAAGCAGATCGCCTACAAGCTCAAGATCAGCGAGAAGACGGTCCGCAACCATGTGAGCAATATGTACGAGAAGCTCCAGATCTATGATCGCTCGCAGGCCGTGCTCTACGCGGTCCGAAAGGGCCTGGTAGAGGTCTGAACCCGGGGGCGGCCCACGCCGCCCCAATCCCGACCCTGGTCGAACTGTCCCTGCCAAACAGGGACGAGATTCCCATTACGGCGAAGCCCTCTCCGTCGCTAAGGTCTCGGCGTGGTAATCGTGCCCGGCGTGGAGGTGAGTCCAGGCTGGGCGGCTGAGACTCTCGGGCCGCTGATTCTCGTCATCAACGCCCATCCGCTCTTCGCGGCGGCCATCTCTCAGCTTCTCGGCGGCCCTGGGCTGGGCGCCCGGACGGTGGTCGCCGAGAGCTCTGATACAGCGCTCGAACTCTTGCGGGCCCAATCGCTCGATCTCGTCGTATGCGATCTGAGCATGGAACCCATGCCTTTGAGAGACTTCATGGCCGAGGTCGCGCTCCTTCCGGAGGCGCCACCGCTCATTGTGCTGGCCGATCCCCAAGACGAGGAGGCGCTGTTCAGCGTGATCGACAGCGAGGCGGCGGGTCTATTCACCAAGGACGCCGACCCGGACCAGTTCCTCCAGGGCGTCCGAGCCGTTCTCGCTGGGCACAAGGCGCTCGGCCAGAATCTGATGCGGACGCTACTCGCCAGGGTCAACGGGCAGAGCCCTTCGCGGACGCCGGCGGGACTGGCGCAGCTCTCCCGAACTGAGCTTGACATCCTGACCATGGTGGGCGCGGCGAGCTCCGTGCAGGCCATCGCCGCCGCCCGCGGGATCAGTCAGAAGACGGTCCGCAACCACATGGCCAACATCTACCGGAAGCTGGATCTTCGAAGCCGCACCCAAGCAATGCTGTGCGCGGCTCGGATGGGACTGACGTCGGTCTGACAGTAGGCCTCCGCTGGGTCCGCTCTTGGGGGCGGACAGGTCGTTCCAGACTGAACAGGCCTCCAATGGAGAGACGGGTGCGCCCGATCTCTGGCGGCAGAGACGAGGCAGATGCGCCTACGCACCTGGAACCAAACTGATGAACCTGGTCGGCCGCAGCCCGACGGCCCCGCTGGTCGAGAACGCTTCATCCAGGCAACGCCCATCGGTCTCGGTTTGGGCCAGCGTGATGGCCCTCCTCTGCGGGGCGTTTCTGATCTTCACATTGGCCGTTATTTACGGTACGCTCCGCCCTCTCGACCTGGCCGTGTCCTCCGCCTTCCAGAGGATCTGGTGGCCGCCGGTGTGGTCGCTTTTCGAGGCCATCGCGGTGATCGGGGGTGTCGAGGTCACGGGGGTGGCGGCGGCCAGCGTATTTGTATACCTGGTCTGGATTAGGCGGTGGCGGGAGGCCACAGCTTTCCTGACCCTGCCGATAGCCTTCGCGGCGGAGGCGATCACCAAGCTGGTCGTCATCCACCCCCAACCGCCGGTAACGCACGCCGGTCGGCTCAGCGTCACCACCTTTGTCCAGGGCCAGGTCAACAGCTACCCGAGTGGACACGCTGTCCGCAGCATTATCGTTTATGGCCTGATCGCCGTTCTTATCACCCGGGTCTGGCGAGGAGAACGAATTAGGCGAGGCGCGCCCGCGCTGGCGGCCGTCCTCATCGCGGCGGTAGGGTTCGACCGGCTGTACCTGGGCGTCCACTGGGCCTCCGATGTAATGGGGGGCTTCCTCCTGGGCGGCGCGTTCTTTGTACTGGGGATTCTCTGGATGCGGCACCCGAGAGCGCCGAAATCCGAAACCGGCTTCCCACACAGCTCCGTCGGGTAGCTCTGGCCGCCGTCAACCGCCGGGCCAATATGGGGCATTTTGCCTAGGCGGAGCCAGGGCCCCGGACGCACCGCTCCCTGACGTATCAGCCGGGCCCTGGGACGGGTCGCCAAAGCGCTCGCTCGCGCCTATTCAAGGATCTTCCACCTGCGGGCTAACCTGCCACCGCGAGCATGACATCCAAAGTCTCGACCGCAGTAATCGGCGCTGGTCCCTACGGACTCTCCGTGGCCGCGCACCTCCGCGCCGCCGGTGTCGGCACGCGAGTACTCGGCTTTCCCATGGAATTCTGGCGGGCTATGCCGCGCCAGATGTTCTTGAAGTCGCCGTGGTCAGCCTCCAGCCTGTCGGACCCGCGTCGACTCTTCAGCCTCGACCGCTACGTCAGCAGCCGCTCGGAACCACGGGTCCAACCGGTTCCGCTGCCTATGTTCTTGGATTATGCCGATTGGTTCCGCGAGAATGCCGTGGGCGAGGTTGACGAGGTTAGGGTCCGCCGTCTTTCGAGTGATAACGGTAATTTTCGCGTAGAGCTGGATCACGGCCAAGTCTTCGCCGCCGATCGGGTGGTGGTGGCGGCGGGCATCAGCGATTTCGGCCATATACCAGCGTATGCACGCGATTTACCTCCGATGCTCGCGTCGCACACGCAGGTCCATGGCGACTTCGGCCGCTTTCGAGGCGCTTCGGTGGCGGTCGTCGGCACTGGACAGAGCGGTCTCGAGACCGCGGCTCTTCTGGCGGAGGCGGGCGCCGATGTCGAGCTGCTGGTTCGGGGGCCCGTACGGTGGGTCTACCGAAAATATAGCGAGCAGCCGATCCTCAAGCGGTTACTCTACCCGCCCAGTGACGTTGGGCCCATCGGGCTGAACTGGCTGGTTTCCTTCCCCTCGGTGTTTCGACATCTGCCGGACGAATCCCGATGGCGACTCACGGTTCGAGCCATCCGACCATCCGGCGCCAAGTGGCTCCGCTCTCGGTTTGAAGCCGGTGTCCGCGCGACGCCTTTCACTGAGATCCTCGCGGCTTGCGAGAACGGGGAACAGCTGACCCTCTCCCTTTCCGACGGCACCTCGCGGCAGGTCGACCACCTGTTCTTGGGCACTGGCTTTAATCCGGACGTCGCCCGGCTGCCGCTGCTCGACCCCCAGCTTCGGAGTCGGCTCCGGACTGCAAGAGGTCATCCGGTGCTCGACCGCGGGCTCGAGTCCTCGGTACCAAAGCTCCACTTCGCCGGTGCTCTCGCAGGCTACACTTTCGGACCGCTCTGCCGCTTCGTGGCGGGGGCGGATGCAAGTGCGCGGCGGATCGCCCAGCGTGCCGTGAGCGGAGCGAGCTGACAGGCTAATGGCTGGAGGCCGAGCGGGCGCCCTTCTCCTCGGCAGTGACTTCAAAGCGCTCGGAGCCGTGCGCAGCCTGGCCCGCCGCGGGATTCCGACGGCGCTGGTGGACAATGACCCACGCTCCGCCTGGTACTCGAGGTACCCGCTCGGGCAGCACCTGTGGACAGACCGTATGGACAGCCCTAGGATCGTCGATTTCCTGGTCCGCCTGAGCACCGATCGCGGCTACCTGGGCTGGATGTTGTTCCCCATGCAGGACGACGCGGTGGAACTCGTGTCCCACTTCACCTCCGAACTCGGGCGCAGCTTTCGGTTGACCACCCCTGAGTGGTCAGTGCTCCAGCGCGTCCAGGACAAGCGGTTCGCTCACGAGATGGCCGATCGAGTGGGCGTCAGCCGGCCCAGAACCTTCTATCCCGCGAACGCGGACGACCTCCTGAGACTGGACGTCGAATACCCCGTCATCATCAAGCCCAGTCTTTCCATGCCAATGCAGCGCGCGCTGCATTGCAAGGCGCTCGTGGTGCACGACCAGGCGGAGTTGGCAGCAATGTACCGCCTCGCAGCAGATTCCGTTCCCGCCGAGTTGATCATGGTCCAGGAGCTGATACCGGGCGATGGCAGGACCCAGTTCTCCGTGGCGGCGTTCTGCGAGCGTGGTGAGATGGTGGCCGGAATGGCCGCGCGGCGAACGCGGCAGTTTCCCTATGACTTCGGCATGAGTAGCAGCTTCGTGGAGACTGTCGATCGGCCGGATCTGCTGCAACAGGCTTGCCGGCTCCTTCGGGATGCCGGCCTTTCCGGCATGGTCGAGGTCGAATTCAAGCACGATGCACGCGACGGTTCCGACAAGCTCCTGGACATAAACGTGCGGCCCTGGGGCTGGCACCAGCTGTGCATCGCCGCTGGGCTTGACTTTCCCTACCTCCAGTACTGCCTCACAATGAAAGAGCCGTTGCCGCCGGTTGCGCCCATTAACGGTTATGCTTGGCGGCGAATGCTCACTGACGTGCCGGCTGCCATGCAAGAGATAAGGGCCGGCGTCACAAGCCCGGCCCTCTATCTGCGCTCATACTTGCGGCGGCGGACGGTGCGCTCGGTCTGGGATCTTCGCGACCCGCTGCCGGCCTTGGTCGATCCCACCGTCAC
Organism: Candidatus Dormiibacterota bacterium; assembly: GCA_955652675.1. Taxonomy (GTDB): domain Bacteria; phylum Chloroflexota; class Dormibacteria; order Dormibacterales; family Dormibacteraceae; genus Nephthysia. The sequence goes on from CATPBP010000241.1 coordinate 11,866, forward strand.
TGTCATCCGTATGACAGAACCCAGGCTCCGCGCTTGGTGGAAGGCGCGGCCCAAAAATCGAGGGAGGATGCTTCCTGAACCGTTTGTCAACCCAGCTGGCGCGGTTCAAGCTGGACTCGTCAACCCGGCCGGCCTGCTTCAGGAGGAGTTGGTCAGTCCGCCAGGCATCCTTCCGGACACTCTCACCCCCTCCGGAATTCAAGAAGGCTGACCGCGCCCAAAGGCACGCAAGGCTGAAGGGCAACCACGGACCCCCAAGAGGGCGCTATCCGGCTCGAGGCCGATGACCTGCCGTGGAGGAGGACCCGTTTGGCAACTTGTCTCCTGCCTCCTCCTGGCCGCGCTTCTTGTCACGTCTTGCGTATCGCCGACAACGAGGTCAGCGCGACCCTCGGGCACGCCCAGCGGGGTGCAGACCTCGCCGACCGCCCGCCCCGCGCAGTCCTCCCCGACCGCCGCGATGCCGGTGATCAGTCGAAATGCGCCAGCTTTCGCGGTCAATGGAGTCTACTCCGCGGCAAACGGCGACGACGAAGACTACGCAACCGAGTTCCGCGGCAAAATTCCGACAAGCCTCGTTTATGACCTCTCCAATGTGGCGCCGGCACGTCGCGGCCGTGTGGTGGTGGCCTGGTACAACGAGGACACGATCTGGGATGCGAGCGCGATTAGCTCCAGGTCTTACAACGAGCCCCGCGACTACGCCATTTCGGCCAACCGCGAGACACCTGGCGGCCAGCCGCCGTCGGACGGGTGGACGACCTTGCTTCGGGTCTCTGGCAATCGATTCAACTCCCGCTTACATGCAGTCGACCTGACCGGGTTCAGCTGGCTACGCATCTCCGTCAGCGCTGTCAACGGCTCGCCTGGTAACGACGACGCTGCCTTCAATCTGGACGTGCACGACGCCAGGGAGACGGTCGGCGATGGATGGTGGTTCTTTGGAGACTCCATCACTCAGGACGACATGTCACATCGGGGCGGCCCCACTTTCGCGCAGCAGGTCAGCGCCGCAGTCCCGTCCCGCTACCCCGCGCAGCAGGACGGTGGGATAGGGGGATGGGACAGCGCCGCGCCTCTGCAGATCAACCCGGCCACGCATCAGCCGCACATCTCCGAGTACCTGAGCCTGTCCCCTGGGCGCTACGTAAGCGTCGCCTTTGGTACCAACGACGCCAACCAGAACATTGCTCCACAGATCTTCTACTCGAACATGGCGAAGATCGTCGACGCGGTGCTGGCGGCCGGCAAGGTCCCGGTGGTCCCTCTCATCCCATGGGGCTGCACGGCAGGCATTGCGACCGATGGGCCGAAGCTCAACTCCGCGATCCGGGACCTCTGGGCGGCTTACCCACAGATCATCCATGGACCCGACTTCTGGAGCTACTTCGCCGCCAACCAGGGCCTCATGTCTCGTGACTGCATCCACCCGACGCTTCCCGAAGGAGCGGTGGCCTACAGGCGAACCTACGCACGCGCCATGTTGCGCGCGGTCTACGGGGTTTCCGAGTCCCCCTGAGTGGCCTGGACCTCGTGGGGACGCTCGGTGCGAACCCAGCGAGAGGCATCCAGGTGACGGACGAGATCGGCGTAGACACGGAGCTTGCTTGCAAGAAACAACGGCGCACGCAAGAACGCGACGTAGGTGGCGGCCGGGACCCGGCATGAGCTGAGGCCGACCAGCAGGTAACTGGGCAGCGCGACCAGTGCTAACAGCCACAGGATGCCCGTCCAGGCACTGGTCGCGCCGGCCACCAGAAGCGCTAAGAAGACGATGTTACCGATCAGCGTGGCCATCACCAGGGCACCTAGTGGCGGCACGGCCAGATCCATCGCAACGCTTAACAGCGCCGAATCCCGACGGCGCAAGCTGGAGATAAGGAGCCGCCAAATCCAGCTGCGGGCGAGAGCGAGACGCCCGCCGTCCCAGCGCAGGCTCTGGGTGTAGGCTCCCTGCCCACCCTCGGTCGGTGCTGCCACTACTTGCGCCTTGGCGGCGAACGTTGTGGGAAAGCCGGCGAGCAGCAGCGACAGCGAGTACTCTCCGTCCTCCGCGCCGGAGAACGCGTGCCAGGGGTGAGCCGCCAGCACCGATCTACCCAGCAGCATGCCGTTCCCACATAGCGATGCCGGCAGCCCAAACATCGCGCGGCCGGCAAAGCGTACGCGGTTGCGCAGGAGCAGCGCAGCCGCCTCGAGCAACGCGCGAGGTTGACCAGGGTGAATCCTCAAGACGTCGTCGGCTTGCACGACGGGGTGGCCGGCGGCGAAGACGGCCTCGAGCTCGCGCAGCATATCTACGTCCGCGATTGAGTCGGCGTCAACCACGACCACCGCGTCGGGCGCGGGAGAGACGTCGAGCAGTCGGTCCATCGCCCAGCGCAGCGCGGGCCCCTTCCCGCGGAGGGTCGGCACCTGGCGGACCAGGACCTCGGCGCCCGCCGCGGCCGCTATTGCCGCCGTGGCATCTGTGCAGTTGTCGGCGATTACCACGACCCGATACAGCTCTCTTTGATAACGCTGGCTGAGCAGCGAACGGACGCAATCGGCGATCATCCCGGCCTCGTCGTGGGCCGGCACGATCACGGTCAGCCGGCTCCGGGGCTCCGCCTGCAGAGGGCGGGGACGGTAGCAGAGGCTGCCAACAGCCAGGGTCAGCAGATATATAGAACCCAGAGCGACCGGCACGCTGAATAAGAAAACCAGGACGCTCGCAGTAGAACCAACCAACGGTGCCCATGGTAGCCCCACCTTGACGGACCTCCAATGGCCATTTCGGCCGAAACCCGTCGGCACCGGGCGCGAATGACTACTGAGACCCGGTCTTTGCAGGCCGCTGTCCTCGGCGAGCTCGGGACACCAGGCCGAGTGCTTCGGGACATCACGTGCGTCCCTGGCGGAGCCGCCGATCTGGCCACACGGGGCACGGCAGCATGCTTGGTCCATGCAAGCAATTCACCCTGCCGGAGTCGCGCGGCGACCAGTCCACTTCATGGATCTGACCCCGAACGCACTCGGCCTCGAAGAAGAGATCCTCAGCGCCATCACTCAGGTGGTCAAGCGCGGCGACTTCGTGCTCGGGGCCGATGTGGACCGCCTGGAACAGGAGTTCGCCAGCTATTGCGGCGTGGCTTACGCGGTGGGCGTGGACTCCGGCTTCTCGGCACTAGAGCTTTCGTTGCGCGCAGCGGGAATCGGAGCCGGTGACGAGGTCATCACGCAGGCGAACACATTCATCGCCACCGTGGGCGCCATCGTCGCGATTGGCGCCGTTCCGGTCCTGGCCGACTGCGACGTCAAAGGCGCCCCGGACGCTGGCGCGTTCGCCGCCAGGTTGACCGAGCGTTCACGGTCGATCATCCCGGTACACCTGTTCGGCCGCCTGGCCGAGATGGGACCGTTCGTAGAACTCGCCCGCAAGCACGGTCTCACCGTCATCGAGGATGCCTGTCAGGCGCACGGGGCGACGGTCGCCCGACGCCGGGCCGGGAGTTGGGGAACAGCCTCGGCCTTCAGCTTCTATCCCGCAAAGAACCTCGGGTCGCTCGGCGACGGCGGCATGCTGGTCACGGATTCGGCCGACGTCGCTGACGCCGCCCGTGCGCTTCGGAATTACGGGCAGCGCGTGAAGTACGAACACGAGATTGGGCCCCCCATTGGCCGCCGTCTAGACACGTTGCACGCGGCAGCGCTTCGCGTGAAGCTTCCGCATCTGGACGCCTGGAACGCCCTCCGTGAGCAGCGGGCGGACCTTTACCGAACCAGTCTCGAGGGGCTGCCGCTTTCCCTTCCTGAGCCGGAGGAGCCCGGGCGCCACGTCTACCACCTGTTCGTGGTCGAAACTGAGCAGCGGGACGAACTCCGCTCTTTCCTTGGGAAGCAAGGCATCGGAACCGGCATCCACTATCCGATCCCTTTGCACCTTCAGCCGGCCCTGACCAGCCTGGGATACGGGATCGGCGACTTTCCCAACGCCGAACGCCTGGCCGCGACGAGCCTATCGCTTCCCATGTACCCCCACCTCCCTCTCGACGACGTGTTACACGTCGCTGAGTCCGTCAGGCAGTTCTTCGGGAGTTGATCGAGGCGCGGGGGCGGGGCACACCTGCGACCAAGCGGACCTTCTTCGGCGCTCAGCCAGCGCACCTGACCGAGAGCGAGATCATCGCTGGCTGCTGCATCTCATTTAGATGTCCTTGGGACGCGGTCGGTCAGGGCGCCCCCGCCAGCTCGACCTTCCCGCCCCGTAGACTGCCGCCACGTCGTCCTCGGCTGGGTCCGAAGCCTGCGGCCGCTCCTCGGGACGGACGCCGGTACGCTTCCATCCCCGATCCCGGTCCCGGGATCTGGGAACCAGCCCTCTGACGACGCTCAGGTAGACCTGGCGCTGCCTGGTCCATCGATACGGCTCGTTCGACTTCAGCGCCCGGTCCACGAGCTGCTCGCATCGGGTCGGGCTGTGGTAGAGGCGGCGGATGGCGCATGCAAGGTCGACCACGTCGCCGGCCGTGAACATCTCGAAGCAGTCCTCATCGAAGTACGATTGCACGGCCGCCGTCCGGGAGACGATTTGGGGACGCCGCATGATGATGAAGTCGAACATCTTGTTGCAGTGCGTGAGATCCCGGAAGACGTCCCGCTGCATCGCGACCACACCCACGTCCGCCTCGGCAATTCCGGCCAGCATTTCTTCGATTGGAACGAAGCCGTCACTGAACCAGACCCTTTCCTCGAGGCCTAGTGTGCGGATCAGGTCACGTAGAACGGGTTTGTAAGAGCCGTCACCGAAAACACTGAGTCGCAGCTCAGGGATCTCATCGGTCAGCTGTGCCATTGCCCGGACCACAAGGTCGTGGCCGTAGCGCTCCTCTATGGTGCCGTGGCAGACCAGTTCAAAGCGGCCAGGCGTTCGCGGTCGCGGCGGGAAGCGCGCGGGGTCGAAGATCTCCTCGTCGGCGGAGTTCAGGATGACGCTGATCTTCTCGGGCGGCGCTCCGCGGCGTAAGAAGACCGCGCGCATCTCATCGGTGCAGGTCAGGACGTGGTCTGCGAATCGGATCGCCAACTGCTCCAGGCTGCCCACCATCCGGACGCCACGCTGCTCCATCGGTGCGCCGAACTTACTCGCCATGAACTCAGGCATCGGCTCCTGGAGGTCGAGCAGCACTCGCGCCCCCATGAGTCTTGGCACCAGCGCCGCAAACACCAGCGTATCGGGCAGAGAGTGGACCTGGACCAGGTCATACGGGCAGCGGACGGTGAGCCGAGCGGCCAGCCACCCCGCCTTGAACATGAACGTGGCGTATTGCAGGACGTAGTGGAGCTTTCCACCTTTCCGGGAGGTGGAGCGCAGGCGGTGGATCCTGAGTCCAGGCACCTCGTGCAACGCTGGCTGGCCGGTAAGCCTCTTGCAGATCACGTCAACGTGGTGGCCCTCTCCGACAAGAGCCTCCAGGGCCCGCCAAACGCGCGGATCGAATGGAAGGTATCCCTGCCGGATGACGAGTATGCGGGCCATTAGACGAGCTTCACGCAGACCGAGTGGGTGATCAGCCTACCTTGGGTCGAAGTGGCAATCGCGGTCGCCTGGGCCGAAGGGCTCCAGCGCGGACCAGCTGTGCAACGCCGCGCGGCGCCGGCCGTAACCGGGTCGACAAGAGACGGCTGGGGAACGGTCATGGGATGGGGTCAGCGTAATGAGCGTGGGGCGACCGCAAGAATAGTCCGTTCCGGCCCCTCTCACGACGGTCGGCACCTTGCGAGTGAACCTAGTCTCGGATCGACTGGGTCACGTGACCCAGCTCACGTCCAGCCCCCGTGAGATCCACGCCGCTTGCGCTAGGCCGCCTAGGGCATAGTGCCCAGGCGGCTTTTCTGCTGCCTACTCAGGGCCGCAACCGCCCGTGGACCGGCGTCTCGGCGGGCTCGACACTGCAGGCAATGTCGAAGGATGGTCGATAGGAGAGGTTCAGGGGAGACGGGCTTGTACGGTTCCGGTCCGGCCGACGCCATAGGGCTGGGTCTTAAGAGAGGCGGACGCCTTCGATGAGGTGGCTTCGGCGACCCCGCAGGGTGCTGCTCGGCGCTGTCATGGCGACGCTAGGTCTTGGACCGGCCCTTCTCTCGATGAGCTCTGTGGGGCACGCGGCAGCGTCCACCTCCTACACGAACTCCATCTTCGCCGACGGCTTCGAGTCTGGCGACCTGAGCAAATGGAATGGCAACACCGGCACCGGCTCCGCCACCGTCAACGCCGCCGCCGCCCACGCCGGTGGTTTCGGCCTCCATCTGAGCAACCAGTCCGGGCAGTTCGACAGCGTCCTCAAGGTCCTCCCCGCGCCCCTCGACGACAGCTCGACCAGCTTCTGGGTCAAGATCGAGTCGGCGGGCGGCACCCAGAGCCTGGCCCAGGCCCGCGACCAGTCCAGCGCCAAGGCCCGTTGGGCTCTCCTCTACGACTCCGGCCGCCAGGGCCTCTGGTTCTACCCCTTCAACAACGCCGGCCAGTCGACCGAGATCTTCACCGGGAACAACTCGGCTCCCCTCAACACCTGGTTCCAGGTCGAGGTCCGCTACACCGCCACCAGCAGCGGTGGCGCCAGCCTTCTCGTCAACGGCGCCAGTCAGCCCGCCTGGTCGGTGAGCGGCGACTATTCGACCACCGCCCCCTATCAGCGCCTGCAGCTCTGGGACGACGTCGCCAACGCCTCCAGCTTCGACGAGGTCGCCGTCAACTCCAGCTCGCCTGGGCCCTCACCGACGCCCACGCCCACTCCGAGCGGATCGCCCTCGCCGCCGCCGAACTCCACCCCTTCGCCCACACCCACCCCGAGCGCCTGTAATCCGAGCGGCAACCCTATACAGCAGGAGAACTGCCAGGCCGGCGACGCGAGCTGGGGCGACTTTGCCAGCGTCTTGGACCCGACGGCCATCTCGGGATATGGATCCGCGATCAGCGTGAACCGTGGAGGATCGCTCGACCTCTTCATCACCACCACGGCGCCGAGCCTGAACATCGACGTCTTCCGAATGGGCTGGTACGGCGGCGCCGGAGGCCGCCGGGTAGCCTCGCTGGGAAGCTTCCCCGGGGTGAACCAACCGCAGGCGACGCCGGATCCTGCCCTCGGGATGGTGATCGAAAACTGGTCCAGGACAACGACCCTGCAAGTACCGTCGTCCTGGACCACCGGCGTGTACCTGGCCAAGCTGACATCGTCGGCCGGCAACTCGAGTTTCATATTCTTCGTGGTTCGGGACGATAGCGGTCATCAGCCGTATCTCATGAAGACCAGCGTCAACACGTACCAGGCATACAACACGTATGGCGGTACGAGCCTCTACAACAACAACACGAACCACTCCATCTACTCGGCGCCGCACGCCATGAAGGTGTCCTTCGACCGGCCGTTCAACCCCGGGGACAGCAACGGCGCGGGCCACTTCCTCTGGTTCGAGTACCCGATGCTTCGCTGGCTGGAGAAAAACGGGTACGACACGAGCTACATCACCGACGTGGACCTGGATCGAAATGCGGCTCCCCTCACGAACCACAAGGCCGTCCTTTCGGTTGGCCATGATGAGTACTGGTCGGCGGGAGAACGGACGAACCTGTCCAACGCCATCAGCGGCGGCGTGAACGTTGGCATCTTCTCGGGCAACACGATGTACTGGCAGGTCCGGTACGAGTCCAACAGTCGTGTCATGGTGGGCTACAAGGACTACGCCTACTGTCCTGGCTTTGCCTGCCCACCAGGCCCCGATCCCATGGTTGCCGTCAACAACTCGTTGGTCACGACGACCTGGCGCAGCGCTCCCGTGAATAGCCCAGAGAATGCGGTAATCGGTGAAATGTTCGGCGGCGAGGTGAACAATGCCGACTATGTCGTGCAGAACCAATCGCACTGGATATACGCTGGAACCGGCTTCACTAACGGCCAGCATGTCCCTGGAATCATCGGCTACGAGTACGACCACGTCGTGAACAACGGGCTTACACCGGCCGGCTATACCGTGCTGGCGACCGAGAACGTGATCAATGGGGAAA
>CATPBP010000242.1 GCA_955652675.1 Candidatus Dormiibacterota bacterium
CTCAGGGAGCTTCTCTGAGGTGTCACTCGTGGTTCTGGGTGGCGCCAGCTCGGAGCGGGTAGAGGCCGCTGTGCGCGAGTTCGAAGCTGCCGGTTTCACCGTGAGACGCGGCGCCGGCCTGGAGCCGGACGGTGCCGAGGGAGACGTCGCCTTCGCCCTCCAGGGAGGGGCCGCGGAAGCCCTGCGTGACGCCGACGCCCGAGGTCTTCGCTACGTGCTCGTCCACCATGGACCTGACGATGGTGAGCCGGAGGGCACCTACGCCCGCGCACACCACCGGGTGGAGAGCCGTGAGCTGGCGGGGCTCGCCAGACGGCTTCGTGCCCGCTCCCGACTCGAGGTGACGTGCCTGGCATTCGGGTACAAGAACGGGATCCCAGAGGACAGCGCCTGGGTCGTCGACAGCCGCTGCCTGGACAACCCGTACTGGGTGCCGGAGCTGAAACCGCTCGACGGCCGGGATCCCAGGGTGCGGGAGTATGTCCTCGGACAGCCGGTGGCCGGCCGTCTTCTCGACGGGCTGGAGGCGGTGATCGTGCCACTCCTGCCTGAGTACAGCCGTCGCGGGCGCATGGAGCTGACGATCGCCTTCGGCTGCACCGGCGGCCAGCACCGCTCGGTGGCCCTGGCCGAAGAGATGGCGCGCCGCCTCTCCCAGCTCGACGAGGTGGAGGTGCGCGTCAAGGCGCGAGACCTCGGGGAGTGAGGTGCCTGGTCGTCGGCGGCACGGGCTTCATCGGCACCGCCGCCTGCCGGGAGCTGATGCGCCGCGGCGTGGAGACGATCGCAGCCGGCCGGACGCCCAGGCCTTACGGGACCTTCACCAGCCACCTCGTCTTTGATCGCACGGACCCCGCTCAGCTGGCGTCGGCGCTGGAACGCGCCCGGCCGGACGTCGTCCTGGACCTGGCGGCCTTCCAGCCCGCCGAGGTTCAGGCGATGGTGGAGCTCTTCAGGGGAGAGCGCTATGTCTTCGTGTCGACCGGGGTCTACCCCGACCTCCACGGGAGGCCGGCGCGGGAGGAGGACTTTCTGCCCCTGATGGGAGAGCCACCCCCGCCGGCGCCTGGTACGACCCGCAGCGACCTCGAGGCGTACCTGAGCGGCAAGCGGTGGTGCGAGACGGTGCTGGCGCGCACGGAGGGTTTCCCCTGGGTCTCGGTTCGGCCTCCCGCCGTCTTCGGAGCCGACGACCACACCTGCCGAATCGCGGCTTATATCCAGCGTGTCCAGGATGGAGGTCCGCTTCTGGTCCCCGCCGAATCGTACGAGCGGCAGGCGGGGCTGGCCTGGAGCCGCGACGTCGGTTACGCGTGCGCGCTCGCTTGCGACCTGCAGCGCGATGTGGCGGCCGCCTACAACGTGGCCTTCGAGGGAGTCAGTCTGCGGTCGCTGGTGGAGTCGATCGGCGGTGCCCTGGGCCGGGAGCCGGAGTTGGTGCCGGTCCCCTTTGCTGAACTGCCGCGATCCGCCAGTCCCTATGGGCCGGACCCCCGGCGCTCCGCCGGGTACGACCTCAGCCGCTCGAGACGGGAGCTCGGCTTCTTGCCTTCAAAGTTGGAGGACGCCCTGGCCGAGACGCTGGCCTGGTACCTGGTGCGCCGCCCGTCCCACCCCGGCTATGCAGACCGCCCCGCAGAGCTGGAGCTCGCAGCGCGCCGCTCCCTGAGGTGACCAAAACGCCCTCCCCCCGCCTACGGGGGCGCTCGTGCAGCCTGCCCGCAGGGGACCCCGCCCCCTCCTGGCCCTAGTAGGTGGCCAGCTTGCGCATGGCGTCGGCGATCTTGGCGGGGGAGGGCATGAAGGCTTCCTCCTGCGCCCTGTTGAAGGGCATGGCGGGCACGTCGGGGCCGGCGACCCGTGTGACGGGCGCGTCCAGGTGCTCGAAACCCTCGCCGGCGATCACGGCGGCGATCTCAGCCCCGAAGCCGCCAGTCAGGTTGTCCTCGTACACGACCATGGCCCTTGCCGTCTTCTCGACGGAGCGCAGGATGGTCTCCCGGTCCAGCGGCTGCAGGGTGCGCAGGTCGATGACCTCGGCGCTGATCCCCTCGCCGGCGACACTCTCCGCCGCCTCCAGGCAGTAGTGCGTCATCAGGCCCCAGGCCACGCAGGTCAGCTTGCTGCCCTCCCGGCGGACCACTGCGGGACCGATTGGCGTCAGGTACTCGCCCTCGGGGATCTCGCCTTTGATCAGGCGGTAGGTCTTCTTGTGCTCGAAGAACATCACGGGGTCGGGATCGCGCACCGCCGATTTCAGCAGCCCCTTGGCGTCCTCGGGGGTGCTCGGGATGACCACCTTGAGACCGGGCACGTGGGCGTAGAAGGCTTCCACCGACTGCGAGTGGTAGAGCCCGCCGTGGACCCCACCCCCGAAGGGCGCCCGGATCACGAGCGGACAGGCCCAGGTGCCGTTCGAGCGGTAGCGCACGCGCGCGGCCTCGCTGACGATCTGGTCGAAGGCAGGGTGGATAAAGTCGGCGAACTGGATCTCGGCGACGGGTACCAGGCCGTTGAGCGCCGACCCGACCGCGACACCCACGATTGCCGACTCGGCCAGCGGGGTGTCGAGGACGCGAGCCTCGCCATACCTGGCGTATAGGCCCTCGGTGGCCAGAAAGACGCCGCCCTTCTTGCCGACGTCCTCGCCGAGAACCCAGACGCGCTCGTCGCGCGCCATCTCTTCGTCGAGCGCCTCGCGGACGCCCTCGATCAGCGTCTTGACGGCCACTACCCGGGCCCAGATTCCGAGAAGACGTGCCGGTAGATGTCAGAGGCGTCGGGCGGCTCAGCGGCCTCCGCGATCTGCACAGCCCTATCCACCTCCGAGGTGCACTCCTGCTGGATGCGCTCGTCGTCCTGGTCAGAGAGCAGAGACGCCTGCTGCAGGTAGGTGCGAAACCGCTCGACCGGGTCCCTGCGGAGCATGGCCTCGAGCTCCTCGGGCGGCCGGTAGCGGCGCTGGTCGTCGTCGGAGGAATGGGAGGTGAAGCGGGCCACCTTGGCGACTATCAGGGTCGGACCTCGCCCGGAGCGACCTTTCTCCACCGCCTCCCTGGTGGCCTCGTAGACGGCAAGCAGGTCGCCGCCGTCCACGGTCACGCCTGCCATGCCATAGCCGGCGGCCCGGGCGGCAACCGAGTCGACGCCCATCTGCAGCCGGTGAGGTACAGAGATCGCGTAGTCGTTGTCCTGCACGATGCAGATGAAAGGCAGGCGGTGGACGCCGGCGAAGTTCAGGCCCTCGTGCCAGTCGCCCTTCGAGGTGCTCCCCTCGCCGACGCAGGTCACCGCCACCTCGTCCAGACCTCGGGCTCTGGCGGCGTAGGCGATCCCCACGGCGTGGATCACCTGGGTGGCGACGGTGCTGGAGGTGGTGGCGATGTGAGCCTTGGGCAAGCTGAAGTGGGAGGGCATCTGGCGGCCGCCCGAGCTCGGGTCGTCCCGGCGGGCGAAGACGGAGAGCATGAAGTCCAGCGGCGTCAGGCCCAGCGCCAGGCAGAATGCCAGGTCGCGGTAGTAGGGGCAGAGCCAATCCACCCCGGGCCGGAGGGCGGCCGCCGCCCCGACCTGGGCCGCCTCGTGGCCCTGCCCGGAGATGACGAAAGGTGCTTTGCCCTGACGGTTCAGGACCCACATTCGACGGTCGATGGCTCGGGCCAGGACCATCTGCCGGTACATGGTGAGCAACCTCTCCGGCTCGAGGCCAAGGGCCTCGTGCCGCAGCTCCCGGGCACGCGTTGCCCGGGCGGACGCATCTTCGCTCATCCGTCCCGATTATCCCTTAACCGTCGAACGGCCAGCTTGGCAGTGAGAAGGGTAGCGGCTACACTGAAGGCTCTGGCTGGGGTGGGGTAGACCAAGCCGGAGGTCAGGACGCAATATCCTTCGCGGCCGAAATAAAGAGTGAGCTCGCAGGTCTGACGCCGGCGCGTCCGTGCTGTCAGCTAAGCGAGCTCCTGGGCATCTTCTATTCGTCCAAGGGTCGGTTGATCCGGAGTGGGGACGGAAGGACTGCCTATTTCCCGCTTCTTCGCAACACGGTGGCCCGCAAGGTCGTGCGGCTGGCCCGGATGATCGGGGGGATCGAGGCCAAGTACCAGGCGGCCCGGAGCGCCAAGCAGATGGCCTTCTTCATCGAGCTTCCGCTGCCTCGCGGCATGGAGGAGTCGTTCGGCCAACCGGCGGTCCGCGCCTGCCCCGAGGCTGCCTGCGATCGCAAGGCGCTCCTGCGTGGTGTCTTCATGGGCTGCGGCTCGGTCAATGCCCCCAGCGCCCGCTACCACCTCGAGTTCGTCCTGCCCACCCAGGGCTGGGCGGCGAGCCTGATCCGCATCCTGCACGAGCAAGGAGTGCGGGCCGGCGTGATGGAGCGAGCCGGACATCACGTGCTGTACGTCAAGGACGGGGACGGCATCGTCCGCACCCTGTCCCTGATGGGAGCTTCCCGAGGGGTGATGGAGTTCGAGAACGTGCGCGTCGTACGTGAGCTTTCGGGCCAGGTCAACCGCCGCCTGAACTTCGAGACGGCCAACATCGACAAGACCATCGGCTCGGCGATGCGCCAGGTCTCCGCCATCGGTGAGCTGGAGCGGTCCGGCCGGCTCCAGGGACTCTCGACGGCTCTGCAGGACATGGCAAGGGCACGCCGGGCCAACCCGGAGATGAACCTGAACGAGCTGGCTCAGCGTATGGCGCTCTCCAAGTCGGCGGTCAACCACCGCCTGCGCCGGCTGGTGGAGCTCGCCGAAGGCTCGGCTGACGAGGCTGAAGGGGCAGATCCGGCCTCCGAGCCCCGGGAGCCGGTCGGCCTGGGTACGCGCTCCGCCTAACATTAGGTTCGTCCGCCGCTCGTCTTGCTTTGGAGGCGTCTCCATGTCCATCAGGGTCGGCATCAACGGCTTCGGGCGTATCGGCCGGAACATCTACCGGGCGGCGCACGAACTGAACCCAGACGTAGAGATCGTCGCGGTCAATGACCTCGGCGACTCGGCCACGTTCGCGCACCTTCTCAAACACGACACCGCGCTGGGGACCTTCGGCCCTCGGGTCGAGGCCGCCGGTGAGGAGATAAAGGTCAACGGACGGAGTGTCAAGTTCCTCTCCGTCAAGGACCCGGGGGAGCTGCCCTGGCGCGACCTGGACGTTGACATAGTCGTGGAGTCGACCGGGCTCTTCACGGACGCCAACAAGGCGCGAGTGCACATCGACCGCGGGGGAGCCAAGAAGGTCATCATCTCCGCCCCCGCCACCAATCAGGACTACACAGTCGTCATGGGCGTCAACCACCGTGGTTACGAGCCCGCCTCCCACAACGTCATCTCCAACGGCAGCTGCACCACCAACTGCTTCGTGCCGCTGGCCAAGGTGCTGAACGACAACTTCGGCATCGAGCAGGGGATGATGACGACGATCCACGCCTACACCGCGGACCAGCGGCTGCAGGATCTCCCGCACAAGGACCTGCGCAGGGCGCGGGCGGCGGCGGACAACATCATTCCGACCTCGACCGGAGCCAACCGGGCGGTAGCCGAGGTGCTGCCCGAGCTCACGGGAAAGTTCGTCGGGATGTCCTTCCGCGTGCCTCTTCTCGACGTCTCGGTCGTGGACCTGACCGTCGATCTGGGGAGGGCCACCTCGGTCGAGGAGATCAATGCGGCTTTCGAGGAGGCCGCCGGCGGCGAGCTGCAGGGCGTGCTGGCCGTCTCTCACGAGGAGCTCGTGTCCTCGGACTTCAAGACCAACCCCTACTCCTCGATCGTCGACGCCCCGCTCACGCTCACGCTGGGCGAGCGGTCCGCCAAGGTGGTCTCCTGGTACGACAACGAGTGGGGCTTCAGCTGCCGCATGGTCGACCTGATCACCTACATGGCAGAACGTCTCTAGCTTGAAGGCGTCGTGGCGTTCGGTCGAGGTGGCTGGCCGCAGGGTGCTCGTGCGCGAGGATCTCAACGTCCCGCTCAAAGACGGCGCCATCGCGGATGACACGCGCGTCCGAGCGGCCCTGCCAACCCTGCGCGGCTTGCTGGAGAAGGGCGCCAAGGTGATCGTGATGTCTCACCTGGGACGCCCGAAGGGAAGGCCGGCGCCAGAGTTCACGCTGCGGCCGGTTGCGGACCGGCTGCGCGATTTGCTGGGCCGAGAGGTGTCCTTCGCCGAGGACTGCGTAGGCGAGCCCGCCCGAACCGCGGCCGCCCGCCTCGGCGAGGGACAGCTTGTTTTGCTCGAGAACGTCCGCTTCCACCCGGGCGAGGAGGCGAACGATCGAGACTTCGCTCGGCAGCTGGCGGAGCTGGGCGAGATCTTCGTCAACGACGCCTTCGCCGCCTCCCACCGTGCGCACGCCTCGGTGGTCGGGGTCGCGGAGTTCCTGCCAGCTTACGCCGGCGACCTGATGCTGGCGGAGCTGGAGGCCCTGCATCGCGCGCTGGACGAGCCCCGGCGCCCGCTCGTAGCCATCGTCGGCGGTGCCAAGGTGTCCTCCAAAGCGGGCGTTCTCCGCTTCCTGCTCCCAAAGGTCGACGCCCTGCTGGTGGGCGGAGCCATGGCCAACACGTTCTTCAAGGCGGATGGGAAGGAGGTTGGCGCGAGCTACGTCGAGGACGAAGCTCTCCAGGAGACGCGGGCGGTGGCCGAGATGGGAGGCGACCGCCTCGTCCTCCCGATCGACACGGTCTGCGCTCCGAAGATGGAGGCGGGACAGCCGACCAGAGTCTTCCCGGCCGGTGAGATCGAGCCGGGCTGGATGATCCTGGACATCGGGCCAGAGACCAGCGCGCTGTTCGCGGAAAGGGTGCGAGCCGCCGGCACCGTGGTCTGGAACGGCCCGCTCGGTGTGTTCGAGATCCCGGAGTTCAGCGAGGGGACGAAAGCCGTCGCAGAGGCGGTGGCCAATTCGGACGCCTTCTCTCTTCTGGGCGGCGGCGACACGGCCGCTGCCGTGGAACAGATGGGGATGGCCGGCAGCTTCTCACACGTCTCCACGGGCGGGGGCGCCACCCTCGAGTACATGGAGGGCAAGGAGCTTCCTGGGGTGGCCGTGTTGAAGGAGGCAGAGGGATGAACGCTCAGCGTTCCGGGTCCAGGCCCCTGCTGGCCGGCAACTGGAAGATGAACCCGGCCAGGGCCTCGGAGGCCGCCGAGCTGGCGCGGGGGGTGATCGGCGCCGCCCGGGCCGCGTCGGCGACCGTCGACGTCGCCCTGCTGCCGCCCTTCCCCTGGCTGCTTGGTGTGGCCGAGCTGCTCCACGAGACCGGCGTCGGTCTGGGCGCCCAGGACTGCTTCTGGGAGCCGGCCGGCGCCTACACCGGCGAGGTCTCCGCGGTCATGCTCTCGGGATGGTGCCAGTGGGTACTGACCGGCCACTCCGAGCGACGGCAGATCTTTGGAGAGTCCGACGAGTGGGTCAGCAAAAAGACCAAAGCGGCGATAGGCGTGGGCCTGAACGTCATCCTCTGCGTCGGCGAGCTGGACGACCAGTTCGAGGCCGGGCGGACGGACGAGGTGGTCAGCGGGCAGCTGCAGGCAGCCCTCGAGTACATGTCCCCTGGCGATTCCGGCCGGCTGGTGATCGCATACGAGCCGATCTGGGCTATCGGAACCGGCAAGAACGCCGATCCCGAGCACGCGTACAAAACGATGCGGGCTATCCGCCGGGTTCTGGACGAGTCCCTGGGTGACGAGGCATCGTCACGCGTGCGAATCCTCTACGGCGGAAGCGCGAACTCCGGGAACGTCGGCTCCTACGTCGAGCTGCCGCTCTGCGACGGCTGCCTGGTCGGCGGCGCGAGCCTCAAGGCACACGAGTTCGCGAGGATGATCGAGGTGGTCGCCGAGGTCTACGGCGGCCCCACCACCGAGGAGGCGACCACCAGTTGAGGGAGCCGCTCTGCGTGGTCCTGCTCGGCCGGCTCCGCCGGCCGGTCCTGTTGCCCAAGTTGGTGTCACTGTCGGAGTCAAGGAGGTAACCATGGCGTTCGAACTTCCGCCCCTGCCGTACGACTTCTCGGCGCTCGAGCCGCACATCGACGCCCAGACGATGGAGATTCACCACGATCGCCACCACGGCACCTATGTCAACAACCTGAACGGCGCGATCCAGAAGCACCCGGAGCTGGAAGGAAAGAGCGTCGAGGATCTGCTGAGCGACCTGAGCTCGGTGCCCGACGACATCCGCACGGTGGTCCGTAACAACGGGGGCGGACACTACAACCACTCGATCTTCTGGCAGATCATGTCGCCGGATGGCGGCGGCGAGCCCTCCGGTGGGGTCGCGGAGGCAATCAGCGAGGCCTTCGGCGACTTCGCCTCATTCAAGGACGCACTCAGCAAGGCGGCCATCGGCCAGTTCGGAAGCGGCTGGGGCTGGCTCTACCTCTCTGGTGGCCGGCTCTCGATCAAGGGCTTCCCGAACCAGGACAACCCGATCATGGACGGCGGTGTCCCGATCATGGGAGTGGACGTGTGGGAGCACGCCTACTACTTGAAGTACCAGAACAAGCGCCCGGACTACGTTGCGGCCTGGTGGAACACGGTCAACTGGTCCGCCGTCAACGACCGCTACTCCCAATACCGCTAACCGATCCCTCTCTTTTTCCCTCCCCCTTGCTTGCGGGGAGGGGAGGGGAGGGGTGCCCCGACTGCAGCCTTCGCCCCCAGCCGGCGTCCACCCGGCCGGCCCGTTATAGGTAAACTTCCGCGAGCCAATGGATAAAGTCCGGAACGCGCTTGTCATCCTCGAAGTCGTCGTTGCCGTCCTCCTGATGACGGGGGTGCTGGTCCAGACGCCCAAGTCGACCGGCCTGGGCGGGACGATCGGCGGCGGGGACGGCGGCATCGGCGGTGGCTACCGCACACGCCGCGGCCTGGAGCGCCAGATCTACTTCACGACCTGGGTCCTCACCGCGATCTTCCTGATCGTCTCCGTGGCGAACATCTGGTTCAACACGCACTTCGGCTGAGAACGTCGAGCGGCGTGGGCTGATGCGTGCAAGGGCCACTGGCCTGGTCGTGCTTTGCGCGGCCCTGCTGACACTGGCCGCCTGCCAGGCGCCGTTCCCCACCGCCAGGGTGGTCCCCGCACCCGGAGGCAGCGTCGTCGAGGCGCTCTATGGCGGGTTCCCTGGAGCGCTGAACCCCCTCTTCGAGGTGGAAGACAACGCACGGGACATCGACAGCCTGATCTATCAGGGCCTGACCGCGGTCCGCGGGGACCAGTCCGCAGCCCCGCTGCTGGCTCGCAGCTGGTCGATCTCGGACGACCGGCTGAGCTACACCTTCGAGCTCAGGCGAGACGTGCGCTGGGCCGACGGACAGCCCTTCACCGCAGACGATGTGATGTTCACCTTCGGCGTGCTTCGCAGCCCCGACTACGAACAGCAGACGATGCAGTTCTGGAGAGAGATCCAGGTCGAGAAGCCGGCCGACTACCAGGTCCGCTTCACCCTCAAAGCCCCCAGCGCCTCGTTCCCGCTGGCCCTTAGAGAGGGCATCGTGCCGCGCCACCTGTTTGCGGGGGTCAGCGTCAAGGCGATGGCCGCCGACGTCCACAGCAGCGGCAAGGCGCTGGGCACCGGCCCCTTCAAGGTCGGCTCCCTCTCCAGGGACCGGCGCACGGTCACACTGGACCGAAACCCCTTCTCGAACCCGCGGCCGTATCTGGACCACGTCTCGTTCCGCACCTATCCCACGCTGGGCGACGCCGTCGACGCCGTCTCGCGCGGCGAGGCGGATACGGTCGGCGCGCTGCAACCTCCGCAGCTGGGGTCTTTGACCACCCGCCAGGAC
Organism: Candidatus Dormiibacterota bacterium; assembly: GCA_955652675.1. Classification (GTDB taxonomy): domain Bacteria; phylum Chloroflexota; class Dormibacteria; order Dormibacterales; family Dormibacteraceae; genus Nephthysia. Next base: position 9,787 of record CATPBP010000242.1, read on the forward strand.
CTTGCGGTTCGCCAGCTGAAGACCTTCAGCTTCAGCGCGGTCCTCTTCAACATCTCACCCGAACTCTCCGTCTACTTCAATCCCCCGGCGGTCCGCCAGGCGCTGGTCCAGGCTGTCGACCGGCGCAAGATCATCTCCGGCGTGCTGGAGGGCCGGGCCGATCCGGCTCCCGGGGCCATCCCGCCGACCGATTGGGCGTACTCGGCGGAGTCGGCGGCCAGGTTCCCGTATGACCCCAAGGCGGCCGCGCGAACTCTCGACGAAGCGGGCTGGAAGCTCAATCCCCAGACCGGCCTCCGCAACCGTCAGGGCCGCGACTTCTCAGTGAGCCTGGTCACCGCCGACGCCTTCCCCTACCGGCAGGTGGCGCAGAGCGTGAGCGCCCAGCTCCGCGAGGTTGGCGTGGAGGTCAAGGTGGACCCGGTGCCGGCCTCGGTGCTGGTCGGCAAGTACGTGCTCGGCCGCACCTATCAGATGGCTCTCGTCGCTTTCGACAATGGGCCCGACCCCGACCAGTACAGCCTCTGGCACTCAGGCGCCCCCAAAGACTCGTTGAACTTCGCCAGCCCGCTGGTGCCCCGGCAGGCGCTGATCGACAAGGACCTCGAGGATGGCCGCGCTGCGCCGGATCGCACGACCAGGAGGGCGGCCTACGCGGACTTCCAGGATCTGATGCAGGAGGCGACTCCGGCCATCTTCCTTTTCGAACCGCACTACGCCTACGTCGTCTCGAACCGGGTGAAGGGGGTGCTGACAAACGCGGTGGTGGATCCGGTCGACCGATTCCAGCACGTCGCCGGCTGGTACGTCGAGACCAGGGGTCAGTAGCGAGCCAAATGCTCAGTCGCCGCCGCCACCTCCGCCTCCACCCCCGTGCCCCTGCCCGTGATCCTCTTTGGGACGGGAGTCCGGCGGAGGCGCCGGTTGGGCGGCGGGCGCCGGGATGGGCGCGGCAACGGCCCCGGCGGGGATAGGCTGGGCCTCGACAGGCTGAGGCGCCAACGCGATGGGTCCGGCGGCTGCGGCTGGAGCGGCAGGCGCCTGGGCCTCCGGAGAGGGGACGACGGCGGGCTCAGGCGGCGCCAGGGGTGTGCTGCTTGGGACCGGGTTGAACCCTGCCGGCGGGGCCGAGGGCTGAAGGACCGGGGTCACGCGCGCCGCGGGCGCAGTGGCCCCATGGCGGGCGTAGTCGTAGACGGCGAACACGAATCCGAACAGGCAGAAGCCCAGCACGCCGAGCAGCACGGCAGTGAGCCTCATGTACTAGGAACGCGGGAGCCGGGGCAGGTACCCTTTTCGGTCTGAGTAATGACGGCAAACATCGTGGCGGCCACCCAGGGCCGCCTGGGAGACAAGCCTTGGACCTTGGCCTGAGCGGAACCCGCGCGCTAGTGACCGCTGCCAGCAAGGGCCTGGGCCGAGCCTGCGCCGAATCGCTGGCCGCCGAGGGAAGTCGGGTCTTCATCGTCTCCCGCGACGAGGCCCGCCTGGCCACAGTGCGGGCCGAGATCGGCGCCGCCGGCCACCTGGCTGCGGACCTGGCCCAGCCGGATGCGGCCGGTCGGGCGCTCGCCGCCGCCGTGGCCGCCCTCGGCGGCCTGGACATCCTGGTCAGCAACGTGGGTGGTCCGCCCCCCGGCACCTTCGAGTCGACGGAGCTGGAGGCGTGGGATCGAGGCTACCAGCTCACGTTGATGAGCGCGGTCAGGCTGGCCAAAGCCGCGCTTCCTCACCTGAAGGAATCGGGGCGGGGACGGATAGTCCACATCACCTCGATCTCGGTGCGGCAGCCGATCCCCAACCTGGTGCTCTCGAATGCCTTCCGGTCGGCGGTCACGGCCATGGCGAAGACGCTTTCGGCCGAGGTGGCCCCCATGGGCGTCACCGTCAACAACATCGCCCCGGGCACGATCCTGACGGACCGGGTCCGCGAGATCCACGGAGACAACCTGGACGAGGTCGCCAAGGACGTGCCCGCGGGCCGAATCGGCCTGGCGGAGGAGATCGGCGCGACCTGCGCCTTCCTCTGCTCGGTGCACGCCGGGTACATCACTGGACAGAGCATCGGCGTCGACGGCGGCGCAGTGCGAGGTGTGCACTGAACCTCTTGTGCCGAGGTCCACGACAGTAGTGTCCTGCTCCAGAAATTCGCCGGCATATTGCGGCTCCGGACGTCGATGCGGGCGTCAGGGGGCCCGGCCCGTCGTCGTCACGCATCTCAGATGCGCTCCTCCTAGTGCCACCCCTTCCTTCGCCTCGGCGCCCGGACCAGCAGCCTGCGGCTGCCTGCCACAATCTGCTCGACGAACTTCCGAAGCAGGACACTAGCAGTTCCAGGAGATGACGTTCCAGGAAAGAAGCGTGATCGGAGTAATACTCCTGGACCGGTCTCCGGTCCAGTCCCACCTGAAATCGGGGGTGCTCAATTGGCGACCATGATCATCGAAGGAGAGCGGGCCTCAGCCGCCTCAGGTGAGACCTACCAGGTGAAGAACCCGGCCACCGGGGAGGTAGTCGACGAGGTCCCCAACGGGGGCGTCGAGGACGTCGATCGGGCAGCTCGCGCGGCAGAGAAGGCTCAGAAGAGCTGGGGCAAGCTGGCTCCTGCGGAGCGCGCCCGCATCCTGCACGCGGCGGCCGCACACATGCTGGAGAAGGTCGACGAGATCGCGCCCGTCCTGACGGCGGAGCAGGGCAAGACCCTCCTCGAGTCGAAGATCGAGGCCAGGCGCTTCGGTGAGAACATCGCCTGGTTCGCCGACCTGGCGGACAAGGTGCACGGGGAGTACATCTCGCTGCCTGACGTCACCCAGTACGGCCTCGTCCTCCGCCACCCGATCGGGGTGACCGGCGCCATCGTCCCCTGGAACTTCCCCCTGACCTTGGCCGCCAACAAGGTCGCGCCGTCTCTGGCTGCAGGGAACGCTGTGGTGCTCAAGCCGTCCTCGACCACCCCTCTGGCGACCCTGCGCTGCATCGAAGCGCTGATCGAGGGCGGGCTTCCCGAGGGAGTCGTCAACGTGGTCCTGGGACCGGGCACCGGAGAAGCCATCGTGACCCACCCCCTGATCCGGAAGGTGGCGCTGACCGGGTCCACCCCCACCGGCAAGAAGGTCGCCGCCGCGGCCGCTCCTCTCCTCAAGAAGGTGGTGCTCGAGCTCGGTGGCTCAGACCCGTGCATCGTCCTGGAGGACGCCAACCTCGACGAGGCGGCGAAGGCGATCTCGGTGGGCCGCTTCTTCAACTGCGGGCAGGCCTGCCTGGCCATCAAGCGGCTCTATGTCCAGGACGCCGTGTTCGACCCGCTGGTCGAGCGGCTGGTCGAGAGGGCTCGGAAGCTGAAGCCGGGAAACGGGATGCAGCGCGAGAGCCGGATGGGGCCGATGCATTCTGAGACCCAGCGGGCGGAGGTTGAGGCGCAGGTGAAGGACGCCGTCGAGCGGGGCGCCCGGGTCGTCTTCGGTGGGGGGCGCCCCGAAGGCGCCGAGTACGAAAACGGCTATTTCATCAACCCCACGATCCTGGTCGACGTACCCGACGACTCCCGGATGGTGACCGAAGAGGTGTTCGGACCGGCGCTGCCGGTGATGCGGATCGGGGACCTCGACGACGGCTTGAGCCGCGCCAACGCCTCCCCGTTCGGGCTCGGCTCCTCGATCTGGACGTCGAGCATGTCGGCAGCCCACCGGGCCGTCCAGGAGCTGGAGGCCGGCTACACCTGGGTCAACGCCCTACAGATAGCACACGACGAACTTCCCTTCGGCGGCACCAAGCAATCCGGCTACGGCAAAGAGCACGGAATCGAAGCCTTCTACCAGTACACAGACCAAAAGTCAGTCGTCTACGGCCTCGTAGGTAGCTAGCCGCCTTGTCCTTCCCTCCACGCCAGGGCAGGGAACCGAAAGAACGCGCTACTCGAAAGGCCGGATTCACTCCGGCCGTATGAGTTGTTTCCCCGAAGCCAGCCGTCACTCCCGCGAGGAGGGCGGGCCCGTGGGGGGAACCTGGGTTCCCCCCGCGATTCAGGCTGATCGGCGGTTTAGGCGGTCCCAGCGGCTCTGGCAGGCTACGCACCTCGTGGCTTCGGGGCGGAAGCGGAGCCGCTCGGTTGCGATAGCCTGCGCGCAGTCCTCGCACTCGCCGTACTTTCCCTCGGAGAGGCGGTCCAGCGCCCTCTCCACCTGCTCGCGGTTCTCGGCCAGGAGGTGGACCAGCGTGTCGTTGATCTCGCGGTCGCTCAGGACCTGCGCGAAGTCCGTGTCCTCGAAGTCCCGCGTGATGACGTCGCCGACGCTCTCGGCGATGGGCCGGTTCAGCCCGGCCTCCTCTTCGAACTGGTTCGCCAGCCTGGTCAGCGCGGCCCGGTTGGCTTGAAGTCGTGCGATCCGCTCCCTGTCTTCTTGAGTCATCCCGAGCCCTCCGGTCAATTCCCTAGCAGCGAAGGTGACGAAGACTATCACATTGTCCTAAGGCGAAAACCCCCTCTTTTTGCAAAAAGAGAGCAAGCCATCCAGCGGGCGCTGAGAGCCCGGGGAGGGGGGCGAGGAGGAGGTCCGGCCGGGCCGGCCGGGAGCCGGCTCAGCCTCTCGGACGCCTCTCCGAGCGGTTCAACTGGGCCGCCGGAACATCGACTGCATCCGCATGGCAAGGCCCATGTCGCCCTTGACCTTCAACTTGCCGCTCATGAAGGCGGCGGTCGGGTCCATCTTGCCCGTGAAGATCTTGACCGCGTCCCGGCCGTCCGCCAGCAGCGTGAGGTTCGGCGTCTCGGCCTGGCCCTCGGTGGCTGACGCCTGGCCATCGGCCACCTTGATGTACCACTTGCCGGCCTGGTCGCCGCTCAGGTCGAACTGGATGGTGGCGTTGGTGTTGCCCGCCTTCTCCGGCTGGAAATAGGCAGGCATGGCCTCGATCACCTGGCCGGGTGTCAGCTCGTCGTTCATACGGTCCTCCATAAACATGACGCCTTGCGCCATGCGCAAGGCTTCATCTTATACAGCGACATGACGGCAGGGAGGGACGACCTCGAGCTCACGGAAGTGGGCCCCTACATCTGGGCGCTGCGCCTCCCGATCCCGTGGGAGGACGGTCACGTCAACTCCTTTCTGCTCCCGGACGGGAAGGCCGTGGACGTGGTGGACTGCGGCATGAAGGCCGAGGACTCCCTTGAGCTCATCCATGCGGCGGTGGCCCGGCTTGGTGGCCCGGGGGGCCACGTGCGGCGCCTGGTGGTCACCCATATCCATCCCGACCACTACGGCGGGGCGGGGGAGCTGACGCGCCGCTCGGGAGCGGAGCTGTACCTGCACCGGCTCGAGGTGCCCATGGTGCACCCCAGGTACATGGAGATCGACCAGCTGGTCGAGGAGGTGGGCCGATATCTGCTGGTCCACGGCGTACCCGAACAAGAGGCCAACTTCATGAAGAACGCGTCCCGTGGGCTGAGGGACTTCGTGACCCCGGCCGAGCCTGCGCTGCCGCTGGAAGGGACCGAGCTTCTGCAGCTGGGCAAGCGCCGGCTTCGGGTCGAATGGACGCCTGGCCACTCTCCTGGCCACGTCTGCCTCTACGACGTGGATGCCGGCTTCCTCTTCTCCGGCGACCAGCTGCTGCCCGAGTCAAGCCCAAACATCGGGCTCCATCCCCAGAGCACTCCAAACCCGCTGGACGATTACCTGCGGGGGCTGGCCAGGATCGTCGAACTGGCGCCCGCCCTGGTGCTGCCCGCCCACGGCCTTCCCTTCGCCGACGCCGCCGGCCGGGTGGAGCAGATGGTGGATCACCACCGCCGGCGAAAGCTCGGGATGCTGGAGCTGCTCTCGAACGGGGAGATGAACGGCTGGCAGGTGGCGACGGCGGTGTGGGGGATGCGCTCAAATCTGATCGACATGCGCATGGCGCTCCAGGAGGGGCTCGCCCACCTGCAATCGCTGAGCGTGGAGGGGAGAGTCGAAAAGCGCGCCAGTCCCGCGGCGGTTACCTGGCGGCGCTCGAGCTGAGGCGCCGGAGCCCGAGCGGAAAGAGGTCCGCGGGGTAGCAGCCGACCCCAACGGTGCCGGGACCGGCGTGGGCGCCGACCACCGGCCCGAGCGGCGCCATGATCAGGGTCTCCGCCTCGACGTTGAGCGCCTCCGCGATTCGCCGAGCGGGCTCCTCCGCGGCGGCGTGACCCACCAGCGCACAGACCCGGCCTCCGGCCTGGCGCGCAAGCTCGATCACCCGCGAGAGCGCCTTCTCCTGGGTCCGCACCCGCTCGAGCGGGGCCACCTGGCCGTCCGCGATGGTCAGCACCGGCTTCACCTGGAGCACCGAGCCGACCAGCGCACTGGCCCGGCCGATCCTTCCTCCCCGCCTCAGGTATTCCAGCGTCCCAACCATGAAGTACACGCGCACGGCGTCCTGGATCGGCCGCAGTCGGCCCAGGACGGTCTGGGCGTTGTCTCCCGCGGCCGCCATCCCGGAGGCGGCCAGCACCTCCAGGGCCAGCGGCATCGAGACCTGCCCGGTGTCCACCACCGTGATGCGGCCGCCGTCGACCATATCCGCGGCCTGGGAGGCGGCCGCGAAGGTGCCGCTGAGCTTGGAGGAGATGTGCAGCGACAGCACCTCGGCGTGGTTGGCCAGGAGGCGCTCGTAGACGTCGGCGAACTGTCCAGGGGACGGCTGCGAGGTCGTGGCGGTGGCGCCAGACCTCTCGAGACGGGCGTAGAACTCGGCCGGGGTGATGTCCACGCCGTCCAGGTAGCTCTTGCCGCCGAGAGACACGGTGAGGGGAACTACGGTGATCCCGCGCTCGGCTACGAGGTCCGGCGAGAGGTCTGCGGTGGAATCCGTGACAACGGCCAGCGAGGCCTTGCTCACGGAGAAAGCGGCTCCGACCCTCGCTGGCCCGCGTGCAGCCCGCGAGCCGCCTCGACCAGTGCCGCGAGGGCGCTGTCCGACCCCCGCTGGGCTTCCTCCAGGAGCGTCGAGAGCCGCGTCACCGCGGGCACCAGCCGGTCCCCGAGGCGAGTCCGGTTGAGCTGGCCCAGCACCAGCCCGAGTCCCATTCCGGCCAGGGTCTGGATCTTCGCTGCGGGCACGGCGCCGCTGTCCAGCACCTCGACGACGGCGTCGGAGACGTTGCGGCCGGCCGCCTCCAGGCGTGCCATCCAGTAGCCGAGGTGGAGCCCCACGTCGCCACCGGCGCCCTGCAGCGCCTCCGCCAGGTACATGCGAGCCGCCACGCCTTCGTCCGCCACGGCGCTGAAGCGCTCGACCGCCCGCCGCAGCCGCTCGGCCAGTTCGACGGGAACGAGGACTATGCCGGAGGGGGCGAAGAGGATCCGGGAGCGGCCGCCCCGGCGGGCCCCCTCCGGAACGTCGGTTCCGGTCGCGTAGCTCCTGGCAGCAAGCCCCGCCCGCTCCAGCTCGCGCAGCAGGCCGTAGGCCGTCCAGGCCGAGATCCCCATGGCGGCGGCCACCTCGGAGTAGTGGACGGCTCCGCCCCGCTCGCCGGCCAGCCGGCGCAGCACCGCCAGGGTCTCTCCTCGTCGAGGCGTCAGCTTCCCAACCGTCCCCATCACAAAAGCGCCAAGAACATTAACCAAAGGCGGTGCTGCCGCGCCGGGAGAGACCCCTTCACTGGCCCTCCCCACAAGGAGAAGGGAAAATTTCCCCTGGGCTAGCCTCGGCCTCGGGAGCCGGGTTCGTCGGGGAGGTCGGGGAGGTCGAGGCTGTTGACGAGGTCCCGGAAAACCGCCAGGCGGTCCTCGTCGACCCTGTCCTCCGACGACTCCTCCTCCTCTTTCTCCGGGATGACGCCCGCGCGCTCGAGGACGTCGGAGGCGACGAAGATCGGGCAGTCGAAGCGGACGGCCAGCGCGATCGCGTCGCTCGGCCGGGAGTCCACGTCGATCTCTCGCCCGTCCTGACGGAGGTGGAGGCGGGCAAAGAAGACTTCCTCGCTGAGCGCGGTCACCACGATCCGGCTCACCGAGATCCCGAGCTCCCCGAAGGTGCTCGACATCAAGTCGTGTGTGACCGGACGTTCTGGTGCCATGCCCTGGATCCGCATCGCGATGGCGTTGGCTTCGAACATGCCGATCCAGATTGGGAGGTAGCGGTCGTTCGTCTTCTCCTTGAGGATCACCACGTGCTGCCCCGTCGGCAAGTGAACCCGGATGCTGTCGACCGTGACCTCGATCAGATCGTCCGTTTCAGCGGCCTCCTGATGCCCTAGTCTACCGTCCGGTAGCCCGGCGGCTGTTCGGGGAGAATTGGCGGGTGCCGAGAGCTTCGCGGCGTGGCCGCCTGATTCTGGTCGATGCTCACAGCCTCATTTATCGGGCATTTTTCGCGCTGCCTCCGATGAGCACGAGGCAGGGCCTGGTCACCAACGCGGTCTACGGATTCGTCTCCATGCTCGCCATCGTCCTGGCCAACCGCCCGGAGTACGCGATAGCGGCCTTCGACGTCGGCGGACCCACCTTCCGGCTCCAGGAGTACGCCGAGTACAAGCAGGGGCGCCGGCCCATGCCGGACGACCTCCGGCCGCAGCTCGAGCTCTGCCGGAGAGTCCTTGAGTCGCTCTCCATACCGATCTACGGGGTGCCGGGATTCGAGGCCGACGACGTGATCGGCACCCTGGCCCAGCGGGCCGAGGCAGCCGGCCTCGCTGTCACCATCGTCAGCGGGGACCTGGACTGCCTGCAGCTGGTCACCGACTCGGTCGAGGCGCTGGTTCCTCGCCGCGGCATCACCGACACCGTCGTTTACGGCCCCGAGCAGGTGAGGCAGCGCTACGGCTTCGAGCCGCCGCAGCTGATCGACTTCAAGGCGCTCCGGGGCGACACGTCCGACAACATCCCCGGGGTGCCCGGCGTGGGCGACAAGACCGCAGGCCAGCTCGTCCAGCAGTTCGGCTCGATCGAGAACATGCTGGCCAACCTGGACCAGCTGAAAGAGGGGCGCGTGAAAAACGCCATCACCTCGGCGGCCGACCAGATCCGGCTGGGAAAACGCATGGTGACCATCCGGACCGACGTGCCGGTCGAGCTCGACCTGGAGGGTGCGCGCTGGCTCCGCTACGACTACGACCGCGCCCGGACGGTCTTCGACGAGCTCGAGTTCCGGCAGCTGCTGGCGAGGCTGCCGGGCCCCGACGCGATACCGGTACAGCCGACTCTCGCCTTCGAGCCAGTGGAGCCGAGTGGGATCACCATGGTGGCCGAAGGGCACCTGGACGAGCTGCGGAGCGCTCTTGCCGCCACCCCCGAGGTCGCAGTGTTCGGGATCTGGGACGGGAGCGCACGCAGCGGGAGCCAGGTCGGCCTGGCCATCGCCACCGCGGACCGGACCTGGTACCTGCCTGCCTCGCTGGTCGAACGCATAGTGGCCGAACTGGCCGGGAAGCCGCTGCTGGCGCACGACGTCAAGGAGATGCAGCTGGCGCTGAGCAGCTGGCGGCGGGCGGCCTACGACTGGCGGTTCGGCACCCATCTCGCCGCGTATCTACTGGGGGCGGGGTCCCGCGATCCGCGGTTGGAGGACCTGGCGCGCGACTTCCTGGGCATGCAGCTCAAGGGCGTCGATCAGCTGCTGGGCACCGGGCGCAACGTCCGGCCGGCGGCGGACTGCCTGCCGGCCGACTGCGCCGAGTTCACCGGTCCGCGCGCCCAGGCCATCCTGCACCTCCGTCCTCGCCTGGCTGCGGAGATGCGCAATCTCGGCGTCGACTACCTCTTCCACGAGGTCGAGCTGCCGCTCGCAGGCGTGCTCGCCGAGATGGAGGAGGAGGGCGTCGCCATCGACGTCCCCTATCTCAGGGACATGCAGGAGGAGCTGCAGGAGCAGCTGCGCGCGCTGGAAGAGGAGGTGGCACAGGTTTCGGGCTTCTCCTTCAACCTCAACGCGCCCCAGCAGCTGGCTCGCCTCCTCTTCGAGGACCTGAGGCTCCCGGTCGGCAAGCGGACCAAGACCGGCTACTCGACCGACGCGGACACATTGGAGGGCCTCAGGGACAAGCACCCCGTGGTCGGCCTGATCCTCGAGCACAGGCAGCTCAGCAAGCTCAAGTCGACCTACGTCGACGCCCTGCCGGAGCTGGTGGACCCACGCACCGGCCGGGTTCACACCTCCTTCGGTCAGGCCTCCACGGCGACCGGGAGGCTCGCCTCTTCCAACCCCAACCTGATGAACATCCCGATCCGCACCGAGCTCGGACAGCGGATCCGGCGTGCCTTCCGTGGCGGCCGGCCGGACCACCTGCTCTTCGCCGCGGACTATTCCCAGATCGAGCTGCGTATCGCGGCCCACCTCTCCGAGGACCCCGAGATGCTGGCGGCCTTCGCGGCTGGCCAGGACATCCACGCGGCCACAGCCGCCAAGGTCTTCAAGGTCCCGCTGGAACAGGTCGACACCACCGAGCGGCGCCTGGCCAAAGTAGCCAACTTCGGCTCCATCTACGGCCAGGGGGAGTACGGCCTGGCCCAGCAGCTGCGGATCCCGGGGGACGAGGCCCGCGCTTTCTTGAAGGAGTACTGGACGACCTACGCGAAGCTCAAGGACTGGTTGGACTCGGTCCGTGCCCAGGCTCGGGAGGAGGGCGTGGTGGTCAACGCCCTGGGTCGCCGCCGGGCGATCCCGGACCTTCGCTCCCCGAACTACCAGCTTCGACAGGCGGCCGAGAGAATGGCGATCAACTTCCCGATCCAGTCCCTGCAGGCCGACATCATCAAGATCGCCATGGTCCGTCTGAGCCGCGAGCTGGCCGAGGCCGGCCTTGGCGGCCGGATGCTCCTACAGGTTCACGACGAGCTGGTGTTCGAGGTGCCGGAGTCGGAGGCGGAGCGGTTCGGCGAGATGGTGCCCAGGATCATGACCGGGGCCTACGAGCTCCTCACCGGGATCGAGGTCGAGGCGCGCGTGGGACCGAACTGGGCCGACATGGCCAGGTTGAAGACCGTCGTTGCCTGAGCTCCCGGAGGTCGAGACCGTCACCGCCGACCTCCGCCCGCACCTGGTCGGACGGGTGCTGGCCGGCTGTGACCTGCGCTTCCCGAGCATCGTCCGGCACCCCTCGCCGGAGGCGTTTGCCGCCGGCGTTCGCGGACGCCGCATCGAGTCGATGTCCAGGCGCGGGAAATACATCCTCCATCACCTGGACTCAGGCGAGCTGCTGGTGGTGCACCTTGGGATGACCGGCCAGTGGCGGTACGTCCCTGCGGGTACTGAGGAGCCCACCCACCTGCATGCGGTCTTCCCGCTGGACGACGGCTTCGAGCTCCGCTACCGGGACGTGCGCCGGTTCGGACGCCTCCTGCTGGGGACGGACAGCGAGCTGGTCGCCGAGCGCAAGATGCCACGGCTCGGTCCCGAACCGATCGACTCGACATTCACGGCCGGCGACTTCTATCGCCGCCTTCACGTTCGCCGGGCTCCGCTCAAGACGCTGCTGCTCGACCAGATGGTGGTGGCCGGGGTGGGCAACATCTACGCCGACGAGGCCTGCTTCCGGGCGCGGGTGCGGCCCGACCGACCGGCGAACACGCTCAGCCGGCAGGCGGTCGGCCGGCTCCGGGAAGCGCTCGACCACTCGCTTCGGGTGGCGATCGCCAACCGGGGCAGCTCGGTCGCCGACTATCGGGACGCATGGGGCGAGGCCGGGCGGCAGCAGGAGGAGCTCCTGGTGTACGGCCGCGCCGGCCAGCCTTGCGTCCGCTGCGGAAGGCCGCTGGCGCTCGTGAGGCTGGCTGGTCGCAGCACCGTCTTCTGCCGCCGTTGCCAGCGCTGAGACCGGCGCCGTGACGCGTCCTCTGGCGGCGCTGGCCACACTCGCGGTCGCGTTTGCGGTGTACAGCCAGGTGGTCAGCCTGGACCTCACGGCAACCAGCGACCGAGCGGTCGCGCAGTCGCTGGCGCCGCTGTGGCGAGAGTCCCTCAGGCCGCTAGCCATCGGCGTGGCGCTTTTTGGCGGCCTCGAGCTGACGACTTTGATCGCCGTGGGCCTGGCCGTCTACCTGATCCGGGGTGGCTTCAGGGGGGAGGCCTGGGCCCTGCTGGCGCTGCCGCTGGCCACGCTCGCGGAGGTCATCTACAAGAGATTCGTGCAGCACCCAGGGCCGTTCAAATTCGCCCACGGCGACGGCCCCAGCCTCACAATGCTGCTCGAGCGTGGGCCCAACGCCATACCCAACACCTATCCCAGCGGCCACACCCTTCGGACGGTCCTCGTCTACGGGCTGCTTGCCTTCGTGATCTTTCGACTGGCCCCACCGGGACGGCGAAAGAGACTGGCAGGCCCGTTCGCGGCCGTCATCATTGGAATTGTGGCTTTCGACCGGCTCTATCTCGGCGTCCATTGGACCTCGGATGTCGTCGGCGGCCTTCTGCTCGGTGGCCTGGCGCTGGCGGCGGCGGTCGTGTGGCTGGAGCGGCCGGGACCCACTGGTGTGAGGTGAGGTGAGCCAGTCCGATTCCCTGGGGCCCGCGGTTCTCCTGATCGTGACCGCGTCAGACCGTTCCGAGGCCGAACGCATCGGTGAGACGCTGGTCGAGAAGCGGCTCGCCGCGTCCGGCTCCGTGGTGCCGATGATCCATTCCTTTTTCCACGGAAACGGACAGTTGCAGCGCCGGCACGAGGCGCTTTTGTTGCTCAAGACCTCGGCGGCAAAATCCGTTGAGGCGCAGGCCGAGCTCAAGGCCATCCACTCCTACGAGAATCCGGACATTCTCGAGGTGAAGGTGAGCGGGGGCTCGTCCGCCTACATCGAGTGGCTGCTGGAGGAAGTACGGTGACGCTCACGAACACGCCTTTGCCTGCCGTCGAGTCGCAGCGGCCGCCGCCAGACAGCCTCGACCTGCTCGGGCAGCCCCTCGGCGTTCGAACGGACAACGTGCGCCGTGTCTTTCGCTCCGGGGACGTCGAGGTGGTGGCGCTGGACGGCGTCTCCGTCGAGATTGCGCCGGGTGAGTTCGTGGCGATCACGGGTCCCTCGGGCGGGGGCAAGTCGACCTTGCTCGGCCTGCTGGGCGGCCTGGACCGGCCCACCTCGGGTCAGGTCTACGCCGCAGGCGCACCGCTGGACCAGCTCAGCCAGGCAGCGCTGGACGACTACCGGCTGCAGCGTGTTGGCACGATCTTCCAGACCTTCAACCTGGTCTCCTCTCTCTCCGCCGTGGACAACGTCGCCCTGCCGCTGGCGCTGGCCGGCGTAGGCGTCGAGGAGAGGCGGGCGAGGGCCAAGCTCCTGCTCGAGCTCGTCGGCCTCGGCCACCGGGCTGGCTTCCGGCCCGGAAGGCTGGCCGGCGGTGAGCAGCAGCGGGTGGCCGTCGCCCGCGCTCTCGCCAACCGGCCCGGGCTGGTCCTCGCCGATGAGCCGACGGGCAACCTCGACAGCAGCCGCGGAGAGGCGGTGGTGAGACTCCTCGAGGACCTGAACCGCCGCGGTGCCACGGTGGTCCTGGTCACCCACGATCCTGAGCTGGCACGCCGAGCGCAGCGGGCGATCAACCTGCGGGACGGGCGAGTGGTGGCCGACAGTGGTAAGCAGCGCAAGACCGGGCGGGCGCCCGACTCGCTGGCTCAGCCGGAGCGGCTCTCCCGCGTCGATGCCCTCAAGCTGGGGCTCGGGAGCGCGGGCCGGCGGCCCCTGCGCACGGCGCTTACCGCGGTCGGCGTCGCCATCGGCATCGCAGTCATGTGCCTGATCCTCGCCCTGGCCTCCGGCCTCCAGCAGGAGGTCGTGAACTCGGTTAACGGAGGCGGGCAGCTCCAGCAGGTGCTGGTGCAGCCCAACCGTCCCAACTCCACCCAGCACGTTCCACTGGATCGGACGGCGGTGGCCCAGCTGGGCAAGCAGCCGTACGTGCAGTCGGCCTGGGGCGAGGTGGTGGTGACCGGCGTCTTGAGCGCGCCCACGGTCCCCAACGTCGCCAGCCCCACGGTGCTCTACTCGCTGCCCCCGCATGAGCAGCTGCAGGCCACCGGGATAGTCCTCGCGGCGGGACGGATGCCCGGCAGCAACACGATCTCAGAGGGCGTCATCTCCGCCGAGGAGGCCAAGCGGCTGGGTCTGGCGCCTGACCAGGTGGTCGGCCGGCGGGTCGTCTTCCTTGGCCAGTACCCGGGCCGGCCGGCGGTAGGACCGCCCGCCGCCAAGCCGGTGCAGATGGCGGTCACGGTGGTCGGCGTGGCGGCATCCACGCAGCAGGACAGCCAGCCGTGGGTCAGAGTTCCGACGCACGTTGCGGAGCAGTACTGGTCGCAGTCGGCGGCGGCCAACGGCTGGACGCAGGACATGTACTCGGACGCCGTGGTCCTGGCCAACTCGCTCGATCGCGTCCAGAGCGTGCGGGACGAGGTCCAGGCTCGGGGTTACGCCGCCCTGACGACGGAGGATCGCCTGCGGGACGTCGCCCAGCGCCTTCGCTACGCCGACCTGGCGCTGACCGGGCTGGCGGTGCTGGCCATGGTCATAGCGGCCGTCTTAATCGTGAACACCATGCTGGCGGCAGTCCTGGAGCGCACCCGCGAGATCGGCGTGCTCAAGGCAGTGGGCGCCCGGGCGCGGGACGTGACGCTGATCTTCGTCACCGAGGCCGCCCTGATCGGCGCGGCGGCGGGCATCATGGGCGTCGCCATCTCGGCGCTGCTGGCCAGGGGGGCGAACTCCGCCGTCGACGGCCTGGCCAGGGCGGAGGGCGCCCACCTCGACCTGAGGCTCTTCCAGCTAGGGCCCGTCATCGTGGTGGCGGCGCTTCTCTTCGCCTTCGTCTTGAGCATGGTAAGCGGCCTGCTCCCGGCGCTCCGAGCGGCTCGCCTGGATCCCCTGCAGGCGCTGCGTTACGAATAGGGTCCTCGGCTGAAGCCCGATCCGGAGCGTGGCCAACGCCGTCGCCGTAGGGTTCCTCGGGCTCCCGGTCCTGGCCGGCTTGGCCCGCGTTGCTCGCGACTAAGCTTCGAGGTGGTGAGAGCCTGATGCGCGCATCCGCGTACCCGCTCGTCGACGCCGGCCTGGCGGCATCGCGGGTCCTGGAGCTGGTCCCGGTGCTGCCCGGGGAGGACGTCCCGCTGGCCGAGGCCGCCGGACGGGTGCTGGTGGACGACCTGGTGGCTTCCTCTCCGCTGCCGCCCTTTCGCTCCAGCGCGGTCGACGGGTACGCGATCCGGGCCGCCGACGCCGGCCTCCGGCTTCCGGTGGTGGGCGAGTCGGCCGCCGGCCGCCCCTTTCAGGGCGAGCTGCCGGCCGCCTCGGCTGCGACGGTGCTGACGGGAGGCGTCGTCCCGGCCGGTGCCGACACCGTGGTGATGGTGGAAGAGGTCGAAGGGGGTGACGGCTGGATCGTCGCGCCGGCCGGCTTTCCCGCCGGCCGCAACTTCCACAAGCCCGGAGACGATCTGCGTCCGGGCGACCTGGTGCTTCGCCGGGGTCTGCCCCTGGGAGCGGCTGAGCTTGGCCTCGCGGCGGCGGTCGGCCGGGCCCGGATGCGCGTGCACCGGCGGCCGCGGGTCGCCCTGATGTCCACCGGCGACGAGCTGGTGGAGGTGGGGGAGGAGCCGGGGCCGGGCCAGATCGTGGACTCCAACCGCTGGGCCCTGCTCGCGGCGCTGAATGAGGCCGGCGCGGAGGTGACGCTGCTCGGGGTCGCGCCGGACCAGCCGGGACCGCTGCGCGAGCTGGTCCTGCAGGCGCTGGCCGCCCACGACGCGCTGGTCACCTCTGGTGGGGTGTCGGTGGGGACGCATGACCTGGTCAAGCCGCTGCTGGAGTCGCTGGGCGAGGTCCACGTGGGCCGGGTCAAGCTCAAGCCCGGCAAGCCCTTCACCTTCGCCACGCTGCCCGACGGTCGCGTCGCCTTCGGCTTGCCAGGCTTCCCGGTCTCCTCCCTGATCACGTTCGAGGTCTTCGTGCGACCGGCACTGCGCAAGATGCAGGGCTACGCGGCGCTGCAGAGGCCGGCGCTTCCGGTCCGGCTGGGCTACGACGCGCGGGCCCCAGGCGATCGGACCGAGTATCAGCGCGTGACCCTGAGCCGGGAGGGGGCTGACCTGGTGGCGCGCTCCACGGGTTCGCAGTCCTCTTCGCGACTGGCCTCGCTGACCGGCGCCAACGCGCTGGTGCGGGTGCCCGCCGGCGACGACGGGATACCCGCAGGCACCCTGGTCGAGGCTCTGATCCTCTCACTGCCTGCTTGAGCGGCAACGCGCTGCTCTGGTCGGGCGGCAAGGACTCCTCGCTGGCGCTGCGGCGTTCTCTTCTCGCTGGCCTGGAGGTGCGGCACGGAGAGCGCAGAAACGATGGTCGTTTCGACCAGCTCGACGTTCTCGTCGGGGATCCGGAAGGGGAACAACCGAACAATCGTTCGGGTTAGAATCGGGCGCAGGACCATGGCCACGCCCTTCCAGATCGACGCGCCCTTCGAGCCCAAAGGAGACCAGCCAGAGGCGATCTCCCAGCTGGTCGAGGGGGTTCGGTCGGGCCTCCGCGAGCAGGTGCTCATGGGCGTGACCGGCAGCGGCAAGACCAATGTCATGGGCTGGGCGCTCCAGGAGCTGGGGCGGCCGGTGCTCGTGCTGAGTCCCAACAAGACCCTCGCGGCGCAGCTCGCCGCCGAGTTCCGGCGCCTCTTTCCGCGAAACGCTGTCGAGTACTTCGTCTCCTACTACGACTACTACCAGCCGGAGGCGTACATCGCCCGCAGCGACACGTACATCGAAAAGGACTCCAGCCGCAACGACGAGATCGATCGGCTCCGCCACCGGGCGACGGCCTCCCTCCTCACCCGGCGTGACGTCATCGTGGTGGCCAGCGTCAGCTGCATCTACGGCATCGGCTCGGTGGAGGACTACATGGGCGAGTCCCTGGACGTCAGCCGGGGTCAGTCGATCCGCCGGGAGATCTTCCTCCGCAAGCTGACCGAGATGCTCTACGAGCGCAACGACTACGACCTCGGGCGGCTGCGCTTCCGGGTCCGGGGCGACGTCGTGGACATCGTCCCCGCCAGCGAGGAGAAGGTCTACCGGGTGGAGTTCTTCGGCGACGAGATCGACCGGATCCAGGAGCTGGACAGCGTGACCGGCGAGATCCTGGGCAGCCGCGAGGAGCTGAAGATCTTTCCGGCCAGCCACTACGTCACCCCGCGGGGGAAGCTGGAGTTGGCGATCCGCGACATCGAGGCGGAGCTCGAGGAGCGAGTCGGCTGGTTCGAGGAGCACGGCCGGCTGCTGGAGGCGCAGCGCCTGCGGCAGAGGACGATGTTCGACCTGGAGATGCTGCGCGAGACCGGGACCTGCGCCGGCGTCGAGAACTACTCCCGTCATCTGACGCGGCGGCAGCCCGGCGAGGCGCCCTTCACGCTCCTCGACTTCCTCCCCAACGACGCCGTCGTCTTCGTTGACGAGTCGCATGTGGCGATTCCGCAGGTGGGCGGGATGCTGGGAGGCGACCGATCCCGCAAGGCGGCGCTGGTGGAGTACGGCTTCCGCCTGCCGAGCGCCTTCGACAACCGGCCGCTCAGCTTCGAAGAGTGGGAGGAGCGCGTCGGCCAGCTCGTCTACGTCTCGGCCACTCCAGGGCCGTACGAGATGGAGAAGGCGCAGCGCGTGGTGGAGATGGTCGTCCGTCCCACCGGCCTGGTCGACCCCGAGGTGGAGGTGCGCCCAACCGAGGGCCAGGTGGACGACCTGGTCGCGGAGTTGAAGAAGCGGATCGAGCGCGGCCAGCGCTCGCTGGTGACCACGCTGACCAAGCGTTTCGCGGAGGACCTGACCGACTACCTGAAGGAGTTCGGCCTGCGCGTCCGCTACATCCACTCGGACCTGGACGCGATGGAACGGATCGAGATCCTCCGCGATCTCAGGCTTGGCACATTTGACGTGCTGGTGGGAATCAACCTGCTCCGCGAGGGCCTCGATTTGCCCGAGGTGGCTTTCATCGCCATCCTCGACGCCGACAAGGAGGGCTACCTGCGCGCCTATCGCTCGTTCATCCAGATCATCGGCCGCGCGGCCCGGAACGTGGAGGGCCGGGTGATCATGTACGCGGACAAGATCACCGACTCCATGCGGGAGGCGATCGACGAGACCGAGCGCAGGCGGAACCGGCAGGTCGCCTACAACCAGGAGCACGGCATCACGCCGGAGAGCGTGCGCAAGGCGGTCTATTCGCTGGAGATCCAGGAGAAGGATGTGCAGGCGGACGCCGTAGAGCTGATGGCGGGCGCGGGGCTGCCCCGCGAGGACCTGCTCGCCATCGTTCGCGATCTGGAGAAGGAGATGCGCAGGCTGTCGCGCGAGCTGGCCTTCGAGGACGCGGCCAGGGTGCGGGATCGGATCATCGCGATGCGCAAGCGGCTGGCGGGCGAGGACACCGGCGAGGACGACGCCGACGTGGCGCTGGCCATCGCAGCCGCTCCCCCGCGCAAAAGCGGGACGGTCCGCAATTACCGGCGAACCAGGCGCGGTCCCTGAAACCAGCGCTCGGCGCCGTGGGTGGTCCCGCCCCCGGCGCGACAATGGAGGGCGTGACCAACCTGGAAGCACTTCGCCGCGGCATGGCCCGGGAAGGGCCCCGCGCGGGCTGGCGGGAGACCCTCGGAGCGCGCATCGCCGAGGTGGAGCCGGGCCGGGTGGTGGTCGAGCTCGAGGTCCACGCCGGTCACCGCCACGAGGGCGGAATCGTGCAGGGCGGCATCATCACTCAGATCGCTGACGCGGCGATGGGAATGTCGCTGATGACCGAGCAGGAGTCCGGCCTGACCAATACGACGGTCGAGCTCAAGATCAACTTCCTGCGCCCTGTGGCCGACGGCCGGCTGCGGGCGGTGGGCCGGGTTGTGGAGATGCGAAACACGCTCCTCTTCAGCGAGGCCGACGTGCTCGACGAGCAGGGCCGGTTGGTGGCCCGAGCCTCTTCCACCTGCCTGGCCATAGAGCGCCCCGAGAGGAGAGGGGAATGACGACTGAGGCATCCGCCACCGCCGCCTGGCTCGGCATCGAGGCTGCATCCACCTCCGCCCAGGGCGAGGCCGTCCTGGAGATGCCGACCAGGGAGGAGATGGGCAACAGGTCCGGCGTGCTGCACGGTGGCTTTATGGCTCTGCTGGCCGACTCCGCTATGGGCCGCGCCCTGGCCAGCGTGCTGCCGGAGGGAGAAAAGCACTACAGCTTCGACCTGAAGTTGAATTTCATCTCGACAGGCCGAATAGGAGAGCGCCTCCGGGCGGTTGCCAGGGTGTTGCATTCCGGCCGGCGCACCGGTGTCACCGAGTGCCGGGTGGAGGGCCAGGACGGCCGCCTCGTCGCCACCGCTACGGCCACCTTCATCATCTTCCTGCCGGCCACGAACAGTTAGGGAACCGCCAAGAAAGTGCCGATCGACCAGATAACCATCAGAGGTGCCCGCGAGCACAACCTGAAGGACGTCACGCTCTCCATTCCGCGTGACCGGATCGTCGTGTTCACCGGGCTCTCGGGCTCGGGCAAGTCCTCGCTCGCCTTCGACACGATCTACGCCGAGGGCCAGCGCCGCTACGTGGAGTCACTCTCCTCCTACGCGCGGCAGTTCCTGGGCCAGATGGAGAAGCCTGACGTGGACGCCATCGACGGCCTTTCGCCGGCGATCTCCATCGACCAGAAGGGCACCTCCCGGAACCCGCGCTCCACGGTCGGCACAGTGACCGAGGTCTACGACTATCTGCGCCTCCTGTTCGCCCGCGTCGGCCACCCGCACTGCCCGGTCTGTGGGCGTGAGATTCAGAAGCAGACGGTGGAGCAGATGGCCGACCAGGTGGAGCGGATGCCTGCGGGCACTCGCCTGCTGATCCTGGGCCCCGTCGTGAAAGGCCGCAAGGGCGAGTACGAGCGGCTGCTCGAGGACATCCGCAAGCAGGGCTTCTCCAGGGTCAGGGTGGACGGCCAGATGTACGAGCTTGGCGAGAAGGTTCCTCTCGAGCGGTACAAGCAGCACGACATCGAGGTCGTGGTCGACCGGCTGGTGGTCGGTCCCGAGCAGCGGATGCGGCTGGTCGATTCGCTGGAGATCGCCTCCAAGCTGGGGCAGGGCTCGGTCCTCATCGTGCCGGCCGACGGCGGTGAAGAGATCAGCATGTCGCAGGACTACGCCTGTCCCTACGACGGCGTCAGCGTGCCCGAGCCTGAGCCGCGCAACTTCTCCTTCAACACACCCCACGGGGCCTGCCCCACCTGCACGGGCCTGGGCTGGCAGCTGGTCGCGGACCCGGAGCTGGTGATCCCGGACCCTTCGCTGTCTCTGAGCCAGGGAGCGATCGCGCCCTGGAGCCGTTCCCAGTTCTTCTATCCGGAGATGCTCGAGGCGATCAGCGATTCTGCCGGAATCGACATGGAGGTGCCGGTCTCCAAGCTGCCGCAGAAGCAGCGAGACCTGCTTCTGAACGGCACCGGCTCACGCAAGATCCGCTTCAGGTACCGCAACCAGTACGGGCAGCGGCGCCACTACGAGGCCGCTTTCGAGGGCGTCCTCGCCAACGTCCAGCGTCGCTACGACGAGACCGAGTCCGACTACCTGAAGGCGGAGCTGGAGAAGTACATGTCGGATCGGCCCTGCCCCGCCTGCGGCGGCAGCCGGCTGAAGCCGGAATCGCTCGCGGTCACCGTGGTGGGCCGGAACATCGCCGAGGTGACCCGTCTCTCGGTCACTCAGGCGGACGCCTTCTTCACCGGGCTGGAGCTGACCGAGAGGGAGCAGATCATAGCCCGCGGCATCCTGAAGGAGATCCGGGAGCGGCTTCGCTTCATGATCGACGTCGGTCTCGACTACCTGACCCTGGAGCGGTCGGCGACAACGCTCTCCGGAGGGGAGTCGCAGCGGATCCGGCTGGCCACGCAGATCGGCTCCAAGCTGATGGGCGTCCTCTACATCCTGGACGAGCCCTCGATCGGCCTTCACCAGCGGGACAACCGGCGGTTGATCGACACCCTGGTGCGGCTGCGCGACCTGGGCAACACGCTGATCGTCGTGGAGCACGACGAGGACACGATCCGCTCGGCTGACTACATGGTCGACATTGGCCCCGGCGCCGGCGAGAGCGGCGGCCGGATCGTGGCGGCGGGGCCGGTGGCCGAGGTGATCGCCGACGAGCACTCGCTGACCGCCGCCTATCTGCGCGGCGACCGGGGGGTGCCGGTTCCGAGCTCTCGCCGCAAGGGCAACGGCAAGCGCCTCGTGATCCGCGGGGCGTCGGCCAACAACCTGAAGAACATCGACGTCGAGATCCCGCTCGGCTGCTTCGTGGCGGTGTCCGGCGTGAGCGGCTCAGGCAAGTCCTCCCTGGTCAGCGACATCCTCTCCCGAAAGTTGGCGCAGCACTTCTATCGGGCCAAGGACAGACCCGGTCCCCATCGGGCCATAGAGGGCCTGCAGCACGTGGACAAGACGATCGACATCGACCAGTCGCCGATCGGCCGGACGCCGCGCTCCAACCCGGCCACCTACACCGGCATGTTCACGTACATACGCGACCTCTTCGCCTCGATGCCGGAAGCCAAGGTGCGCGGCTACGGTCCAGGCCGCTTCTCCTTCAACGTCAAGGGGGGCCGCTGTGAGGCCTGCCAGGGGGACGGGATCATCCAGATCGAGATGCAGTTCCTTCCCGACGTCTACGTGACCTGCGAGGTGTGCCACGGCACGCGCTACTCGCGGGAGGTCCAGGAGGTGAAGTTCCGCGGCCACTCCATCTCCGAGGTCCTCGACATGACGGTGGACGAGGCGATCGCCGTCTTCGAGAACGTGCCCCGGATCATGAACAAGCTGCGGACGCTGCGAGACGTCGGTCTCGGTTATATCCGGCTGGGCCAGCCGGCCACCCAACTGTCGGGCGGCGAGGCGCAGCGGGTGAAGCTCTCGACCGAGCTCTCCCGGAGGGACACCGGGAAGACGATCTATGTCCTGGACGAGCCGACCACCGGGCTGCACTACTTCGACGTGGAGCGCCTGCTCAACGTTCTCCACAGGCTGGTGGACCACGGCAACACCGTCATCGTGATCGAGCACAACCTCGACGTCCTCAAGACCGCCGACTGGCTGATCGACCTGGGTCCCGAGGGTGGCGATCGCGGCGGCGAGGTGGTCGCACTCGGTACCCCGGAGCATGTGGCGCGGGAGCCGGAGTCCCATACCGGGCGCTACCTCCGGCCCGTCCTCGAAGGGTCCCTTCGGTCTGGAGGGGAGCGGAGACAGGCGCCTCCCAAACGGCGGCGGGTCAAGGTCCCGGCATGACTGCCGCGATCCAGCAGCTGAGGGAGACCCTCGCCGAGGTGGACGACCTCAAGCGGGCGGCCGCCGTCCTCGAATGGGACCTGGAGACGTACATGCCGCCTGGCGGCGTCGAAGACCGCGCCGCCCAGCTCGGGACGCTGGGGCGGCTGGCCCACGAGCTGTTCGTCTCCGAGCGAACCAGGCGCCTGTTGGAGGCAGCCGAAGCGGAGGTCGCCGGCGACGACTTCGACTCGGACGACGCGAGCCTGGTCAGGGTGACCCGGCGCGACCTGGACCTGGACACGAGGCTGCCGGCCGACCTGGTGGCCGAAGCGGCCAGGGCCGGGGCGGCCAACCGTTCTCACTGGCAACTGGCCAGAGAGCGCTCTGACTGGTCGCTCTTCGAGCCGTCGATGCGGCAGACGGTGGAGATCAGCCGCAGCATGGCAGCGGCCATCGGCTACGAGGGCCGGCCTTACGACGCCCTGCTGGCGCTGAACGAGCCCGGCGTGACCACCTCCCAGGCCGAGGCCCTGTTCGGCGAGCTGAGGGCCGCCATCCTGCCCCTGCTCCGCGACGTGCTCGACCGCGCCGACCGGGTCGACGACAGCGTCCTCGACCGGGAGCTGGACACCGGCCGTCAGCTGGCCCTATCCCTGGAGGTGGCGCAGCGGTTTGGCTTCGACCTGGAGCGGGGTCGGCAGGACCTCTCCGCGCATCCCTTCTGCGTGCCTTTCGGGCCGGGCGACGTCCGCTTCACGACCCGCGTGCGCGGCACGGCCCGCGACTCGAGCCTGTTCTCCTCGATGCACGAGACCGGGCACGGCCTCTACAACCAGGGCATACCCCGCTCGCTGGCGCGCACGCCCCTGTGGGACGGCGCCTCCGGCGGCGTGCATGAATCGCAGTCGCGGCTCTGGGAGAACGTGGTCGGGCGCAGCCGTCCCTTCTGGAACTACCTGTTCCCGGTCCTTCAAAGCGCGTTCCCGGCGCAGCTGTCCGGCCTGGACGCCGAGGCCTACTACCGCGCCGTCAACCGGGTGCGCCCGTCCTACGTGCGGGTGGACGCGGACGAGGTCACCTACAACCTGCACATCATGATTCGCTTCGAGATCGAGAACGACCTCCTGGAGGGGCGGCTGGAGGCGAGCCAGGTCCCGGAAGCGTGGGACGCGAAGGTCGAGAACTACCTCGGGCTGCCACCGCCGCCGGTCGCCGATGGACCACTCCAGGACATCCACTGGTCGCAGGCGCCCATGGGCAGCTTCGCGAGCTACACGCTGGGCAACGTCATCAGTGCCCAGCTCATGGAGACCATCCGCGGGGACATTCCCGCACTGGACGGGCAGCTCGCCGCGGGGGAGTTCGGGCCGCTGCTCGACTGGCTGCGGGCCAGGGTCTACATCCACGGCCGCAAGTTCACGCCCTCAGAGCTCCTGGAGCGCGTGACAGGCCGTTCGCTGAGCGCCACCCCCTGGATCACCTACGCCCAAACCAAGTTCGGCGACCTCTACGCCCTGGACTGAGGATCAGCTTTCCCTCCCGGCGTGGGGGAGGGAGAAGATTTAACGTTCTTCCTTCATGGCGCATCTGGTGACGGGCGGCACGGGGTTCATCGGGCGCCATCTTCTGCAGGCGCTCTCGCGGCGGGGACAGCCGATTCACGCGCTGGTCCGCGAGGCATCGGCTGACAAGCTGGACCGTCTCGGGTTGCCGAACGTGCTTCCGCTGATCGGCGACCTCACCATGCCGGGCCTTGGCCTGAGCGATGCGGGCCGCGCCGCGCTCCTGGGCACAGACCTGGAGGTGTTTCACCTGGCCGCCGTATACGACCTGGAGGCTGACGAGGAGGTGAACCGGACGGCGAACGTGGAGGGGACGCGCCACGTGGTCGAGCTCTCCGCGGAGATGGGCGCCGTCCGCCTGCACCACATGAGCTCGATCGTGGTTGCGGGCGGCAAGTTCAAGGGAACCTTCACCGAGGACATGTTCGACGAGGGCCAGGTCCTCGACCATCCCTACTACCAGACCAAGTTCGAGGCTGAGGGGATCGTGCGGGGCGGAGCGGTGCCCTGGCGGATCTACCGGCCGGGCATCGTTATCGGCTCCTCCCAGACCGGCGAAGCGGACCGCGCGGACGGGCCCTATTACGCCTTCAAGATCATCCAGCGGCTGCGCAACGCCCTGCCTTCCTGGGTGCCACTGGCCGGTTTCGAGGGCGGCCCGCTCTACCTCGTCCCTGTCGATTTCGTCGCCGCGGCCGTGGACCACATCGCGGCCACTCCCGGGCTGGATGGGCAGACCTTCCATGTCGTCGACCCGAAACCGCTCTCCCTCGGCGATACGGTGAACGAGTTCTGTCGCGCCGCCCATGCGCCGCAGTTCACCCTTCGCGTGGACCGCCGCGCTTTCGGACTACTCCCGAAAGGCTTCGGCGAGATGCTGGGTTCCTGGCGTGTGGTGGAGGCGCTCAAGAGGCAGCTGCTGGAGGGGGTGCGGGTGCCGGAGGCGGCGGTGTCCTACATCAACAGCCGCGCCCGCTTCTCCGCGGACCACGCGCAGGCGGCCCTCGCCGGGAGCGGAGTCAGCTGCCCTCCTCTGCACAGCTACGCCTGGAAGGTGTGGGACTACTGGGAGCGGCACCTGGACCCCGAGGCCCTGACGGAACCCAACCTGCGCGCGATCCTCGCCGGCCGGGTCGTGCTGGTGACCGGGGCGTCGTCAGGGATCGGGCGCGCGGTCGCCGTCCAGGCCGCCCAGCACGGTGCGCACGTGATCCTGGTCTCGAGGACGCGCGAGAAGCTGGAGGAGCTGAAGGCCGAGATCGAGTCGGAGGGCGGACGGGCCGCCGTCTATCCCACCGACCTCTCCGACCTGGAGGCCTGTGACCGGATGGCGCGGCTCGTCCTCGCCGATCACGGCCGGGTCGACATCCTGGTCAACAACGCGGGCCGCTCCATCCGCCGCTCTCTTGTCAATTCGCTGGACCGCTTCCACGACTTCGAGCGGACGATGAGGCTGAACTACTTCGGCGCGGTCAAGCTGATCCTGGCGCTGGTGCCCGGCATGCGCGAGAGGCGAAGCGGGCACATCGTCAACATCTCGTCGATAGGCGCCCAGGTCTACCCGCCCAGGTTCGGCGCCTACGTCGCCTCCAAGAGCGCCCTGGCGTCGCTCTCACGCTGCATCGGGCCGGAGCTGGCGGACGACGGCATCTCGATGACCAACATCCACATGCCGCTGGTCCGGACGCCGATGATCGCTCCCACGGGCATGTACGAGAACTTCCCCACCATCGACACCGACCAGGCCGCCGAGATGGTCATGCAGGCGCTTCTGAGCCGGCCGCCCGAAGTCTCGACCAGGCTCGGCAAGCTCGGCGAGGCAGTGGACACCCTCTCGCCCGGCCTGCTCCATCTGGTCATGACCGGCGCCTACCATGCCTTCCCGGAGACTGCGCCCGGCCGCGATGGCGGGAGCGAGGCTGGCGGAGAGGAGATCTCGACGGAGGCTGCGGCGATGGCCTACCTGATGCGGGGCATTCACTTCTAGCCCCTCGGGACCTCCCCCGGTCGGCAGGTAGCGGACGTCAGCCGGAGTTGTGGCCCTGACTGACGATGTAGGCGCCGAAGCCGAGAGCGACGATGATGATTAGGCCGACCAGGAGCACCGACAGGAAGAGGTGCACGTAACCGAGGATCAGACCGATGGTGGCCAGAAGAGCGCCGCCTTCGCCGGTCCGCCGAATCTGACCGCGTGCCAGGTGGCCCGTCACGATCGCGACCAGGCCGGCGATGAAGGGGTGGGGGATGGCGTAGCCGGCGATCCCTGCCACCAGGCTGACTATGGCCAGCCTGTTGGTCGGCCGCGAGACCGACATCACGCCGCCCCTGCCGGGCGGTCCCGGCGGGACCATCCGCGGTGGGTCCTCTGGGCTCTGCTGCATGCGGACCCATGCTACCCGAGACCTGTTCAGTCCTCGGTCGGGAATGTCAGCTGAATCTCTGAAGCGAAGGCGAAGCAGGTCCGGCTGGTTCGG
Organism: Candidatus Dormiibacterota bacterium; assembly: GCA_955652675.1. GTDB lineage: Bacteria > Chloroflexota > Dormibacteria > Dormibacterales > Dormibacteraceae > Nephthysia. Next base: position 36,043 of record CATPBP010000242.1, read on the forward strand.
GGAGCACCCCCTCCCAAACCCTCCCCGCATGGAGGAGGGAATTCTGCGGATACCATCGATGACAGTCATGGCTTCTGAGACCATTCGGCGCCGGCTCCGGGAGGTGCCGGACTCACCCGGCGTCTACCTGCTTCGAGACACCTCCGGTCAGGTGATCTACGTCGGCAAGGCACTGCGCCTGCGCGACCGCCTGCGCTCGTACTTCACCGCCGGCTATGCCCAGACGGCTCGGGTGGCCGACCTGGTGCGCCGCGTCTACGACTTCGAGTTCGTCAAGACCGCCAACGAGGTTGAGGCGCTGGTGCTGGAGTGCAACCTGATCAAGCACTACCGGCCGCGCTTCAACATCCGGCTCAAGGACGACAAGAACTACCTCTACCTGAAGCTCCCGGTCACCGAGGAGTACCCGAGGGTTCACTACACCAGGCGCATCCTGGACGACGGGGCACTCTATTTCGGTCCCTATACGAGCGCGCAGTCGCTCAGGAGCACGGTCAAGAGCATCCGCCAGCTGCTTCCCTTTCGAACCTGCTCCGACGACATCTTCAAGCAGCAGAAGGTCTGCCTCGACTTCCACATCAGGCGCTGTCCCGGCCCCTGCGAAGGCCGGATCAGCGGCGAGGAGTATCGCGCGCGCATCCGGCAGGTCGCCCTCTTCATGGAGGGCCGCTCCGAGGTACTGACCCGGGAGCTCCGCGACCGCATGTCCCGGGCGGCAGACACGCTCGACTTCGAGAACGCGGCCCGCTATCGCAACCAGCTGCTCGCGATCGAGAAGATTGCCGACCGCCAGAAGGTCCTTACGCACAGCCGGGACGACCAGGACCTGATCGCATACGCCAGGGAGGGCCGGGACGTCTACGTGGAGGTGGCCTACGTGAGGCAGGGCAAGATGGTGGGGCACGACGGCCACTCTCTGGAGGGCGCCGGCGAGGCTTCGGAGGCGGAGCTCCTGCGCGGTTTCATGCTCGCCTACTACGGAAGCGCCACCCACGTTCCCCGCTCTGTCCTGCTCCCCGGCGCGGTCGAGGAACCCGAGCTGGTGACCGACTGGCTGGCCCAGAAGCGCGGTGGGCCGGTGGCGCTCGAGGTGCCGCAGCGAGGCCGGAAACGGGCACTGGTGCAGCAGCTCGCGGAAACTGCGCAGGACGAGCTGCGGCAGCTCAGGATCCAGGGCGACTACGACCGAAGCCGCACCGAGCCGATGCTCTCGGCGCTCGCCGAGGCGCTACAGCTCGACGAGCCGCCCCACCGGATCGAGTGCTACGACATCTCCAACATCCAGGGCGATTCCGCCGTGGGCGCCATGGTGGTCTTCGAAGACGGCCGGCCGAAGAACGACCACTACCGCAGCTTCCGCATCCGCTACACGCCGGGGCCCAACGACTTCGCGATGATCCAGGAGGTTCTCCGCCGCCGCTTCGAGCGGCTGGAGAACGCCCAGCGCCGGGAGGACTCCGCCGAGGTGGGGGACAGGTCCTTCTCGAGCCGTCCCGACCTGATCCTGATCGACGGGGGCCGCGGCCAGCTGAGCGCCGCCATGGAGGTGCTCGAGAACCTCGGATTCGCCGACATCCCGACCTTCGGCCTCGCCAAGGAGCGTGAGGAGCTCTTCGCCCCCGACAGCGCCGAGCCCATCGTGCAGGAGCACAATTCGCCCGGCATGTTTCTGGTCCAGCGGGTCCGGGACGAGGCCCACCGCTTCGCCATCACGCATCACCGCAAAGCCCGCTCGAAAAAGGCGCTCAGCTCACCTCTGGACTCGGTCGAGGGGATCGGACCCGCGCGCAAACGGCGCTTGCTGCGCACATTCGGCAGCCTCCAGGCCATCCGCGACGCGTCCGTGGAGCAGCTCGTCGGAGCGGGCATCCCCGAGCGGGTCGCGGTCCGCC
>CATPBP010000243.1 GCA_955652675.1 Candidatus Dormiibacterota bacterium
TCCCTGGCCGTAGGCGGCGGGGCCCGGCTCCGCGCCGGCGCTGTCAGGACCGACCCGGAGTGCTCCGGTCAGCTCCGGGACGTGAGCGATCGAGCCCCCCCCTGCGCCGACGCTGCGCACGTCGATGGCGGGGACCTTGAGCGGAAAGAGGCCCAGGCGCGTCTCCCGAGTCATCGTGGGTTCGCCACCGAGGCAGAGCGCCACGTCGGTCGAGGTGCCGCCCATGTCCAGCGAGAGGAAGTCGGAGCAGCCGGCCCTGGCGGCGACCATGGCCGCTCCCGCGACACCTCCGGCCGGTCCGGCGAGCAGCGCGTTGACCGGGCTCTCACGGGCCGAGTCGATCGTCATCAAGCCACCGTCGGAGCGAAGGATCGAGATCGAGCCGGGAACTCCAAGGCCCTCGATGCGGGTACTCAACAGCTCCAGGTACTGTGCGATCCGGGGCCTCACGTACGCGTTCATCACGACGACGTTCGTGCGCTCGTACTCCCTGAACTCGGGAAGCACGTCCGAGGAGAGCGATATCGAGAGCTCCGGGTAGCGCGCCCTCGCGATGTCGCGCAGGCGGCGTTCGTGCTCCGGGTTGGCGTAGGAGTTGATCAGCGAGATAGCCAGCGACTCGATACCGTGGTCGATCAGCTCCTCGATGGCCGCCAGCGCCTGCGATACGTCGAGCTCCAGGACGATCTCGCCGCGCGCGTCGATCCTCTCCCGTACGCCGCGAGTGTTCTCCACCGCCGCCAGCGGGTCTGGCTTGATCATCGTCACCCAGCCAGCCAGGGGTCCCGGCGTCTCACCCCGGGCCAGGTGCAGGACCTGCTCGAAGCCTTCGGTACAGAGCAGCCCCACCTTCGCGCCACGGCCTTCCAGGACCGCGTTGGTCGCCACCGTGGTGCTGTGCATCACACGCTCCACGTCGGTCGGCGGGATGCCGCTCTCCCTGAGAAGGGTTCGCAGGCCATTCAGCACGCCCTCCGCAGGGTCGTGCGGTGTCGACGGAATCTTGAAGAGTGACGTGCTGCCGTCGCTCTCATTGAGCAACAGAAGGTCGGTGAAGGTGCCGCCGACGTCGATCCCGACTCGAAATGGCATGCTCTGCCTCCTACGCGCGCAGCCGCGACGTGCTGGTTTCCGGCGCCCGCGCCTTGCGCCAGGCGGTGAGCACACTCTCCGCGGTGGCGACGTCGTGGCGCCTGCGCTGGACCAGCAGCGAGGCCTCGTGCAGCTCCGGATCGAAGGCCGCCACGCAGTCCTCCACCAGCACCGTGTAATAGTCGCGGTAGGCGGCGTCGCGGAAGGTTGCCTCCACGCAGCCAGGCGTCTGCTCCCCGATGACGACGGCCGTGCGCACGCCCCCTGCTCGCAGGACCAGGTCGAGGTCGGTGCCGACGAAGGCGCTGGACCGGTGCTTGACTATCACTGTCTCGTCATGGTTGGGCGCGACTTCGTGGCAGATCTCGGCCCCCCAGGTCCCCTCCAGGAAAAACTCGGTCTCGCCGACGATGGCGCCCTTGGCCCGAAGCCAGGAGGCCGAGTCGCTGCGCCCTCCGCGCAGTGTGGTGGTCATGACATGCACCACCATCACGCCCAGCTCGCGCGCGTCGCCGATGAACCGGGAGCATCTGGGAAGGATTTCCACCATCCCGGAGACGTCGTTGCCAGCTCGCGCCAGCTTTCCCTCGGGCCTCATAGCGTCGTTCTGGACGTCTATCACCAGCACCGCGCAGCCGTCGGGTTCGAGGACCTCGTCTATGGTTTCCCGAACCGGCATACCGAAAACGGTCTTCATGGCCAGCCCTCCGGTGGAGCGAAGCGGTCGGGTAGAAACGCCTCGCTCATGGCCTCCGAGTCCTGGGCCCCGGTGACGAGGCCGGCGACCATTCGGGCCGTGATCGGCGCCAGGTGAATGCCCTTCGTGCCGTGCCCCGTGGCGAGAATCACTCCTCGCAGTCCGGGCACCCGGCCGATGATGGGCATGCGGTCGGCGGACAGGGGACGCACGCCGGCAAGATGCCCGATCAGCTCGGCGTCCTGCATCGCGTCCATCACCTTGAGAGCGCGCTCGATCATGACCTGGGCGTTCTCCTCTCGAGGAGCGAGGTCGAAGAGCGGCGGCGAGCGATCCCAGGGGTCGAAGACGTGCTTTGCGTCGACGTCCATCCCGCTCATGGTGACTCCGCCGATGCTTCCCACCAGGACGACGCCGTCCCTGCGCTGGAGAATCGGTCCGTGGCGCGCCGTGAGGATGAAGGCCCTCAGCGGAGGTCCGGGCAGCCTGACGTTGAGAACCTCTCCGTGCAGCGGCCGGACCGGGACCGGCCACTCGAGCCAGGGCTCAGCCTCCCGGATCCAGGCCCCGGAGGCGAGGACCACGGTGTCGCAGGAGATGCGGCCCCCCGTGTGCTCCACGCCGCAGACGCGGTCGCCATCGCGGACCAGGCCGGTCACCCTGCGAAGCTGAATCTCGCCTCCCATCAGCTCGACAGCCCGGCTGGCGGCCAGGCTCAGGCGGTATCCGTCCACCTGGCCGTGCTCGTAGAGGACGGCGCCGATGGCTCTGTCCGAGATCCGCGGCTCGATCTGCCGGCACTCGGCACCGTCGATCCAGCGCAGCGGCATGTGCTCCCGGTGGAGCTCCAGCTGCTCACGAAAGATCAACTCCTCCTCTTCAACCATCGCCAGAGACAGTCCCGGCAGCCGGTGGTACATGGGGTCGATTGCGCTGTCCTCGATCAGCCCCGCGACATAGCCTGGGTACATCTCCGCGCCGGCGCACCCGAGCTGGAAGTGCGGTCCGGGTTTGAAGTCCTTGCCGATCAGGCTCACAACCCCGTGGCCATGTCCGCTCGATCCGGCGCCGACCGAGTCTCCCTCCACGATCACCACGCGCTGGCCTGCACTGGCGAGCAGGTGAGCGATGGTCGCGCCGATCACACCTCCGCCGACTACCACCGTGTCGGCCGTCTGGATCACGACTCGACCGGCTTCAGATCGGCGACCGCTGTCGCCCGACCGAGCGGCGCGAAGACGGCGTGAAGGTCGGTGTGTTCGTCGAGCGTCAGAATCGCGCTCTCCAATGCCCTCACGTCCTCCTCTGAAAGCGCGAGCGATGCGTTGGCTTCGAACTTTTCGCGTACATCGCCGTCCGCCATCGGGTTCGCCGGTCCCCCGCGCTGGAAAGGCACCTGCGCCTCCAGCCAGCGCCCGTCGACGGTGGTGATCCTGACGCCGCCTGGAAACGCCTCCGGGTAGCTGGGGTAGTCCTGCACCTCGTAGCCGACCCGGCGGGCCAGGTCGAGCGTCTCCGGATGCGCTATCCGCGCCGGCGTATAGGTGTCCACTCCCACCCGGCCGTCGACCAGCATGGCGGCGATCGAGAACTGGAGGCTGAACTTCGCCTCATAGTCGGAGCGTGGCCTCAGCTTCGCGGCGCTGGGTTCCAGGACGAAGTCGACAGCATCGCCGGGAACCGTCGCCACGGCTTCGGACACGTCCGCGGCGCCGATTCCCTCGCTGGTCATCAGCTCCCTTACCGAGTCCAGGCTTGCGTGCGAGAAGTGGCAGGCGGGGTACGGCTTGAAAGCCGTGTTGGGCGTCTCCCACCGCTGCCCGAGATCATCGAGCTGCTGGGCCAGGGCGGTCTCCTTCATGCCCAGGTAGGCGGAGAAGAGCCCAAAGCGGCCTTCGAAGATGGTAGCCGGGCCAGTGGTCCCGCGCTTCGCCAGGCGGACCGCCTGGATCGCCGCCTGCGCAGCCCAGCCTGGGTGGAGCGGCTTGGTTGCCGACCCGTCCGCCAGGTACTCGAACAGACCCGAGGCCATGCTGCCGGTGATTCCCAGGGCGTTGGTGAGGGCGACGGGCTGTAGCCGCTGGAGACGCGCCGCGGCGGCGGTGGCGCCGAAGATGCCGCAGACGGAGGTCGGGTGAAAGCCTCGGTGGTGAAAACCCATCGGCACCGCAAGGGCCACCCGTATGGCGATCTCTGAACCCACCACCGTCGCTGCCAGCAACTCCCGGCCGGTGGCCTGGACCGCCTCGGCGACCGCGATCGCGGCGGGCACCACGGTCACGCTGACGTGGGTCCCCGACCCGGTGTGGGTGTCGTCGTAGTCGAGCCGGTGGCAGAGCATCCCGTTGGCGAGCGCCGCGCTTGGCGCCGGCAGCGGGCCGCGATCGCCGATGACGCTGCTCTCCGGCCGGCCGCCCTGCTCGACGACGAGTCCCAGCGCCTCGCCTCCGACCCCCAGCGCTCGCGCTGCAAGCCCGCAGCCGATGGTGTCGAGGATGTGAAGCCTCGCGGCGGCCAGCACGGCAGCCGGGAAGTCCGACCACTCGAGCCCGCTCGCGAACTCGCTGACCGTTGCGGCTGGAGTGCTCATCCGATCTGGGTCTGCGGTTGGTTCAGCTCGCCGGGGCGGGAGAGCGGCCGGAGAGCTGCTCCAGTTCCTGGCGACCGACCTGGAGAATCCGCTCGACGGCGGCTTCGGCCGCGTCGACCGGTATGACGCACACCCCCGTCTCGTCCGCGATCACGAGGTCCCCGGCCTGGACCTGAATCCCGCCGCAGGCTACGGGCCGGTTGATCGCCACCGCTTCAACCCGCCATTTGCCCGTCTTGGGCGTGACGCGGCGGGACCAGACCGGCAAGCCGAGCGTGCGGATCTGCTCCAGGTCCCGGATCCCGCCGTCGACGATGCAGCCGGCGATCCCCAGGCTGGACGCCTTTTCGGCCGCCATGCCGCCCAGGACCGATACGTCGGCCGAGCCTGCCACCTCCACGACCACGACATCCCCAGGCCTTCCGATAGCGAAGACGCTGTGGTGAGCGAGTCTGCTGGGTGACTTCCGCAGCTGCGGGTGAGAGGATGCCCGGCGCTCCGGAAGGTACCGGACGGTAAGCGCCTGGCCCACGACCACGGCGGGCGCCGTCCTGAGGGGGAGCAGCTCCGCAGGGATCGCCAGTGACAGGCCGAGCTCGTCGAGTACGTCCGATGCGGTCGCCGACAGGCCGCCCAGCCCCCTCAACTCGTCCAGGAGCTGACTCGGAAGCCGGCGAAAGTCGGCCGGCTGGACGTCGGCCGGCTCGAAGCTGCCCACGCCGGCGTCTCCGCTCACCGGAAACGAGGTCTCCACCAAGGTGCATTCTCCAACGTCCGAGGGGCTCAAGCCCCGAGCAGCCGAGTTCGCTGAGGATAGACGCCGCGCTGTGGCCAGTCAAGCGAAGCTGAAACGCCGTTCCATTCAGGCCGGGCGTCTTGGCCTACGATGAGGCGACGCAACCTCTCGAAAGACGCGTCAGCATCCAGGACATCACCCTCCGAGAGGGACAGCAGGCGGCCGACGTCGCGTTCTCCATCCCGGAGAAGGTCGGCCTCGCCGCACAGCTGGTGGACGCCGGCGTCACGCGTATCCAGGCCGGCTACGCGGGCGCGGACGAAGAGACCGTCTCGGCGCTGAAATGCATTCCGGGAACCGTCGTGTCCGTGCTCCTGGTGGCCTTTCGCGACGACTGGCGCGCCGCGGCTGAGAGGGCGGCGGCGGCAGGCGTCGACGTGCTGATGGTGCTGTTCCGGGTCGCCCCCAGCCAGCTCGCCGCGATGGGCATCACCGAGGCTCGGGCACTCGAGCAGATAAGGAGCGCGGTCGCGGTGGGCCGCGAGCTGGTGCCGGAGGTGTCCTTCGACCCGAGTTTCGTGACCCTGGCGGACCCGGGCTTCCTCCGCGAGGTCTATTCCGCTGCCGCCGAGGCCGGTGCCCAAAGGTTCGGGGTGGCCGACAGCACCGGCGTGGCGAGCCCCGAGAGGATCGCCGAGCTGGTCAGGATGGTGCGAGAGGTGACTGGCGGCGGAGCAGTCGGAGTGCACTGCCACGACGACTTCGGCCTGGCTCTCGCCAATACGCTGGCTGGCCTTGCCGCGGGTGCCGACCTGGCCGACGCATCGGTGCTGGGCCTCGGGGAGCGGGCGGGCAACTGCGCGATCGAGGAGCTGGCCCTCGCTTTGCAGGTCCTCTACAAAGTCGACGCCGGTGTGCGGCTGGACCGGATGACCGCCCTGGCCCAGTCCGTCAGCCAGGCCACGGGGGTGCCCATCCCCGCCGCCAAAGCGGTGGTGGGAGCCGATGTCTTCAGCCAGAAGCTGGACATGCATGTAGCGCTCACGCAGCGGGATCCGTCGCTGCTGGAGCCCTACCCGCCGCAGACGGTGGGTAACCGCCGGCGCCTGAGACTCGGGGTCGGGACAGGACCGGTCGCCATCAAGGCCAAGCTCGCGGAACTCGGCCTGCCCCAGGTGGACGCCGCCGCCGCCGCCGAGCTGGCCGCCTGGGTAAACCAGACCGCGCTGGGACGAAAGCGCGGGGTGACGGACGCCGCGTTTGCGGAGAAAGCGGGCGGCGCGTTCAGCCAGCCGCTCTCTGACCAGCCGTCCCCAGACAGGGCGTGAGCGGCCGGTAGAGGGCCTGCGCTACCGTCGCGCCGGGCGGCTCCGGAAACGGTTCCTGCACTTGGTAAGGAGGTGCACTCTCCCAGGCGACGGCGGCGCAGGACCGGTCCAGCCCCGCGGACACCGCCCCCTTCACGCCGGGGCGCCGGGAGAGCAGCCAGCGGAGAATGCCACCGGCGGGCTCGGGCCCTTCGCTGAAGAAGGCCGCGCGCAGCAGCTCGCCGTCAGCGGTGGCGAATCCGAGGTCCGGCTGCAGTGGCTCCAGGAGGTCTCGGGTCCAGCGGTCGATGCGCGGCCGCCACGCCGAGAAACCCCACACCGCCAGGTATTCGGGCGAGGTGAACACCCGCTCGCTCTCCACGAGATAGAGGGCAAGGTGCGGCCGCTGGTCGGGGGAGTCGCTGGTCCGGAACCGTTGGGCGCTGAGGAACCCGGGTACGCCGATCAGCACCCGGAGGTGGCCGAGATACCAGCGGTCCCACTCGGCCTCAGCACCGGCGTCCCCCGTGAACCGGCAGCGGACCGCGTAAAGAAGGGGCATCCTCAGCCGGCCTCCGACACCAGCCCGTCAGGGCCGGCTACGTGGTCCTCAGGCACCGCGGGACTCGATCCCGTGGAAGGCTCCGAAGGGATCGCCGCGGCCGTAGCGCACGTAGCTGGCTGAGAACTGGAGGAGGGCGGCATGGCGCTCGAGGGCGGCGCAGGCTGCCAGCTCCCGCAAGGGCGGAAGCGATCCCAGGGAGCCGGACTCTACGAGCAGGGCCGCTCCCTCGCCGGATTCCTCGCCAGGACCGAAGGCCCTGGCCTGGAGAACTCCCGGACGGCCGGCGATCGATGCGGCCCCCGCTCGAAGGTCGGGTGTGCCGCGGAACAGCCAGACCAGCAGGGCCTGGCAATCGGCGTGGAGGATAGAGTCGCCCGGCGACTGCCGGATGAAGGTGGAGCGCTGCCAGCCCCGGACGGCTGCCAGGTTGCGACGGCTCCA
>CATPBP010000244.1 GCA_955652675.1 Candidatus Dormiibacterota bacterium
CTGGCCGGGTTCGTCGAGGCCGGGAAGCTGAAGCCGCCTGAGATCCGCAGCTTCAGTCTCGAAGAAGCAGGTCAGGCTCTGGCCGAGATTGAGGGGCGCCACGGCCGGGGCAAGCTCGTCGTGGTTCCGTAAGGGAAACCGATGGAGGAGGACTGGGATCCGTCTAGTAGGGCTCCTTCAACGATTCCAGAGGATGCTCGGCCAGCTCCCTGAATTCTTCCGGGACGCCCCCGAGCTCGGAGAACATGACCGTGGCGTAGCCGACCGAGTCGCGTCCGAACCGGGCTCGTATCGAGTCCATCGCGCGATCCAGCGCCAAGCGGGCGGATTCCGCACCGCTCCCGGACCGGCGCCGGTCGCCGTCGAGGCCCAGCGACAGCTCCAGCTGGAGCGGGAATTCATCGACCAGCTGGGACACCGACATGGCAAGCAGCGTGATCTCGCGCTCGTGAGGATGGTCGTTCAGAGCGGAGCCGGCAAGCTCGGTGGCGATCTCCGTCAGAGTCAGGGTCGTGGAGATCGGGACTGACAAGGTGACAGAACGGGTCACCGAGCGCAGGCCGGTGAAGCGCACCCTCACGGTGATCGTGCGCCCGGCGCGGCCCGCGCTCCTCAGCCGGCCCGCCACGCGGTCGGCGAGGTAGCCGAGCGTGGACCGCAACATGTCGGCAGTGGCCTGCCGGCGTCCGAAGGCGTGCTGCGCGCCGATCGACACGGCCCGGCGGGCGGTTTCGACACGGCGGGAGTCGAGGTTGGTTGCCAGCGCTCCCAGCTTGTGCCCGGCGGCCTGACCGACCAGGCGCTTCAGGACAGGCCCCGGAGCGGCCGCGAGGTCGCCGATGGTCCTGATCCCGGCACCTGCCAAACGAGCGTGCGTGGCCGGACCCACTCCCCATATCAGGTCGATTGAAAGGGGCTGCAGGAAATCGAACTCGAGCTCCGGCTCGACGACCACCAGGCCATCCGGCTTGGCCGCCTGGGAGGCGATCTTGGCCAGGTGCTTTGTCCGCGCCACTCCGACAGACAGCGCCAGCCCCACTTCGGCGCGGACTCGGCGCCGGATCGCCCGTGCGATCTCCGTGGGCGAGCCGAACAGGTGCTCCGTCCCGGCCACGTCGAGGAACGCCTCATCGATCGATATGCGCTCGACCAGCGGTGTGAAGTCTCGGAGGACACCGATAACCTGGTCGCCCAGACGCTGGTAGTCGCGGAAGTGACCGCCCACGAAGCGAACATCCGGGCAGAGCTCGCGCGCCCTCCACCCAGGCATCCCGGCGTGGACGCCGAACGCCTTGGCGTCGTATGAGGCGGCGAGCACCACCCCCTCGCCGACCACGACGGGCTTGCCGCGGAGGCTTGGATCGAGCAGCTGCTCGACCGACGCGTAGAAAGCATCAAGGTCCGCGTGGAGGATGGTCGCCCCTCCAGCCTCGCCCATCGGGGTTAGATTACCCGAACATACGTTCTATGTAAGCGTTATGCCAGGGGCTCAACGGCTGCGCAGAGGTCCGCTGGAGCCAGGTGCGATGTCCACGGTAGAGTCAGGGAGGACGCCCATGCGCTTCGGCACGTTCGAGTTCGGCTCCGTTCAGATCGACGGCGTGACCTACGACTACGACGTCCTGATCGATCGTGGGAGCGTGCGAAAGCGAAAAAAGAAGCAATCGAAGCGTTTCCGCGACGCCTACGGCCACACCCCGCTTTCGGCCGAGGAGGAGATTCCCTGGAAATGCCGGCGGTTGGTGGTTGGTACGGGAGTCCGCGGCGCTCTACCGATCATGGAAGAGGTTGAGCGTGAGGCTCGCAGGCGCCAGGTCCAACTCCTGGTGCTTCCGACCGCACGGGCGATCGAAGAAGTGGCGAGGGGTGGCACCGAGACCAACGCCATCTTGCACGTGACCTGCTGATGCCACCTGGGTATGCGCACCGCGTGCCTCGAGAGCCTGGCCTTTAATCGCGGGTCGCGCGGCCGGCTCACCGCCTACCAGGAGTCGCCGCCGCTGCTCGAGGACCTGGTGGCCCTCACGCAGGAATCGTGTAGCTAGAGTTTTGGAGCCGGCGGCAGCTTAGAGACTACCGGCAGGGCGGGCGGCTGCACCGGAACCGGTGGCGGCAGTGACAGGTGGGGCGACGCGGCCGCCGGCAGCGGTGGCGGCGCCTGGGCGGTGGCCTGGCCGCCAACCGCGGGTGCGGGTGGGCGGCCGCCCTGAGCAGGGGCGGGCGCAGCCGCGGGCTCGACCGGTCCGGTGGGTGGCTCCGTGGCGGCAGGCGAAGCCGGGGCCGTGGCCGGCGCGGGCGCCGGCGCTACAGTCTGGTCGGCGGCGGGCGGCTCGCTGGAGGTCGTGGCAAGAGCACGGTCCGCGGCCCGCGACGGGGCCGCGGGCGGCGCCTGCGACAGTGACCTTACAGAGAGGTGGACGAGGAGGGAATAGGACCACGAGGGACATCTGACCCTCTCCGGCGGTGGGCAAATCGCCTTATCACGACCGGGACTCGGCAGGTCGTCTCGACGCCGTCTCCGGATCGACGCTGATCAGCCCAAACGCTCGCCAGGTTCGTCACCATTAGCGGCACCTTGAAACACAGCAGCCTGCCCGTGCGCTGGCCGGACGACATCGACGAAGTGCTCGACGCCGACGTCGTGGTCGCCCTCGCCTATCGCACGCCGGCGGGGGGAGTCGTTATTTCAGGCGTCTCTCCCATAGGTCTCAGGGACCGTGACGCGGGAACCGTCGGCTTCACGACGTCGCTCGGATTCGGGCGAAAACTGGAGCGGATCCGGCGCAATCCGCAGGTGGCATTGGCGTTCCACGCGCGGGAGCATGGCCGGTCGAGGCGTGCGGACTACGTCCTGGTCCAGGGGACGGTGTCCGAAGTCCTGCGCCCGGATGAGGCGTATCTGAGGCAGGAGATCGGCAAGCGATCGGAACGTTACCTGGGGGCGCCTCGGCGCGGCTTCTTCTGGGACCGGTGGCTGCGGGTCTACTACCGTGATCGCGTCCTGGTCACCGTCCAGGTGGAGCGCATCGTCCGCTGGCCCCGTCTGGACGGCGGTGGTGAGCCAGAGGTCATCGGCTCACCGCTCCCGGAGGGCGGTCTACGGCAGTCGCCGCCCAAGCAGGGGACCGGTCCGCGAATAGAGAGCAGGCGCGCTGAGCGGCGCCTGGGGACCGTCCCGCATCGACTCCTGGGCTTCGTGCAGGCTGACGGCCTTCCAATGGTGGTGGCGATCACAATAACCGCGGCGGACGGTCGCGGTCTGACCGTCCGGACCGCGGGTCCGGTGCTGCCGGCCGGCGGCCGGCGGGCCGGCGTTCTCGGGCACAAGTTTTACGAGCACGTCGCGGGACTGACCAGCCGTCAGTACACCGGCTGGCTCACGGTCGATGCAGAGGACGCCAGCACCGGAATCTACGCGCCTCACACCGAGCGCAACCTGGTAATCCCGCACAGCAAGACCATCGCGCTTCTCCTCAACGGGCTGGCAGCCACGACCACTTATCGAGCAGCCCAGAAGGCCGGTCGCGAGCGGCTCCTCGACCGCTCTTGAGGAGCGTCCGGGATCTTCATTCTCTTGCTGATGGCAGAGCTCGCAACCGATTATCAGCCGCTTGACAGGCGTCTTAGTTACTAAGCCGATGTCCCTAGGCCGGAACCGGCAAAGACCGAAGCCGGCCTTCTTGGCGCTGGCTGCACATCTCCTGTTTGGAGCGGGAGGCGGGAGTAGCATCTAACATCCTGTGCGACCCACCGTGGTAGTCCTCGGGGTGCTACTCATCCTCATCGGCCTGGTCTGGATCGGCCAAGGACTCGGCTACGTCAAAGGCAGCTTCATGACTGGAGCGATACTCTGGGCCTGGATCGGCGCCGGGACCGCCCTGGTGGGGGCAGCCGTCATCTCACTGGCCTTCCGCCGCTTGGCTTGACGCTGGGTCAAGCCGAAGCCTGACATGAGCTCGCGGAGCCATCCAGGTCGAGAAGGTGACGGTCGGCCGATCTCCCCGGGCAGCTGCGATGACAAATAGAAGCCAGCCTCGCATGGCGGTCCAGGGTGATGGCGGTCAGCGCAGAGTCCCATACTGATCTGCGGCAACGGCACATGGCCAAGGACCCTGAAAGACTCGTCCCGAACGTCTACCGGATCGACGGCTTCGGTCTATCACAGATGCTTAACATCCTCGCGATCGCCGGTGAGGACGGCTGGACGATCGTTGACACGGGCATCTCCGGCAGCCCCAGGCGGATCCAGGCTGGGCTCACCGCGCTGGGCATTCGGCCAGATGCTCTGGCCCGCATTTACCTCACCCATCACCATGCCGACCACGTCGGGGGATTACCGGGCATGCGCGCATGGGCGCCGAATGCGGAGATCGTGGCTCCTGAATACGAGGCCGAGATAATAGCGGGAAAGCGGCCGATGGACCCTTCGTCGAGCCCGGTCAACCGCGCCATCCAGCGTTTCAACATGCTCTCCGCTGTCCCGGTAGACCGCACGGTGAGAGAGGGAGACACGGTTGCCGGGTTCCGGGTTATCGCTACACCGGGCCACACGCTGGGCCACACTTCATTGCTTTCTGAAAGCCAGGGTCTGTTGCTGACGGCAGACGCTTTCGGCGCGTTGCCACGCAAGCTCCGAGTCGGTGTGCGCAAAGCGTTCTGCACCGATCCCCGGCTGGCCAAACGCTCAGCGGAGAAGCTGCTGGCGGAGAACTATGCAACAGTGGTCTTCAGCCACGGACCCGTCCTGCGCGAAAACCCGAAGGACCGTCTGCAAGAGATCGTTGCAAACTGCAACTATGCTTAGTCGACTGCCGGTCGGCCAGCGGCAGCCGGCGTAGCGACCTGACGACCGGGGAGTTGCTCCCGTCGGGACATCTCCCGTGGAGAGTTCTCCGGTGTCAATTGGTTCTCTGTTTACGGAACTAGCAGCGATTTATTGCTGACTGCTCACGATACGGTTGACAGAGACTGGCGCTGATTGGACCACGGCCAACCGCCTCCCTGGCCACCGGCGCCGGGTTTGCGGCCGCCTATGCCGCCGCCGGCTCATGGCTGCTGCGGCCGAGTTCACCGCGGCCTTCGCCCTGCACCAGCCCGGCTACCACGCCCTGACCCTCCGGGCCAGTTGGTTCGTTGACTCGGTGCCCTGGGTGGCGGGCGGCCTCGTTCTGCTCGGACTCCGTCTACCAGGTGGAGGCCGCCCGACCATAGTCAGGGATGGGCCTGACCATGGTTCCAATCGGCTCCGACGCCGTGGTGCCCGTCGCGGGTTCAGCCTCAGCGGCAAAGAGCGGGCGGGTCTCCGCTATGCGGTCCGCCACTGCGAGCGGCTTGGCATCAGATTGACCTTTCTGCCGGCCTCCCGCGCCTGGGCTTCGTTCGGCGCTGAGATAACTGAGGTCTCCAGGAGCTGGCTCGGCCGCGGCAAAGGCCCGGAGATGGGATTCAGCCTCGGCACGCTGGCTACGCTGTACACTCACTGCGGTGCTCGGCGGCTCCTTGGATCTGGGCCACCTGACCACCAAATCCCTCGGCCGGGTTTCTGGCCGCACCTCCAGCCGGCCCGCCGGTGGGCGACGCATCGCCGCATCGGCAGATGGTTCCGTCACCGTGGCTTTGTGACATGACCGTCCGAGGTGATATAACCGACCCGCAATTTATCTCAAGCCGTGAGAGGAGGTGTTCGCATGTCTTCGAGAGAAGCCTTTCGACTGGCCGGATTGGCGCTGGTGATCGGCGCGGTGCTCTCCATCGTGGGCAACCTCCTGAACACACTGCTCTTCACCGGCAATGATCCGACGCCCTATGCCGGCAACGCGCTGTTCGTCCCGGTCAACATTCTCAGCGTCGTTGGCACCGCACTCCTGCTGCTGGGCCTGCCAGTCCTCTACTTGAGCCGGCCTGAAGGGTGGGGAGTGCTGGGGCTGATTGGCTTCGTCCTGATCTTTGCCACCGGCCTGATGTTCGGGATCTTCTTCAGCCTGCTCAGTGCAGTGCTGCTGCCCTACCTGGTGCAGGCGGCACCCGCCACCGTGAAGGGCAACGGGCCGCCGGCATTCTTCCCGTTCTTCATCCTGGGGACCGTTTTCGAGGTGCTCGGCCTGCTGCTGCTGGCGGTTCCCATCGTGCGCGGATTCGTCGCCGAGCGCTGGGTCGGCTATGTGCTGGTGGCAGCCGCGGTGCTGAACGTGGTCGGCTTCTTCGTCGGCGGCGGCAGTGGCCCCGCCAACCCGCTCCTTGCCCTGCTCGGCAACCTCGGGACGCTGTTGCTCCTGGCGGCTCTCGGCTGGCTCGGTTATTTGCTCTGGACGGCGCACGCCGGACTCAGGGAGCGCCTCACAGGAAGCTGAGGCCCGCGCTGTGGTGGAGCAGCTGACGGTCAGGACGCGCGCGAGCGGTCGTCGGGTTCGGTGAGAAGCGGTGCCAGGAGGTCCGGCAGCGCCCGGTCGGCGAGGCGCACCGCCTCGTCAAGCGGAATGTCTAAGACCGCGTACCGCTGCCGCCCGGCCGCCGTCGTCGCCACCAGAGTTGCCAGCCCGGCCCGCCGCTGAAAGAACGACTGCCCCAGGTTCCAACCGATGATTCCGTCACAGGCCAGCATGCTGCGGCGCCGCACCAACGACCCTGCCCTGGTCACAAGGGTCCGGCCAGCCAGCGCGTGCCCCAGGCTTCGGTAGCGATCGTAGGCGAGGACCGCGCCCAGGGGAAGCAGCAGCAGAGACGCCGGCCAGGCCCAGGATGGGACCTGCGCCAGCCCAGCCAACACCACCAGGACGATGACCAGCAGCGCCCACATCACCAGCGCACGCGTGTACCGGCGTCGGTGTGCCCGCGGGCCGTGGCGGATGAGCGGGACGGTGACTGGCTCCGACGCGTGAAGCACCGCCGTCGCCACTCGCTGCGCCTCATGGAGCGGTGCAGGAGGCAGCAGGAGCGAGCCACCGCGCTCGGCGCCGCGGCCGACGCGCAGGCCTGTGGCGATCGCGATGCAACGGGCACCGCGCGCGGCGCGGAGGAGCAGCGGCTCGCTGATCTCCACACCGCGCAGCCGCCGCTCTTCGATGGTGGTGGCCCTGGTCGAGATGAGCCCGCGGGTCACCTGAAGGGCGCCGTCCGAGCTCCTGATCAGGCGAAAGCCCCAGAACGCCAGGACGTATCCCATGGTGGAGGCGAATGCGACCACGATCAGAAGCAGGAGCAGGGCGGCGAGCAAGTCCAGCCAGCGCGGCACCGCCATCAGCGCGGAATAGGCCTCCGGCACCGGACCCAGCTGCCGCGGATCGACGTGCGTCTCGGAGACGATCCGCCAGGCAAAGCCCAGGACCACGAAGACGGTAAGGAAGCCTGAAAAGGTGAACGGTCCATACCAGACCCAGGTGGGCCGGATCGCCGCGATCACCTCTTCTGGCGCCGCGTCCGCCGCCTCGTCGTTTGTTCGGCGGTGGAGCAGCTCGTCGCGCAGCCGCTCCGCGTCTGCCGCCGACAGGCCGTCCAGACGCAAGGCATCGTTGCTCTTGCGGTCAGACAGGCCCGTGCCCACGGTTACGCGGACCAGCCCGAACACACGGTGCAGGGCGGATGCCGAGATGTCGACGGTCCTGACACGGTCGAGCGGTACGCTGACTACCTGGCGCCTAAGCAGACCCCGCCGCACCTGCACCTGGCCTGCGGCGACCCGGTAGGTGGTCGTGAACCAGCGCAACAGGCCCAGGCTGATCGCAATGCCGGCGCCCACCAGGCCCCAGAGGCCTCCGCGACCCGTGCTGCTCCCGGCGAACACAACGCCCACCAGAACCGGGAACAGGCGCGCGACCTCCCGCACCGGGTGGACGAGAAGCATCCTCATGTCGAGCCGGCGCCAGCCGGCCGCCTCCGCCTCGAGCGGCGCCATTGGCTGCTCAGAGCCCGAGGCCTGCGGTTGGGAGGACGAGCTCATGTCGCGTCTCCGGCGGTCGACTCGATGGCGCGGGCAAGCTCGTCGACCAGCTCCTGCGCCCGGTCCCGGTCCAGACCGTGGATCTTCAGCGGGCCAGCCGCCGACGCTGTCGTGACGGTGACGTTGGAGAGCCCGAAGAGCTGCTCCAGCGGCCCGCGCTCGGTGTCGACAGTCTGGATGCGCGAGATCGGCGCGATTCGCCGCTCCTGGGAGAACCAGCCGGACTGCGTGTAGACGGCGTTTGCGGTCACCTCCCAGCGATGGACCCGGAAGCGCCACCGCGGCATGACGACCACGTGTGCCGCCGCCACCACGATGGTGACCGCCAGCGCGATGACCTGGAAGCGCACGATGCCGTCACGCACCAGGACCATCACGAAGACCTGTGCCAGGACTACAACCAGCCAGCCGCCCAGGGCGCGGGCAGTCCAGTAGAGGATGGCCCTCGGACTTACCAGGTTGCGTGGTGGCCGCAGCTGCGGCGGGGCGCCCGAGGCCTGCCCGGCGGGCGTGCTGGTCAGCGGTCGATCCACCGCTTCAGGGTGCCACGTATCCGACTCTTGGGCCAGATGTGGGACGTCCTCTCCTTGGCGGGACGTTCGTCATGACCCTTCAACGCTCGGCCGGCCGGAGCGGATCGTGCCGTGCGACCGTTCCACTCTTCGGAACTTCCTTTACTGAACCGTCGGTCCCGTGCTACTGATCGTTTACTGTTCGGCCGGAATAAACTCAAGGTGCTAAGCGGCAGCCCAGCGAGCTCCGCCTGAAGAATTCCACTGTGCTTCGCGTTTCTGGCCTTGAAATTGGGTTGGTGATGGCCCGGGCGCCACTGAATCACAGCAGGGTTCTGGATCGACAACGGACGTCGAGCGTACGCCACACCTTGCCATCACTTCTATCGA
>CATPBP010000245.1 GCA_955652675.1 Candidatus Dormiibacterota bacterium
CCCGCGAGCTGCTCACGCTGCCAATAATTCCCGTTGACGGCAGCGACGAGCTATCCACGGGCTCCGGAGGCCGGCGTTCGAAAAGCGCCAAGGCACGAAATCGCGGGAGATACGCTCCGTCGGTTCGTGCCGCGGGCTCAGCTATGGGGATTTGAGCGGCGAACATGCCTCGTGCACGCCGGCGCAAGGCGAGAGGTGGAGCGATTGGGCAGGGCGAAGCATGCCGGCGCGTTTGCGCTGAGCGCTGCGAGGCCAGAAAAGCGAGGATCGAGCGGTAATTTGTTGGGCGAGAGAAGAATTTTTGCGCGCTGACGCGCGTTCATCCGAGCGGCGACGAAAAAGATGACCGGCATTGAGGGATGGCGATCGGATGGACATGATCATGAGGTGTCGATCCTGATCACTGGCGTTGGCGGACTTGGCTGATAGCGCGGGGTTGAGCCTCGCTCGAACCGCTCGATGATGATCATGCGGCCGCCGCAGCAGGGACAGCGATGCTCTGGTGTTTGCGGCTGATCGGCGTTGGTGTTGGCCGCTTTGATGGCATCCACGGGAAGTATTGACAGCGTGAGCAGCTCGCGAGCGCGCGCGATGTTGTCGGCGCGTTTGCCGCTGGCGAGCAGGCCATAGTAGCGGATGCGATGGAAGCCTGCGGGCAGCACGTGCATGAGAAAGCGGCGGATGAACTCGTGGGTGGCGAGCGTCATGATCTTGTAGCGCTCGCGACCTTCGAACCTGTAGTCCTTCCATTTGAAGGTGACGCCTTTCTGGTCGCATGCGATCAAGCGGCGGTTTGAGATGGCGACGCGGTGGGTGTAGCGCGCGAGATAGCGCAACACTTCCTTCGGTCCCCCGAAGGGGCGTTTGCAGTAGACCACCCAGTTTGTGTTCCACAACGGCGCCAGATAGGCGGCGAATGCTCGCGGATCGATCAGTCGGGCATGCTTGCCGAAGAACTGCAGCTCACCGGCCCGATAAGCGGCGCTGAGCTTGTCCATGAACAAACCGCGGAACAAGGCTGACAGCACCTCCACTGACAGGAAGAAGCGTGGCCGACATGAGACCCAGCGCCTTGCGTCGAGTGAGAACCCACCGCCCGGCACGATCATGTGTACATGCGGGTGGTGGCACCCACGCCCAAAATACCCTGAGTACGGAAACGACCGAAGTCCAGGTTTACTATCCATTCCATCCACTGCACGGTTTGACCGTACAGACCCAACGCAGACCAAAGCGTGGCGATGGTGCCGCGATTGTAGCGGATCGCGCTGGCAAGCGACTGAAGATCCCGATGTGGATGCTGTCGCCAAGCAGCAGAGAAATCCGACTCAGCGAACGAGCGGTTTTGAGTAAAGAAGCGCTTCTATCACTTTCCTCTGTTCTCGCAATTCAGACACAACGTGATCACGATAACCTTCAGCGAATCGCAGTTGACCTATGCGAGGGAGGTCATCGTGAAGCAACTCGAACTGATGGGCCTGATGATCCGAGAAGTCCCAGCGGTACCCGTAAACGCAAACGTTCGGGCCGATCTGGTCGATCTGATGGCGCGTTGTCTCGTAGCAGTATTCCACGCTGAAGGAGGGAGATTTGATGACGGAGATTCTCTGCAGTCCCAAGATCAAGCCCGAGCACTTGGCTCGCAAGGCGATCGTCTATTTGCGGCAATCGAGCGACAAGCAAGTACGACAGAACCTGGAGAGTCAGCGACTCCAGTATGAGGTGGCGGAAAGGATCCGAAGTCTGGGATGGAGGCATGTGGAGATCATCGACAGTGATCTTGGCTCCAGTGCCGGAATGGCGTCGGCGCGCAGAAAAGGCTTCGAACGTGTGCTCAGTTCGGTGGCTCTTGGAGAAGTTGGCATCGTTGGCAGCCGCGATGCCTCGCGTCTCTCCCGCACAGACAAGGACTGGTGCCGGTTGTTGGAAGTCTGCCAGATTTTCGGGACGCTCATTGCGGACGAACAACAGATCTATGACCTGAACTATCTTGACGACCAGCTGGTTCTGGGCATCAAGGGAACACTAAGCGTGGTTGAACTGAAGGTTCTTCGGCAACGGATGCAAGCAGGCCAGGAATCGAAAGCGCGTCGTGGTGAGATGTTTAAGCGCCTGCCGATCGGGTATGTCCTCGATTCGACGGGCAAGGTTGTATTGCACTCCGATCAACGTGTCTGCGAAGCCATTCGACTCGTGTTCCTGAAGTTCCGAGAACGCTGGACCATTCGTCAGACGTTCATGTGGTTTCGCGATCATGATATAGAACTGCCGGCCAATCCGGTTCTGGGAACTGGACTGGTGTGGAAGGTTCCCACACAGGCATTGGTGCGCGACATCCTGCTCAACCCGTTCTATGCAGGCGCGTACGTATGGGGCCGGCGTCCGGTTGAGACCATATTGGTCGATGGTCAGTTGAAAAAGCGTCAGAGGGCCTTTCGTCGGGCCGAAGACTGCCGTGTGTTCATCCGCGACCACCATGAAGGTTACATAGACTGGAGCACCTATGAAGAGAACCGACAAATGACGCGGCGCAATTCCGTAAACTGGCAGGGGGACGAGTCGATGGCGGCAATTCGAGCCGGACAGGGTCTGCTGGTTGGGCTTCTTCGCTGCGGCCACTGTGGCCGAAAGCTCCATGTTCGTTACTGGGGAGCTCGCGGCACCCATGCGCGCTATCTCTGCAAGGGCGAGTTCGATGACGGCGGACAGTATTGCATCGGATTCGGTGGTGCATCCGTGGACCGCCGCGTGGGCAAGGAACTGCTCAAAGTGATTTCGCCTGTGGGAGTAGAAGCCAGTCTGCACGCGCTCGAGGAGTTGAACGCAGGCGATGCAGCGGCGCGTATGGCTCTGACCAGCAAGCTCGAACAACTCGAGTACGAGGCCAGGAAGGCCTTTGAACAATACAATGCCGTGGATGCCAGAAACCGTCTGGCGGCCAGCGAGTTGGAACGTCGCTGGAACGAGAAGCTGGAGGCGATCGCGGAGACCAAACACAGGTTATCTGAACTCGATGAAATGCGATATGCGTTATCCAATGAGGAAGAAGCGCAAATCCGAGCGATGGGCGAGAACTTTTCAGCGGTATGGGAAAGCGATCTGTGTCCCACTGAACTGAAGAAGATGATCTTCCGAACAGTAATTGAAGAAATCATCGTTCGCACCGATGCGGCAAAAACGACTCTTCAATTCACAATCCACTGGAAAGGAGGAGTGCACACGCAAATCGAAATGCAGCGGCCACGCGGAGCCACCGATTGTGCTACACCGATGGAAGCGCTGGACATCGTCCGCCGGATGGCTCCGCGCCACGGCGATGACCAGATCGCTTCCGTCTTGAACCGTCTTGGATATTCGACAGGCAAAGGAAAGCGCTGGAATCAGACACGCGTGGCAACGGCACGACGAAACCACTCGATTGCCGGAAAAAAGCGAGCATTACCCGATTCCAGCACTGTGAGCCTGACTGAAGCTGCGCGAATATCGGGAGTAAGTCACCGTACGATCGAACGACTGGTCGAAGCGGGATTACTGCAACGCGAGCAGGTTGCACCACGTGCTCCGTGGCAGATTCGACGAGCTGATTTGGACGCCGGACCGGTTCGCAGCATCATCGAGCGACTGCGGCGTACGGGAAAGCTGGTTCTGCAAGGGGGCTGCATGGAAAACCAGATGGCCCTATTCCAGGAAAATCAAGGAGATGATAATGCCAGGCATCATGAGTGAGGGTGTTGGGTCATCGCCGAGCCCCAGGTGTGGAGGACGGACAAGATGCCAATGCGAGCGCCGAGATGCTTGGGATCGGCTGCGATGGTGAGCATGGTCTCGGATGAGGCCTTGAACAGCAGGTCGTAGATGACGGCCTTGTTCTGATAGGCGATATCGGCGATCCGAGCCGGCAGGGTGAATACTACGTGATAGTAGGGGACCGGCAACAACTCCGCCTCGCGCTCGCTCAGCCATTCCCGTGCTGCCGCACCCTGGCACTTCGGGCAATGCCGGTTGCGGCAGGAATTGTAGGCGATGATGGTGTGCGAGCACTTCTCACAACGCTCGACATGCCCGCCGAGCGCCTCGGTACGGCAGCGCTCGATGGCCGACATCAGCTTCAACTGATCGAGGCTGACGTGGCCGGCATTGGCTGAGCGCCACGCTGCCCCGTGGCCACGGAAGATATCCGCGACCTCCAGCTTAGGACGGGACATGGCTGCGGGCGATTACGCCGGCGGCTGCTCCGTACTGCTCGTCTCTTTACCCTTCTCTGGAGCTTTCTCTGGAGCTTTCCTGGGCTTCTTGCGTGGCTGCGCCAGCGCACAAAGCTTGCGCGAGTTCATGTCTTCGATCATACGCTGACGCAGCGGGGTGATAGCCTCGGTTGTCATAGGCAACTCCTGTCTTGGATGAGGTTGTTGACACCTCGATCATCAAGACAGGGCGCTTCCCCCGCTACCCACCATCTCTACCCTGGGGATAATCCTGAGCCCGTCGGGCAGCAGGCTATCGCGTAGCGATTTAGTGCAGTGGCACTTCTCGCACATAGGCCTTTCCGACCGCATGTCCGCTGCCGGCGAAAGCTGACATGCGG
>CATPBP010000246.1 GCA_955652675.1 Candidatus Dormiibacterota bacterium
CAGTCGACGGAGCGGCGAGCATTGGTCAGGCGGATCCTTACTTGTGTTGAAGGTTGTCGTCCTGAGGTCAGCTGGAATCGCTCGATCGCCTGCCCCACCTCCGACTTCAGCGTCGAGAGACGTGTCTGGGCATCGACCTCAAGCTCGATGAGGAGGTTCGGCCGCTCCGGATTCCCAGCCAGCTGAGCGTGCGCCCAGCGGACACCAGGTAGGGCTCCTAGGCTCTGCCGCAGCCCGTGTTCAAGGCCTCCAGTGCGAACCACCGTCCGGCCGCGGCGCCAGCCCTGCTCAGCGTTCGGCTGCGCGTAGCGGAGATCCCGCATGCGCGGCTGACCGGAAACTCGCAGCTCAGCGCGCAGCAGGACGAAGCCTAGAAGCAGAGCGAGCAAGCCCACCAGCGCCAGCCCGATCAGATCGTTGTCCGTGGGAGCCATGGCGCGCTGTGCGATCGCCGCCGGCAGCGCTGCCGTATGAGCGAACGTCGAACCCAGAGCCCCTAAGCCCAGCGCGAGTCCGGCCAGGCCGGTCGCAAGCAGGAGCAGGCCGATCAAGGCGCCGAGCACGCGGTTGAAGACGACCATCAGGCGACCCGCCGAGCCCGACCGATCCGGACCCGAACGGTGCTGTCGCCAGCACGCCCCAACCGCTCCAGGCTCGATCGCACCAGCTGCTCGATCTCTGCGCGCAGCTGCGGGGAGGCGTTGGCGTCGACATTCAATCGCCATCTGCGCTGACCGCGGAGCCGGGCGCGTGCCCCGGTGGCCGTCGTCTCCCTGACCACCAAAGAGCGCAGAACCCCTTCGAAGGTGGCGCGGTGAAGCCACCATCTCGCCGTTTCGTCCTCGTCGAGGAAGACGATCTGAGGCGGCCAGGGCCGCAGCTCGAGCAGCAGGAACAGGAGCCCAAGAATGACCAGCCCGGAAGCTGCTGCTAGGACGCGCCAGTCGGCCAGTTGGAGGGTGGAAAGGGTCTGTAGACCCTGGTGGAGGCTTTGATCGAAGAAGTGCAACCAGCCCGGCCGCCACCCGATGCTGAGGGCGTGGGCGATGCTGACTGGAAGCGCCCAGAGCCCGGCGACGATCAGCAGGAGAGCCAGGACCAGCGCCAGCAGCCGGTTGAAGACCCTCATCGCCCTGTTAGCGTCCGCCTCTTGGCTGGGGAGGCAGGGCAAAGGAGTGCGGGATCGTAGGCAGTTGCTCGACCTCGAGGTCCTCCACCACCACTTCGACCGGATGCTCGGCTCCCAGCGCCTCGAGCACTCGCTGGACGACCTCTCGAACGCGCTCAGTGACCTGAGCGATGGGTAGCTGGCTGAGGACGATATGGACCCTGACCTGATCCTGCCGGACCACCACCCCGACCGTCTTGCCGCCGGCGAAGTAGGTGGCAGCCTCGATCCCGGCACCGGGCGAGAGGCGGGCGACGCCGGCAACGTCGGCGACGCCCGAAGCCACTGCCTGGGCGATCACGCCCGGGTCGTTAGATGACTCGATCACTGCACCCGGGGCTCGGCCGTAGTCGGCTGCGGCTCGCCCTCGACGAAGAGGTCGTCGACCATGATGTTGACCTCGGTCACTTGGAGGCCGGTCATGCCCTCGATGCGCTCGATCACGTTGCGGCGCACGGCCTCTGTCACCTCGACGATGCTCTGACCGTAGTAGGTCACGATGTCCAGGTCGATGGCCGCCTGCCGCTCGCCCACCTCCACGCTGACGCCCTGAGTGGTCTGGTCCTCCGTCTGCTGTCCCGGCACCCGAGCGCGCAAGCCTCCCATCGCCCGAGCGAACCCTTTGCCCATCTCATGGACGCCTGGGATCTCCCGGGCCGCCAGGGCCGCGATCTTGGTGACTACGCCATCAGCAATTCGGGTGTTCCCTCGCTCAGTTTCGAGCGAAGCGTGGCGAGCCCCTCCGGAGGTCACGCCCGCGCCCGGACGGCTTGGGCTCGGGCTGGGGCTGGGGCTGCGCGAACCGGCATCGGCCGGCGTCCCGCTCGGGGTGGTGGTAGCAACCTGGGAAGTCGTCTTCTCTTGGGCCATGATTTCTCTCTCCTTGGGGTTATCTACGGCTGGAAGTAAAGCGGTTGGTGAGTTCGGTGAGGTCGAGATCGCCCTCCAGCACCCTGGCCACTCCGTAGCCGATCAGAGCTACCAGGAGCGCGGCCAGGGCGACCCAGAAGGACTGGCTTGCCACCAGCCAGATGAACAAGAAGCCGACCAGGAAACCGAACTGGCGATTGGACATCCCTCACCTCCTGACGACGAGTTGAACAAGCCAGCGCGCTCTCGCCGTCGGCGATCCGGACCAGGCCACGACCGGAGCACTCATATGGAGTTAGACCCCAAAGAGCTTTAAAGGTTTCGCAGCGGTATCCAGCGCCTTCAGCCCACGTCCGCAATCAGCAACTCCACCCCAGCGAGCTCCAGTCCAGTCACCTCCCAAACCTGATCGATCACCGCCCGCCGCACCTCCTCGGCGACGACCCAAGCGTTGAGCCCGTAGTGGAGGCTGAGCTCGAGCTCGATGCGCAGGTTGTGCGGTGAGAGCAGGCGCTCCCGCCTGCTCCTTGATGGGCCAGCCCTCTGGACATCAGTACCAGTGGGGCGGGCTCCGAAGACCTCTCGCACTCCTGGGGACGCGCTGGCTGTCCAGAACGCCAGCGAGGTTAGGACCGCCCGCGAAACTCGGGTAACGCCGCGCTCCCCGCCAAGTTCGATCTGCCAGTCCTCAAGCCCCGCCCTGGTCCGCTGCATGACGCGAGCCAGCAGCTGGGGCGAAGGCTGCACCGGCTCAGCTCGCACACCTTCGACGGCTCGCCAGGAGTCCGCTGCCCGGCTCAAGGTGAGCTTGCAGTAGGGGCAGCCAGTTTGATGCGAGGTGAGCTCGTCCGCGTGCCCCTCTGCGACCTGCTCGAGCAGG
>CATPBP010000247.1 GCA_955652675.1 Candidatus Dormiibacterota bacterium
CGGCGGTTTCGGAGGTGACGGTGGGTTCGGGGGCGATGGTGGTGACGGAGGCGGAGACGGTGGCGGCGGCGGAGACGGCTGAATTCAAAGCGCGGTAGCGCTTCGATCTTTTACATCTCTTGATGCTCACTGACGGAATGGGGCCGATGGTCGGTGATTGGCTGTCGACACCGATAGCGCTCGGGTTCGCCGAGCCCGGCTTTCCTGAGCACCAGGAGGAATCTCTGAATGTTTCGGCCCCCGTTTTTGAAGGCGGCCAGCGCACTGCTGGTCTTGCCTCTGCTTGCATTGGCCTGCGGTCAGTCAGGTCAGGCGACGGTCACGCCTCAGAATCTCTACTCGACCTCGAAGCCGGGTACCGTCCTGGTGCTCGCAGACTTCAAGGCACATCTCACAGTCCCCGCTCCCAAGCTTGACGACGCGCGGCTGGAAGCCCTGAAGAACAGGGCCGTCAGTCTGATCCGGTCGGGGCAGCTTGCCAGCGACCAGGATGTGATCGCCAGCTGGCTGATCGACCAGGTCTTGAGCGATCCGCTCGCTTACTTCCTGCCGACCAAGGACCTGAGCCAGACCGACGTCGAAGTGGTCGGGCAGGGCTCCGGCTTCGTCATCGCACCGAACGGCTACGTGATCACCAACGCGCACGTGGCCGCGCCCGATGAGACCGAGCTCCGGCAGCAGCTCGCCGAGAACGGGCTCCAGGACTTCGTTGCCCAGGACGTCAAGGACTTCATGCAATCTGCCGGCGCCCAGGCCACGCCTGAGCTGGAGCAGAAGGCCCGCAAGGCGATCAGCACCTACGACGCCAAGTACCTGCAGGTCGGCTCCCTCGGGAAGTCGTTCTTCGTCGAGGTCGGCGCCGCCAATGGCGGCAAGGTCAGTGCCCAGGACATAACGGCTGATGTCGCGGCCGCCGGCAAGCAGATCCCCGGCAAAGACGTCGCGGTTCTGAAGGTGGACCGCAACAACATGCCGACCGTTCCCCTGGGCGACAGCAGCCAGGTCAACACCGGTGACAAGGTCTACGTCCTCGGCTATCCGGGCGCTGCGACCTTCCACCCGGTGGTCTCCGAAGAGAGCCAGACCGAGCCCACGCTGAGCAGCGGCGCCGTCAGCGCAAAGAAAATCTCACCGGAGGGCTGGCCGGTCTTCCAGATCGACGCGCCCATCACCCACGGCAACAGCGGTGGACCCGTCTTCGACGACCAGGGCCGTGTGATCGGCATTGCCACCTTCGGTACCGTCGACCCGAGCACGGGCAAGGAGATCCAGGGCTTCAACTTCGCGATCCCCATCTCTGTAGCCCAGGAGTTCATCAACAAGGCGGGCGCGAAGCCCCAGCAGGGCGTCGTGAGCCAGAAGTACGACGACGCCATCGCGCTTTACAACAAGCACTGGTACTCAGATGCGCTGAACGAGTTTCAGCAGGTCAACAGGCTCTCGCCCGGACATCCTTACGTGCAGGAGTACATCGCCAAGTCGCAGGCGGCCATCGCCAAGGGCCAGGACCGGTCCTACGAGAAGTACATACCGTTCCTTATCGGCGGCATCGCGGTCGTTCTGGTGCTGATTGTCGGCACGCTGCTGCTGGTCGTCCTGCCCAGGCGGCGCGGTCGCGCCGCAGGACCCTCAGGCGGTCAGCCCGGCGGTTACACGCCGGAGGCGGCGGGCCCGCCTCCGGCCCCGGTCGGCGCCGTCCCCCCCGCTGGGCCCACGGTGCAGGCCCCGGCTCAGCCCCCGGCGAATGTACCTTCCGTGCCTCCAGGGCAGGCTCAAGCCCAGGGGCCTGCACAGGCTCCAAGCCAGCCGGCGCCACCGGACCCCGCAGGGAATCCGGGCAGCGCACCAACCGGCTGAGTTGGGAACCAGGAGGGCGTCGCGCCGCAGTCAGGCGTGGCGCCCTCCCTTCACGGCGGTCTCCTTTCGACAGTGAACTATTGGTGACGGCGGGCGCCGAGTGGAACCCGTCCGGGTCCATGACTGGGATGGGTGGCGGGAACCCGTCATCATGTTCCGAAAGCGGAACTCTGTTCGAGTAAACTCCACGAGATTGCTGTCAACTTTGACGCTGATGAGGGTGCACAGCCCGCTTGACAGGCTCCGCCAAGTGTGACATAGATCTCAAATGTTGACCTGTAGCCCACCAGTGGAACGGTCGCATCCTAGTGGGCGGCGGTGAGTTGAGAATCTTCACGCCGGATCAGTGCGTGTCGATGTGGCGCTGTCGCCGACGCTAGGAATACGGAGGAAAGAGACATGCCAGATGAGATCCAGCACCGCGTCGACCGGATAAGGCGCAATCGGTCAGAGCTGGAGAATCACGTGATCGACGAGTTCTTCGCCGGCCACATCTCACGCCGCGAGTTCGTCCGGGCCGGCTCGGTTGTGGGACTCAGCATGCCGCTCCTGTCCTTCCTCGTCGCCTGCGGAACCGGCGGCGGCTCCTCCAGCGGGACTTCCACGAGCTCGACCGGCGCCGTGAAAAAAGGCGGCAAGATCGCAGTCGGGGTTGTGTCCCCGGCTCACGCGGTCGACCCCTTCAAGGTCGGTGACGAGGGCGGCCTGGTGGTGCTCTACCAGATGGGTGAATATCTGGCTTTCTCTGGCCCCGACCTCAAGCTGCAGCCGCGCCTGGCCGAGAGCTGGTCAACGAATCAGGACGGCTCGGTGTGGACATTCAAGATCAGGCAGGGCGTGACCTTCAACAACGGGACGCCGATGACAGCGGAGGACGTCGCGGCCACCGTCAACATGCACGCAGATCCCGCCAATGGATCCAATGCCCTCTCCGTCTTCAAAGGAGTGCTGACCAAAGGCAGTGCCAAGGCCACCGACCCCAATACGGTGCAGTTCACTCTGGACGCCCCCAACGGTAACTTTCCCTACCTGGTCAGCTCCGACAACTACAACCTGATCATCCTGCCCAAGAGCTACAACGGCGGCTTCGAGAACTCCTTCGTGGGTACGGGACCCTGGAAGGTGACCAGTTTCCAGACCGGCAAGGGCATGTCCACGGTACGCAACCCAACCTACTGGGACAAGGCAAACACGCCGGCTCTCGACGGGGTGGACTGGCAGTTCATCGCCGAGGAGCAGCCGCGCATCCTGGCCCTGCAGGGGAACAGCGTTCAGGTCGTGAACCACTTCTCGGCCTCGGGTGGCCAGGCGATTTTCAACGACCAGAACATCAACGTCATCGACGTCAAAGCCGCGGCGCATAGACAGGTGCACATGCGCACCGACATGGAGCCCTTCACGGACAAGCGCGTGCGGCAGGCGGTGGCGCTATCGCTCAGCCGCCCGGACCTGGTGCAGGGCCTCCTCAACGGAAAGGCGCAGATCGCCAACGACTCGCCCTTCTTCAAGCTCTACGCGTCCGCCGACACCTCGATTGCCCAGCGGTCGCAGGCCGCCGACAAGGCCAAGCAGATGCTCAGCGACGCCGGCAAGGCCGGCGCCACGGTGACGCTCACGACCTGGCGCGGCTTCGAGATCCCCGACTATGCTCAGCTGATCCAGAGCTCGGCCAAGAAAATCGGGCTCAACATCAACCTGAACATCACCGACGACAGCACCTACTACGGCGACGCGGTATTTGGCAAGTCGCCCTGGCTCGACTCGGTGATGGGAATCACCGACTACGGGCACCGCGGGGTTCCCAACGTCTACCTCGGCGCGCC
>CATPBP010000248.1 GCA_955652675.1 Candidatus Dormiibacterota bacterium
CAGGTGACCAGGCTGATCTGGAGCGGCAATCGCGGGCTTCGCTTCAACGGCAACTTCTACAGCCTGAATGGCGTCAATTCCGGCCCACGGCCGGCGCACAGGGTCGAGATCTGGCTCGGCGTCTACAAGCCGCGGGGGTTGGCCCTGACCGGCCGCCTTGCCGACGGCTGGCTACCGTCGAACCTGCCGCCCCCGGTCCTGGCCGACGGCCACGCTCGAATCGACCAGGCGGCCGCCAAGGCCGGCCGTCAGCCGAGCGAGGTCCGGCGGCTCTACAACGTCAGCGGCCAGATTACTGAGGGCGCTCTCACAGAGCTAGCACTCGAGCACGGAATGGACACTTTCATCCTCTGGTTCGAGGGCGACGTGGAATCCCAACTGCGACGATTCGCCGCCGAGGTGGCTCCCGCTGTACGCCGAGACGTCGCCCGGGCCAGAGGCTGACGCCACTCCGCCTGCCGCGGTGGCGACTCAGTCTCGGCGCCGGCGGCAACGCCTAGGAGGAACAAATGAGCAAAGTGGTTGTGGTCAACAACCTGACGCTCGATGGAGTGATGCAGGCACCTGGCCGGCAGGACGAGGATCTCCGAGGTGGCTTCCAGCACGGCGGCTGGGCGCTGCCCTACAACGATGCGGTCATTGGCCGTGTGATGGGCGAGCGGATGGCCCATGGTGGGGCGCTACTGCTCGGACGACGGACCTACGAGGACCTCTACGCGGTCTGGCCCAGCCGGACCGACAACCCCTTCACCGAGGTGTTCAACAACACCCAGAAGTACGTCGCTTCAACGACGCTGGAGGAGCCGCTCCCATGGAGCAACTCCACGCTCCTCAAGGGCGACGCCGCGGAGGCCGTGGCCAGGCTCAAGGAGCAGCAGGGTGAGGATCTCGCGATACTCGGCAGCGGAGAGCTGATCAAGTCGCTGATGCGGCGGAACCTTGTCGACCAGTACCTGCTTCTAATTCACCCGCTGGTTCTGGGATCGGGGCGCCGTCTCTTCACGGACGGGGATGCATTTGCCACTCTCCGGCTCCTCGACACCGTGACGACGACCACCGGCGTGGTGATCGCGACCTATCAGGCGGCCGAACTGAGCGGCGGAGGCTAAAGCTTGAGGAGGAAGACCGGGGCGGCCGCGGCGAGCCCGGCGAAGGCCTGCAATACGAGTACAAGCAGGGCTTGCCGCGGGGTCCGCGGTAACCACGTGATCGCGAAGAAGGCGATGACCGGCATCTGTGCAGCCATCAGCAGCTGCCAGAGATGTGCCGCAGCTCCCTCGTCGGGCTCACGGGCCACGCCGTAGATCGCAGTGTGACCAAGAACCAGGCTGAGGGCGGCGAACGACATCGCCAGTGGGATCAGGGCGCTCGGTCGCTTCAGCGTTGAAAAGTTCATGGGTGACCCTCCCGCCGTCCGGAGTGCCGGCTGTAGGAGCTCCGGATGCAGATGGGCGTGGAGCGCGCCGCGAGCCAGGTCGAGAGCCACTGAGAAGGTCAGCTTTTGCATCCCGAGGAGACCCTCGAGCTCCTGGCCGTAGCGCCGTCGCCACGCCGCCGGATAGAACCTCAATAGGACGCGAGCCCTCATCGCATTGCCAGGCGGCGCGACGCGGCCGTGGTCACCTTCTGCAGGGACTCGACCGCGTCAGCGAGTGCGCTTGACCCTGACGCCGTGAGGCAGTAAGGCCGCCTTGGGCCTTCAGCTTCGGTAGCGGAGATGTAGCCGGCTGCCTCCAGGCGTGCGATCGCCCCGTACAAGCTGCCCGGTCCGAGCCGCCTTCCGCTCAAACGGGCGATGTCCTGTTGGATCGCGTATCCATGCTTGGTGCCATCGGCGAGGCTCGTGAGAATGAGAAAGGCCTCGGCAGAGAGCTTGAGACTAGCCACCGTATCGCCTCCCCACACTACTACGCGTCGCGTAGCAAGTCAAAGTCGTCGCACGCAGCCGTTCAGCACCTGATGGTCGAGAGTTGGAGCTGGCAGCATCACGCTGTGCTCGCGTGCCGTCGGCTAGCCTCAACCTCCGTGGACACGACAATGAAGATGAGCCTCTGGAGGAGGTTCGCTGCCGCGATTGACCAGCTCGAGTACGCGCTGAGCGCCTGCCCGGAGCAGCTCTGGCAAGGGAGCCTGTGGAAGGTCAGGCCGGAGGACACAGCTGTCGAGCCGGCAGGGGCGGAGAAGGTGTAACAGGACGGCCGCTCGATCCAGGTGTTCTCAGCGTTCTGGTACCTCGCCTACCATGCGCTCTTCTTTCTCGACCTGTACCTCTCCGGCGGGTTGGAGGAGTTGGACTCCGGATTCGCTGCCCGACCCCGATCATCGGTGACGCACTCAGTGGAGCGGGTGCCAGTCGCGAAGGGCGGATGCTGGGAATGCTGTCCGTGCCCAACTTCATCAGGCAGGCTTATGGACCAGGCTGGGCGCTGGTGGGGGATGCCGGCCACCACAAGGATCCCATCGTGGCTCGCGGGATCTCTGACGCGTTTCGGGACTATGAGCTGTTGGCGCAAGCCGGGGAGTGTGGTCTCGGCGGGACGGTTGCGGAGCTGACGACCGAGTTGGCGCGCTACCAGCGCGCCCGCGAACGACGCCAACGCCCGACGTCTATGAGGCCAACCTTGAGCTCAGCCGCCTGGACCGTTCAGTCGCCGAGCTCACGGCGCTGTTTGGCAGGGTGGCAGAGGCAGAGGCGGTCGCCGACTTGAGCTATCCGCCCCTCGCGCGACTCGGGAATGATGAGTCCGTCTCAAGGGCTACCACTGGCGGGCCCCCAAGCTTATTGAAGCTCAAGTAAGCGGTCTCACCTCGCGCTGTCCCACCAGAGCGTCGCGATCTCCGGACTGCCGAGGCTCCAGCTCGTCGAGTCCTCAGGCCGCACTCCCATCCTGCCAAGCTCTGCTTTTACCTCAGCCTCCCGTGAGCCATCCAGGCAAAGCCTGAGGCGGGTCATTCGAACGACGTCCTCGAAGGTGGTCATGGTCGACGGCGCCACGCTTCTACGGCTGCGCTCCACCCGCGGGTCCAGGCCTGCCGCGTGCAGGGCGGCCACGGCGTCCTGCCATGTGGGCCTCTCGGGCCGCTGGAGTTGATGAAAGTGACGCCACAGCGGGTTGAGCCCGCTGAGTGGATGAGCAGCAGTGAGCTCGAGGACCACGCGCCGTCGAGCATGCTGGTCCAGTGCCCGGACGAAAGGCACGATATCGGGCACGTTGTAGAGGACGTGGTGGCAGACGACCACGTCAGCAGCCGGTGTCCGCGGCGCCACTTCCGGCCAGCGGCCCACCACTGCGGTCGTGCTCAGCGCTCGCTTGTTCGCTCGAGTCAGGAGCTCTTCGAGCATCTCCTGCTGCATGTCCACGGCCACCAGCTCGGTCATTCCACGAAGAGGGAGAGAGCCGGCGCCAGCGCCGGCGCCCACGTCGAGAACTGATCCCCCGACACCGAGCGCTTCTTCTGCTCTTGCGATCGAGCTTCCCTCCCGACGCTCGATCTGCAGATCCGCCCGCCGGGCGAACAGCTCCCGTGGCAACTGCCACGGTGATTCGGGAGCTCTCGCCAAGATCTCATCGGGGATGGCCCAGGCCGCAAGCGCCTCCGCCCATTCCTCCACTGATCGCTCGTTCCTGCTCACCTCACGGCACCACCGGCCATCTTCAGCTCCCTGGATCACGAGCGTCTCGGTCGTGAGCGGGTGGGGCGCTGTGAAGATCGGCGTCAGGCGCGGTGCGGCGCCAGCTGCGAAACGTCACTTCGAGTCCGGGTCGGGTGGGCGCACACAGGAATGGCCCCGCCAGGATGGGCTGGTCGCCGAAGAGTGGCGCCACACGGATTGTCCGCCGCGGCTGCTCTTCTCGTCGGACACGGATGACGACCGCGTCGTTCATCTGGCTGGCACGAACCGTCACGGTGCCGCCGAGCCAATCGGGTACCGGCGACAGCGACCAATCGGACGATTGATGGGTGACCACTGCTCCAATGTGGGCCACGCCGTCTGTGATCTCGACTCCAGCCTTGATCCACCGGTCTGGACCGGCCCGCAGCATGAGACCAGCCTGATCGTACAGGGCGGTCAAACTGGCCAGCTCGAATTCGACTTCGGCCCCGTGGTGTCTATCGAAGGGCGCAAGCAGCGCGTGTCCGTTGTCGTGGTCAAAGCCGTACAACGTGCGCTGCCAGAAGTCACTACCTTCCAGTGCCTCGACTACAAGGCTGCTTCCGATGTGCCGAGCAGCATTTGGCTCAGTGGTCCAGGTGCCCTGGTTCCAGAGGACGCTGCGGGCGGTCACGATGGCTGTGTTCCTGCTGCCGAACGGCTGCCTGAGCACCGTCTTGGAGCTCCAGGTGCTTCGAGTGCCCGCCGTTGAGGGTCCTCCACCGCTGCGGATCGTACAGCTGGCGTGATGCCAGCCTGCCGCCTTCGGGCCCCAACCAGTCAATTCGAACGGTCGCTCTGAGACCCAACACGCGTCCCCAGGCGACCATCGGCCAACGGGCCTGTGTGACCGGCGTGCGCCCCCCTCCTTCAAGCCGTCGAACGCGTC
This sequence comes from Candidatus Dormiibacterota bacterium, assembly GCA_955652675.1. Classification (GTDB taxonomy): domain Bacteria; phylum Chloroflexota; class Dormibacteria; order Dormibacterales; family Dormibacteraceae; genus Nephthysia. The sequence goes on from CATPBP010000248.1 coordinate 4,545, forward strand.
TGTCGAGCTCTGTCGGTGGCTCCGGCGGGGAATGTCGCTCGGGAGCTCCGGTGCGCGCCAGACGCTTTCTCTCGGCGGCGGCCAGCATCTCGTGGTTCCGAATTCGGGCCAGGTCCATCAGCACGTTTGGATTCAAGTCCATGCACTCCACGGTAGGTTGGTAATAGGACAGGATCGGCCCTATTAGCCGGAGTAGCCTGCTGTTGTGGACACGTCGTTGGGCAGGCTGCTCACGCTGCTCGAGCTGCTTCAGGCGTACCGGCGCCTGACCGCCCGCGAGATATCGGATCGCCTGCAGGTGGACGTCCGTACCGTTCGGCGCTACGTGGCCGGTCTGCAGCAGATGGGCATACCAGTGGAGGGCGAGCGCGGACCGGCAGGCGGCTATCGTCGCTTCCTGATCGAGGAAGTGTTCGGGCTGCTGGGTGGCTTCAACCTCAGCTGGCTGACCACTCTTGAGAAGTTTTTCATCGGCCAGAACGCCACCGCCCTGGGCCTGTCGTTCGGGCAGGCGGTGCAGGCCGCTCGCGGCGGCGGTCCGGTGGTCTCCTCGACGCCCCTGGTGGGCGCAGGTCAGGCGGTGCTCGTCCTCGCCGCCTATGGCCTGGCCTTCATCGCCGGGTCCATGCTGGTCGTCCGCCGCGGTGACATCACCTGATCCGGACTCATGCCGGCCGCCGGCCCTCACGGGCTGGCGGCCGCAGCCCGAACCACCGAGCCGGTAGCGTGGCTGTCCAGATGAGGACCGAAGCTGAAGCCGAGCCCAGGCCAGCCCCCTCAAGACCTGATCGACGGCGGCGGGCGGTCCTGCCCGTCATCGGCCTCGCCCTGGTCCTGCTGGTCATCGCGGTCCTCGAGGGCGACATCCCAGATGCGGTCGCCGACTTGGGAGCGCTGACCGCGGGGGTGCTGAACCGCTACGGTGCCCCCGCCAGCCTGGTTCTCCTCTACGTGGAGGAGAGCGGGGTGCCCATCGTGATCCCGGGCGACGTCTACGTCGCTTACCTCGGCAAGCTCGCGGCCGGATCGGCGCCAAAGCTGATCGCGTCCTGGCTCGGGATCATCGCCGTGGTCCTGGCCGGCTCGAGCAACCTCTACTGGGCCTCCCGGCTGTGGGGGCGCCGGCTGCTCGACCACCCACGAGTGAGCGGCCTTCTCCGCCTCGACACCGACCGGCTCGTCCAGGCGGAAGGATGGCTGCAGCGCTGGGGGATACTGGCGATCATCTTCGGCCGGCACGTGCCGGGACTGAGGATTCCCATCACCGTCGTGGCCGGCACTCTGAAGGTCCCATACACGACGTTCCTGCCTTCGGTCGCCGTGTCCAGCGCGATCTGGGCAGCGCTGGGACTCTGGCTCGGTGCCACCTTTGGCCGCTCCATCGGCTCCTTCCTGACCGGAAACCCCTTGATCTATCTCTTGATCGTGGCGGCGATCGTTCTCGTCGTCGCATTTGCCGTGATCCAGATCTGGCGGCGCTCGCGCAAGCCTGACTCCCAACCGCCCGGACTGTTGGGACCCTCCTGAGCGGCAGGCCACCGCGCTCGAAAGCGAGTCAGGCGGTGCGACCCGCTCGCGTCTGCTGCTCGCTCAGCTCCCACAGCCGCAGGGCGGCATCCGCGTCCTGGGCGGCCGCGGTGGGGAGGACGCGCCGCCTGTCGACGAAGTAGCCGCCGCTCTCCGCGCCGGCCTCCGTTGAGTCGACAAGCCAGACCAGCGTCTCCGCGCCCTTCTCCGGGCTGCGGGCGAAGGGCCGTATCACGGTCATCCCGAGCTGCATCAGGAGCCCGTTGTTCCGGTTGAAGCCGGTTGCCACCACACCCGGGTGAAAGCTGTTCGCCGTGACCCCTGTGCCCTGCAGACGCCTGGCCAGCTCAGTGGTGAAGAGGATGTTGGCCAGCTTCGTCTGTCCGTACCGGATGAAACCGCGGCCCCCGTAGGAGCGCTCGGCGGCGATGTCGTCGAAAGGGATGTGCGCCCCCTGGTGGGCGTCCGACGAGGTCGTGACGATCCGGGCCGGGCCGCTCGCGTGCAGGCGGTCGAGCAGCAGCGTCGTGAGCAGGAATGGAGCAAGGTGGTTGAGCGCCCAGGTTAACTCGATCCCGTCCTCGCTCAGCTGCCGGCTGCTGTAGATGGCGCCTGCATTGTTGACGAGGACTTCGAGACGAGGGTATCGCTCCAGAATCTCGGCCGCGAGCTGGCGCACAGACGCCTGGGAAGAGAGGTCCGCGAGCAGGACGTCAACAGGCCTGCCGCCACCCGCCGCCCCGATCTGTGCCGCGGCTGCCTCACCCCTTGCCTGGTCCCGTGCCACGATGCTGAGGTCGGCGCCACGGGCAGCCAGCTCCCGCGCGGCGGCCAGCCCGATTCCGTTGGTGCCGCCAGTCATCAGCACCCGCTTCCCGCGCACACCGCTCCATTCAGCCATATGTGATCTAGGGTACGGCCAGCGGGAGGAGTGCAGTCTGGGCTGCGGAGGAACGGGAATGTAGTGGCCGCGGGGTTAGAGGGGATCTGCCATCTTGAGTCCGCAAGGCTAGCTCGCACCGGCCGCCGCGAGCGTCGCTCTCTTCGCCCTTGAGCGCTACCCGATCAGCTCTGACCTCCGCCGATAAATCGACCGAACGGTTGATGTAGGACGCGCGGGCGCGGACATACGGTGGCGTCAAATGGATACTCAAAGCGCTTCAGAGCGGTTTCTCAAGGCCCTTACCGACCGCGATTTCATTCGCCTGGCGGACTGCCTTGCATCGAACGTGAGCATGCGGCTGTTGCTGCCGCGGGGCCCGGAGGAACGGTCCGGGCGAGCTGAGGTTGCCGCCCGGCTCCAGGGTTGGTTCGCGACCGCTCCACGTTTTGAGGTCGATGCCGTCGACCATGCGACAGTCGGACCGAGGCACCGGCTCATGTGGCGGTTCCGGGTCGTGCGCGAGGGCGACGGCGCCGGCCGGCCGTGGGAGGTGATCGAGCAGGTGGCCTTCTTCAATGAGGGGCCGGACGGCATCGAGCGACTGGACCTGCTCTGCTCCGGGTTCCACCCCGAGCCGGAGCGAAGTTCCGGGCAGGCCGAAACCGCCGAGACCACGAGCACGTTGCTGGCGTAACGCATCCAGGGGTGGGGATAGCCGCAGCAGAAAGCAATGCTAAGCCGCGCCAGGTTCGGGTCGAGGCAGGGGACGTAACCTGTAGCGGCGAAGGCGGCCTCCACGCCGAAGCGGGTACTTGTAGACAGATTGACCGTGGTCATCGGGCAAGGAAAGGACGCCCGCCTCAGAAGTTGATGACGACCTCCCTTGCGCGGTGCCGGACGTGATTCACATTGCTGAGAAGCCCGTCAGCTGCGGGAACGCGAGTACAAAGACTGCGAGTCCAAAAGCAGCTAAGGCCGTGATACGGGAGAGAGCCACCCCCCGCGTCCAGTACTTTTCCAGAAGGATTACACCGGCGAGGACAAGCATCACGGTGAGGTTCATTGCCCCTACGCCAATTAAGATGAGCATCAACCCAACGCAACAGCCGACGCAGTAAGCGGCGTGATGAACTCCAACACGCAAGTCGCGCAAACGCCCTGCGTAAGATCCATAGTGGAGGAGCAACGCAACGGGAGAACGGCAGTGTTCGAGACACCGCCGTTTCAGCGGGCTAAGTTGATACGCTCCCGCCAGCAGAAAGATCGCGGACGAGGTAATCTGCGCGGCGAACGGCTGGACCCGCGCAAGATTGGCGCCGACCAAAGCGAGGCCAAAAGCGGGAAGGCTGGTAATGGCCCAAATGAGGAGATACCCGAAGGCGAACAACACGAGGCGCCACCAGCGATTAATACGCACCGTGCGGGCGTACAGCGAAGCCACCGGAGCCACTCCTGGAAGCATCATCGCAGCCATCATCAGAGTCCATATGCCGACGAACGTCGGCAGTGATAGGCCGGCAACGCTGGTCATCATGCCCATGCCTCGGGCCACTCCGATAACGGCCAGCCAGGCGAACGCCCCCGTGAGTGCTAGGGCCGTCGCCTGAGGCGTTAGCTGAAGGAGGCCCCGGCGTGGTTCGGCTGCGTTCAGCCGTTCCAAGAGAAGGGAGCTGAGAAAGCGCTTCGATCGGCGTTCTCGAACTCCATCCCAAACGCGTTGATCCTCGAAAGGGCGGGCTTGGCGATGGTCAGCGTCGAGTTGGAGGGATGGAAGACGCCCGTGAGCCGAGTAGGCTCTTGGCCCTCGCGCGTTTCAGGTACGAAGTCCTGGACCTCGACCTCGACACCGTCCCCGATTCGGGCGTAGTGAGACAGGCCGTCATCACGGTATTCGATCGGTGCCTTCTCGACGCCGAGAACTTCGCCGACGAGCGGGGCGAGCGCCCCCATCGGTCCACCCATCTGGCCAGCGAAGACGGCTGTGAGCTTGTCAAATTGTTCCTGGGAGGCCTTATCGTCCACGATCAGGCCCAACCGCCAGTTTCCGTCCGTCATCATTGCCGGGGTATCTGCGACAACGGCCACGGACAAGCCGCTCACATCGAGGCCGTCGACTTCACCGGCCCGGACGTTGTAAATCAAAATGACGTGGCACCGATCGTAGGTGGCAGGACTCGTGAGGCTGGAATAGGTGCACGGGCATACCCAGTCGCAATTGCAGTTCTCGAAATAGGTGCCGTCGAGCTTCCAGGCCATGGCCCACCTCCACGCCCCATGGCACGGCTGCGAAAGCAGCTGCCGGGACTGCAGTGACCCTAGCGCGGCGACCGCTGGCTGTCAACGCGCCGGACGGAATTGGACGAGGACCGAGAGTTCTTTGCGCGTTGCTTGCGGGGACGAGGACGCGTTCCAAGCTGTTTCGACGCCATGGCCGGGCACGCGCTCGGGCTCCCCGATGACGTCCAGCTGGGCCTGCGGACGCGGTCAGGGACCAGCCTGCCCGCCAAGCGGGGACAGGGCACACTTGCACACACAGTGTTCGAGCAGCTCGACTACATCTACGAGCCCAGCCCAGACGTGGCGACCGACATCGTGTACTTCGAGAAGGTGTTGGGCGGACGGATTGTCTTCGCCGTCGAGGGCATGGGCGCCAGGGTGGCGATGGTCCAGCTGACGGAGGGCCCGCCACACATCCTCCTGACCGACCATCTAGAGGGCGACCGCCCGATCTTCATCTACCGGGTCGACGACCTTGACCATGCCCTCGCCCAACTCGAGTCCCGAGGCTGGAGCCCGGAGGGGAGGCTTGAGATCCCGATGGGCCCTTGTTGCTCGTTTACGACCCCGGGCGGACATCGGATTGCGCTTTATCAGATGGCCAGGCCGGAGGTAGCCCGCCACTTCGAGGGCAGGCGCGATTTCTGACCCACCGTCAGCCGGTGCGGCGCTCGGCTCGCCTGGTCACGTACCGCCGGATCTTTTCATGGGTGCCGCAGTCCTCCATCGAGCACCAGCGGCGGCTGCCGTTCTTGGAATGGTCGAGAAACAACCATGGACAGGCGGCGCACCGCTTCAGCCGCTGAAGCTTCGGGCTGATCAGCAGCCGGTATGCAGCCTCGGCCACGGGCCACAGCAGTGACTCGAGCTCGGCGAAGTCCCAGGCCAGCGTCCGGTCCGAATGGTCGACCGTCAGTTCGGCCTTCTGGAGGGCAGCGGTAACGAAGGGACGCAGCTGCTCCCAACCGGCTCTCGGGGAACGACCTTCCACCAGCGCGCCGAAGGTCTCGTTGACCGCCGCCCGGAGTGAGGCGGCGCGCTGCACGGCCGCTTTGGCCCGGCGTTGGTGCTCCCGGGCAACCTGGCGGAGCGCCTCCGCGGATCGATCCGACACCATCCCGACCCGTTCGGACCAGGCCACCAGTCCCCTTCGACAAGAACGGCTGGCTGGCCATTGCCCTGTCCTCGGCGGCGCTGGTCTTCTTTGTGGGGCACGAGGGTCGCGCCGCTCGCCCGCTGGTGCCCAACAGCCTGGTCCGGAGGCCTGGCGTGGTCGGGGGCAACCTCCCCGCCTTCAACCTGGCCGTGATCTGCGGTTCTCTGCTGGCTCCCCTCGGGCTCACCCGCATCGGAGCGCGAGCAATGCTGCTCGGCGGCTTCTGCGGCGTGGTGGGCGGCATCGGGCTGCTGCTGACCCTGCCGGGCAAAGGGTTGCCGACGATCTCGCTGGTTGGTGCCTTCGCCCTGATGGGACTGGGACTCGGCGCCGCCTCCGTGGCCTCGACGATGGCCGGTACGGCCGCGGTGAAAGCAGCGAGCGGGGCGTAGCCGCCGGCCTGCTCAACTCCACGGCCCAGCTCGGCACCGCGCTCGGGCTTGCGGTGACGTCACCGCTCGTGGCGTCCGCGACTCCGATGACGGGTTATCGACTGGGATCCGCAGCGGCGGCCCTGATCGGTGTGGCCGGTGCCGTGAGTGCGCTGACCGTGCCACGCCGGACGTCTCGTGCCGAGCACAACATCAAGGCCCACGCCAGCCGACCCGGCAGTGACGCACAGCAAAGTAGCTAGGGTTCGGCGTCATCGTGGCTGCGAACGATCTGAGCTAGAGCTAAATGATGTGGTCGGTCTGGCATTGGTGCGACTCTCCAACTGAATGCTGGGTTGGTCGCGACATCGTCCAATGCTTCCGGATTCGAAGGACCCCCTCGCCAAGCAGAGTCAACCAGTTCATGTGAGTCGAGGTGGATCCGTTCGACTCCCAAGAGCGTCCGGCCGCTCGAGTCAGCCGAGCATCACGTATGGCCTGCCGGCGAGCCGCCGTGCGGACTCGCTCACCATGTTCCTGCTTCCACAACTGGTGATAGAGCTCTGGGTCGATCACTTCCTTCCTCTCAGTAAGCTGTGTGACCTTGTGCTTTGTCTTCCGGCGGCCAGGGCTTGTTTCATTCGAGAGCCTCCGTTGTGGCGGTGTATAGCTTGCTATCTGGATACCGAGGTCTACGTTGGTTGGTAACGAGGTACTCCGGATAGCGACCGGGCAGTGAACAAGGACTGGATCAACCAGGCCATGGAACGCTGGTCTGCCATCAGCTCAAAGCTAGAAGCAGAGCCGTCCCAGGGGTTTGAACGGATGGGCACAATCCCGCTCAAGCTGAGACCGCCTTTGGTTGACACCTTAGACTGCGCGACCATGGATCCGTACCGCGAAGCCAACAGACGGCTATGGGAGGCGTGGGCCGCGATCCACCCGCGCGCCGAGTTCTACCGCGTCGAGGACTTCAAGCGAGGCCGGGATCCGCTGAAGCCCTTTGAGGTCGAAGAGTTGGGTGACGTCGCCGGCCAGACTCTGCTTCACCTCCAGTGCCACTTCGGTAGAGACACACTGGCATGGGCGCGCCGCCTCCGAGCAGGGCTGGCTTTGAGGTCGAGCAGCGGGTCGCGCGGAACCCGAGCCGAGCCGCGAGACAGCTCAGGCATGTTTGGTGGTCGCGCGCCGGGCCTGGGAACGATCCTGGTGGTGATTTTGGTCGTGCTCGCAGCCTGCGGTCAGAACACCTCCCCCCCAGGCGGACCGCACGTCGTCGCGACTCTGCACGTAGGGGCCACGCCCGGAGTCCCCGTCGTTGGAGGCGGCTTCGTCTGGGTGCCCAACTCTGCCGAAGGCACGGTGTCCAAGATCGATCCGCGTGCCGACCGGGTCTTGGACACGATCCGCGTCGGGGACCCCGCCCAGCTCCGCCAGCGCGGCTGTCTAGCTCCTGACATCCACGCCGTACCTGTCGGGTCATTCGGCGTCCGCCTCTGTGACGTACCAAGCGCTCTCGCCTACGGAGCGGGATCGCTCTGGGCGGCCAAGGGTGATGGGCCGGCCATCGTCCGAATCGATCCGGGCAGCGACCAGGTGCTCGCCACGATCCCCTTTGCGGGCCAGCCTTTCGCCCTTGCCTTCGGGCCCTCAGGCCTCTGGGTCGCAGACTGGCTGAACGACTCCCTTTCTCAGGTCGATCCCCAACAGAACCGGGTGGTGGCGACCCATGCCGGGTTTGGCGGGGGACCCGCCAGCTTGCTGGTGACCAGCGACGCCGTCTGGGTGTCCGATAGCCAGGCCGACCAGCTTCTTCGAGTCGACCCGCACAGCTTGGGCGTGGTCGCGCGCATCCCCGTGGGCCGGCTGCCGCTGGCCCTGGCATACCTCGGAGGGGCGGTCTGGGTACGCAACGAGAAGGGCAGCAGCGTGGACCGCATCGATCCCGCGCACAACGCGGTGGTGAGTCGAATTCCGGTGGGCTTCTTTCTGGGCCGTGACGGCCAGGATGGGATCGGCGTGACATCGCATGGCTTGTGGGTCGGAGGTCTGGACCTGCAGCTCATCGACCCGGCGCGAGCACGGGTGAGCGCGCGGGTGCCTCTACCGGCCGTGGCAGTGGCGGGGGACGGAAAGACCAGCCTCTGGACCTCCAATCTGGCGGGCACGGTCTCACACGTCGTCACGGCGCCCTGAGATGACTGTGAGGCGCGCTGCCATTACGCTCAGCCCGGACTGGACGCGGGTGTCGGCGTAGCCGTCTGACTTGCGGGCGGCGTCACCTGCCTGGTGGCCGCCATTTGTTTCAGCATGTTGTCGTGGATGATGTCCAGGCGGGCTCGGGCTTCGGCGGCGACGAGCGGATCGCGGATCACGGTCAACTGATTATCCTGCTGACTCTCGCCAGATGTCGACCAGTTCGTGCTCCCGGTTATGACATCCAAGCCGTCAACGATTACCAGCTTGAGGTGCATGATCGCACCCTTCTCGCTCTTTCCGATTGCGATACTGTTACCAACCTTACTGTTTTCCCACTTGGACAGACTCGCGAGAATGTTGCGCTCATGGACCCCCCCGGCCTGGCTCTGATCGAGACTCATCTGTACGTAGACGTTCACAGACTCGAGCTGAGCGCGGATGACCTGATTGAGCTGGTCATCATCGTAGCCGAACATCGCGATTACCAGGCTCTTTGTCGCTGATTGGAGCAAGTCCGTCAAGGCTCCGTGAACGTTGTCAACCGGACTGTAGAACGAGCGAGCGGCAACGGGGTAGCCCGGCGCAAACGGCGTAACCTTGTACTGGTCCAGCTGTTGTAGCGATTGTAACGCCATAGAAGTTCCCTCCGCCAAATGCCGAGTACGTATTGGACCAATACTCGGTGGAACGCAGACGATGTCGAGTCGGCCATGGGTATTGGCTGCCGGTCAGACTATCACGGCTCATTGGACCTAACCGTGCGCTACGTCTTGATCGTCCTCCTCGGTTCCGACCGGAAACTCATGAAGGACAAAGTGAGCGGAACCCTGAGCAAGACGCTGACCTGGATCGGAACCGGGGCGATGGCGGCAGCCGCTCTAACGCTCGTGCTGGTGACCTTTGTTCTCAAGTAGTTCGGCCTGCCGACCTCCGGCCACATCCGGAACCAGGGCAATCGCGGTCCATAAAGCACGCGATCACCCCGCGATCGAGAACCTTCGGGTCCCAAAGGCCGGCGGCCCCCCCGTCGAAGGGGGAGCCGGGATTGGAGTCGTCGACTCGAATGCTCCCATGTCGCACGCAGTTCCCTGGGGGCGCCTGACTCCACGTTGGTCACTGGTCGGCGGCGGACAGGGACCGCCGCCGTCGATAGCGGCGCTGCCGGCTTGCAGCGCCCGGGTCTGGGTTGGACCGCCGTTGCTGGCCAGCCCCCCTAGATTGGGATCGGAGTTGGACCTATCCCCAGTCGCCCGGAAACCGCAGTCGCTGGCGCTCTGGAGGTTATGACCGCCTGACGTCACTGAGCCGGAGCAGTTAGCTCCTACGGCTCCAGTGTTCCCGGCCACAATGGTGTCATGGGCAGTGAACGACAGCCCCGCGCCGTTCAGAATGCCGCCGCCCGTCTGAGCAGAATTCCCCGCCAGTGTTACCCAGCCCAGAGTGACTTCATCGCCCCCGGCATTTAGGCCGGCCGGCCTTCCCCGCCTTTCTGACGCCTTGGTCAACAGGCTGCTCTTTCCCTTCTGATTTGGCACGAGTCCGGACAGCGCGGGAAGGGACATGCCTAGAACACCTCCCTGGGTGGCCGCCTGTGGGTTGAAGGTCTCCTGGGCGATTCCTCCGCCGCCCTGGGCGGCGACGTTCCCCGACAGAGTGTCGTTCGTCAGGTTAGCGCTGCTGCTGGTCAGGAACATGCCGCCTCCCGATCCGGCCGAGGCATCGTTACCGCTCACCGTGCTTCCGCTCATCCCAAGCTGTCCGGCGCCGAGAAAGATCCCGGCGCCAAGGCTGCCCGCCATATTTCCACGGATCGTGCTGTCCGTGATCGTCACATCAGCCGCCCCGAAGTCAGGATTGGAAGACCTGACACCGGCCGCGAGGCCTCCCCCAGCCCGAGTGGCGAGATTGTCCGTCACCGTCACCGACCGAAGGACGGTCCTGCCGAAGGTGGCGATGCCGCCCGCGAAGTCTGCTCGGTTGTTCGCAAAGCTGGTGCCGTTAGCGACTACCACGCCCCCCGATGCAACGGCGAGACCTCCTCCGACGGATGAGTCTCCTGACGTTGGGTCCGTGGTCGCTGTATTGCCGTTCACGGAGCCGCCATTTAGGGTGAGGGTGCCAGTGTCGGCGATGCCGGCCGCATTTTTGGCTTCGTTCAAGGTCACCACAACGTTGTTTAGCGTTAGCGTGCCTTCGTTCCCGATGCCCCCACCTGTGTGGTCTGAGCCAGCTGGGGGTTTCCCATGTCGCACCGTCAGTCCTGACATCGTGACGCCGGTTGTCGCATCTGTTGTGTGAAACACTCGCGTCTGGAGGCCGCCATCGACAACGGCACTCCCGCTGCCTCTACTCGTTATGCTCATGGGAACGTTCGGGTTTAGCATGCCCAGGGTAGCGTCGAGCGTGATCACGAGACTACCCGGCACATCAATCGCGGCACCGCTGGCAGCGGTATTTGCGGTCTCGATGGCCGCCCGGAGAGTGCAGGGATGGTCCGGAGTCAGGGTTGACCGGCAGTCCACGGCGGGAAACGCCCCATCCTTATGAGCGTCCTTGCTGGTTCCCACGATGTACGTGGGCGCCGCGAGCGCCAGCAACGGCGGTCCGCTCAGCAGGAGCTCGACGGAAACTATCGATGCGATGGCGAGCATTGGTAGGAACGCCCCCGCGCCAATCTTGGGCAAGACCTCTGGCCTCTCGCGACTCCGTAGTGGACTGAATACCCCTGGCTGCGGACAGCAATCTCTCTGCCCGGCAGCCATGCCGGATGGAAGCAAAGCAGGCTCAGAGGACATATGTCAAAACGCGAAGGCTGCTACGACAGCAACCCCTTTTCGTCAGCGGTGTAGACCCCGGCAAGCCTTCCTGCAGGTCATCGTGCTGATCGCATTCGCCCTTCTGCTCCTGGCGTTCTCTGGACCCACCCTGCCCGGAGCAGGATCTCCGCCGCGACCTCCCTGAGCGGCCGGCCATCGTTTGCCACCTTGAAGTCCTCCAGCGCGGCGCGATCCATCAACTCCGCGATCTCCACCGTTTGCCTGAGGTGCTCTTCGAGAACCGGCCCTGTGTCGCGGCGCCGAAGGCGTTCCTCCACCGTCGCCCCGGAAGTTGAGAGTCTGACCACGGTCAGGTCGACGTCCGGCAAGGCCCGCCGCAGACCGTCCACAGCGTCCCGGCGATGGATGGCGCGGACCAGGACGAGCCGGCGCACCCCGGCGGAGCGGAGGTTCGGCCAGATCGCTGCCAGGTTCCCGGCGATGAGCCGTTCCACGCCCTCGAATGCGGTCCCCAGGTGCACCCAGCCGAGCCAGTCGAGGTCAACGATGGCGCTCGGCAGCTCCCGTTCCTCCAGCAGCAGGCCCATCTCGCTCGCCACCGCCGTCTTACCGGATCCGACGGTGCCGGTGAGCAGCAGCGCGCGGACTCGCTCATGTTCGATCATGGGGTGGCTGGAGGCAAGCGCGCTAGAGCCCTCGCCCTGGTGCTCGTATTCGGCGATTGCTCAGCTCCCTATATCACCTGCGCAGTCTGGGCACGCTCAAGACTCCCCCTCCTTACGACAACGGACGCGCCATCGTCTGCATACCTTTCAGCAATCTCGGCCCGGAGGATCGTAAGTCATGGAACTGGCGAATCGCCTCGAGGGTGAAGCCAATCGAGGACTCGGATCCAGGGGCGTAGTATTTCCTTTGTGAGTCTCGGGGGCGCCAGGAACTGTAATTGTGCCAACGTCTGTCCCGACTACGACCACTGCAGCTGCGTGTACATCTACGATGAAGGCCATTGCCACTGCACGTGCGGGCCCGGAGGGGTGACCCCACCGGAGCTGGTGACCAAGGCCGCACTTGACAGCCGG
>CATPBP010000249.1 GCA_955652675.1 Candidatus Dormiibacterota bacterium
AACGAGGAGCGCAGGAAATAAGCCCGAAGATGGGCCGCCTGGGGGCCAAGGCGCCGACGGGGCCGAAGGCCCGTAACCCTTTTTCATCGACCTGCTAGGCGTTACTTGTTAGGCCGGATTCACTCCGGCCGAGTGAGTCCCGCACCCCGAAACCATTTCACCACTCCCGCGAGGAGGGGGCCCGTGGGGGAGGCTTGCCTCCCCCGCGCTATTCCAGGTAGTCCCGGAGCTTTTTGGAGCGGGAAGGGTGGCGCAGCTTTCTGAGCGCCTTGGCCTCGATCTGGCGGATGCGTTCGCGGGTCACCCCGAAGCGCTTGCCGACCTCTTCCAGAGTTCGCTGATGGCCATCGATCAGACCGAAGCGGAGCTGGAGCACGCGACGCTCGCGCGGCGTGAGAGTGTCGAGGATGTCCTCCACCTCGTTGTGGAGCATGGTCAGCGAGGCGGCGTCCGAAGGCGAGGTGGCCTCTTTGTCCTCGACGAAGTCCCCCAGGTGGGAGTCCTCCTCCTCGCCGATCGGGGTCTCCAGTGAGACCGGGTCCTGGGAGACCTTGACGATTTCCCTGACCTTGTCCGGCGTGATCCCCATCTCCTCGGCGATCTCTTCGTCCGACGGCTCGCGCCCCAATTCCTGAAGCAGGCGCCGGGAGACGCGCACCAGCTTGTTGATCGTCTCCACCATGTGGACCGGGATGCGGATCGTGCGAGCCTGGTCGGCGATGGCCCTGGTTATTGCCTGCCGGATCCACCAGGTGGCGTACGTGGAGAACTTGTATCCCTTGTGATAGTCGAACTTTTCGACGGCCCGGATCAGGCCCATGTTGCCTTCCTGGATCAGGTCCAGGAAGGACATTCCGCGGCCGATGTATTTCTTCGCAATTGAGACGACCAGCCGCAGGTTCGCCTCGGTCAAACGCTGCTTGGCTTCATCGGAACCCGCCTCGATCGCCTTGGCGAGGTCGACCTCGTCGGCTGCGGTCAAGAGGCTGACCCTGCCGATCTCCTTCAGGTACATGCGGACCGGGTCGTCCAGCGAGACCGAGTCCATCATCTCGATCTCCATCTGCATGTCGTCGTCGGCGTCTTCCTTGTCCTCGAAGTCGCCCGCCGTATCGGACACTTCGATGCCCATCTCCTTGAAGGAGCCGAAAATCCGGAACATCTGCTCCGGCTCGGTGGTCTCCAGGTCAGGGAAGCCGTCGAGAACGTCGTCCGGGGTCAGGAAGCCCTGCTCCTTACCCTTGACAATCAGGACCTCGGCCTGCTGTATCAGCAGGTCCTCGAGTCGCGGTTCCACCTTGTCCTTGGTCTTAGCCAAACTTTGTCTCCAACCCCAGTCCTCTCACGTCCGGCCGCTCAGCTCTCTCCACTCCACTTCGAGAGCCGCGACTTTCTCGTGGTCGCCCAAGCGCTCGGCCTCGGCAAGACCCGCAATTATCCCTCGTTTGCGACGGTGCATGGCGTCGCGGGCGATCCGGCGGATCACGTCGTCCACCACGTCGTCCCCGATACCCGGCGGCGGCGCCGCCCAAGCTTTCCTGACCAGGGCCTCCAGCTCGGGGGGATAATCCCCCACCTCTCGGCCCAGGGCTTCAAGGCCGCCCCTCTGCAATGTCTCCACCATATGCAGGTACGCGACCCGGTCGTTCCCTTCCAGGTCGGCCAGGTTCAGCGAGGCACGAACACGCTCCAGCGCCTCGGGCCGCACGGCCAACACTTGAAGCAGGTAACCAACAATCCTGGACACTTTCTTCCCGACTCCTTCAGGCGCTAAACGATTACGGTCTGAAGATCCGGCCGGCGCGGGGCCTTCCTGCCGGACGCGAGACGGCTGCGGAGGCTGGTAGACGAGGTTTCTCTGGTCGATGCCGAGCCAGAGGGCCGCCTCCTGCCGGTACTGCTCGCGGAGCGCGGGATCCTCGATCCGGCCGAGCACGGCGTTCACGTCCCGCAGGGCGACCTCGAGGTCTGCCGGGCGAGACCCGCCGCGCTCCCCGATCGCCTCGCGAAGCAAGTACTCCCAGCCCGTGGGCGCAGCCCGCAGCACCTGCTCCCACGAGCCTCCGGCGCGCAGGAACTCATCGGGGTCCTTGGCCTCGGGCGGGAGCCGGACCACCCGGGCGCGGACCTTCTGGGCCTGTGCCATCTCGATCGCCCTGAAGGCGGCCGCCCGGCCGGCCGAGTCATTGTCATAGCTCAAGACCACCTCGTCGGTGAAGCGCTTGAGCAGGCTGAGCTGGTCCTCGGAAAGCGCTGTGCCCGAGCTGGCCACCGCGTTTCCGACGCCAAACTGATGGGCGACGATCACATCGAACTGTCCTTCCATCAATACGGCGTGTCCGCGCCTTTCGATCTCGCCGCGCGCCAGGTCGAGCGCAAAGAGCACTCGCCCCTTGACGTAGGCCGGCGTCTCACGGGTGTTCATGTACTTTCGGACCTCGTCGGCAACCACGGTCCGGCCCGTGAAAGCCAGGGCCTGGCCTCGCTCGTCCCGGATGGGCACCACCAGCCGTCGCTGGAAGAAGTCCTGGCCGTCCGACCTCACCAGGCAGGCCGCCTGCGCCTCCGCCAGCCCGTGACCACGGCGCTTCAGATAGGCGGCGAAGTTGGCGCCCCCAGGCGCGTAGCCGAGACCGAAGCGACGTGCGATCTCCTCCCCCACGCCCCGCCGCTGAAGCAGGTCCCGTCCCTGCTCGCCGGCCGGCGTGGAATGGAGTACGTACTCGTAGTACTGGACCGCGAGGGTGTTGAGCTCCAGGATGCGGCGCTTGAGGCGCGTGCGCGCCTGGTCGTGGCCCGACCTCTCCGGCATCTCAACGCCGGCTTGCTCGGCCAGGATGCGGAGGGCTTCCGGGAAGGCCACCTTCTCGCGCAGCTCGACGAACCTGAAGATGTCCCCGCCGCGATCGCAGCCAAAGCAGAACCAGGACTGCAGCTGCTCGTTGACCCCGAAACTCGGCGTCTTCTCCTCGTGGAAAGGGCAGAGACCGATCCACTCCCGTCCCCTCTTGCGCAGCTGGACGTGCTGCCGAACGACGTCAACCAGGTTGAGCCTGGCTCGAACCTGATCGCGCACGTCCTCCAGCGGCTGCGGGGACACCGCACAGAGAGTAAGTAAATCCCTCCCCCTGCGGCCGCCAGGGGGAGGGAAACGGGCCTACTTTGTGGTCGTGCCTCCTGCGGTTGCAGCCTGGGCGGCGGCGAGGCGGGCGACGGGCACTCGGTAGGGGCTGCAGGAGACGTAGTCCAGGCCGAGCGCATGGCAGAGCTGGATGGAATCGGGGTCGCCACCGTGCTCCCCGCAGATTCCGATCTCGAGGTCCGCCCGGGCTGCGCGTCCCTCCTGCACGGCGATCCCCATCAGCCTTCCCACGCCAGCCCGATCGATGGACTCGAAGGGATTGGCCGGGAGGATCTTCTGTTCCAGGTAGCGGACGATGAACTTTCCCTCGGCGTCATCGCGGGAGAAGCCGAAAGTGGTCTGCGTGAGGTCGTTGGTGCCGAAGGAGAAGAACTCAGCCTCTTTGGCGATCTCGCCCGCCACCAGAGCGGCCCTCGGCACCTCGATCATGGTGCCGAACTTGTAGGGCACCTCGACGCCCTGCTCCTCCTGCACGGCCTTGGCCACCGGCTCCAGCTCTCCCTTGACCGCCTCGAGCTCGGCAAGGATGCCGACCAGGGGAATCATGATCTCGGGCCGGGCGTCGATTCCCCTCTTCCGCAGGCTGCAGGCCGCCTCGATGATCGCGCGAACCTGCATCCGGGTGATCTCCGGATAGAGGATGGAGAGCCGGACGCCGCGGAGGCCGAGCATCGGGTTGGCCTCTCGCAGCTGCTCCACCCGCTCCTTGAGCTTTTCCAGCTCTGCCAGCCGGCCTGGGTCCTTCCCGGTGACGCGCAGCTCGGTGGTCTCCGCCACCAGGTCCTCGTAGTTGGGCAGGAACTCGTGCAGCGGCGGGTCGATCAGCCGGATCACGACCGGCAGCCCCTGCATCGCCTCCAGGATGCCCTCGAAGTCACCGCGCTGGATGGGCAGCAGCCGCTCCAGCTGACGCTCCCGCTCCTCGGTGGTCTCGGCCATGATCATGGCCCGGACCACGGGCAGGCGCTCCTCCTCCATGAACATGTGCTCGGTCCGGCAGAGGCCGATGCCCTGGGCACCGTTCTCCCGCGCCTTGAGGGCGTCGCGCGGGTAGTCGGCGTTGGCCCAGACCTCCAGGCGCCTCACCTCATCGGCCCAGCCGAGCAGGGTCTGGAAGTTGCCGGACGGCTTCGGCTCGATGGTCGGAACCTTGCCCTGGAAGACGTTGCCAGTCGTCCCGTCGATGGTGATCTCCTCGCCCTCTTTGACGGTGGCGCCGTTGGCGGAGAACTGCCGGTTCTTGAGATCGACCAGGATGCCGTTGGCGCCTACGATGCAGGGCCGGCCCATGCCGCGGGCGACGAGCGCCGCGTGGCTGGCGGTGCCGCCTGTCGAGGTCAGGATGCCCCTGGCCGCGATCATGCCGTGGACGTCGTTGGGGTTGGTCTCCACCCGGACCAGGATCACGGCCCGGCCCTTCTTGCCCCACTCCTCGGCGGTGTCCGCGTCGAAGACCGCCTGACCGGTCGCCGCGCCCGGCGACGCGGGAACGCCTTTGCCAATCGGATCGGCCTGCGCGTTGGGGTCCACGCGGGGGTGGAGCAGCTGCTCCAGCTGCCGGGGCTCGACCCGGGCGACGGACTCCTCCTTGCTGATCAACCCCTCGTTCACCAGGTCGACCGCGATGTTGATGGCCGCCTCGCCGGTCCGCTTGGCGTTGCGCGTCTGAAGCATGTAGAGCTTGCCGCGCTCGATCGTGAACTCGAGGTCCTGGACGTCCCGGTAGTGCTCCTCCAGCTTCTTGGCGTAGTCCTCGAACTGGCGGTAGACCTCGGGCATGTGCTGGCGAAGGGCCGCTATCGGCTCGGTGTCGCGGATGCCGGCCACCACGTCCTCGCCCTGCGCGTTGGAGAGGAAGTCGCCGTACAGCTCCTTTTCGCCGGTGATCGGGTTGCGGGTGAAGGCAACCCCGGTTCCCGAGCCCTCGCCCATGTTGCCGAAGGCCATCATCTGGACGTTGACCGCGGTCCCCAGGTCGTTCGGGATCTTCTCCAGGCGCCGGTAGGCCACCGCCCGCGGCGTGTTCCAGGAGGCGAAGACGGCCTCGATCGCGGCGCGCAGCTGCTGCTTGGGATCGTCCGGGAACTCCTCTCCGGTTTCCTTCTTGTAGATCGCCTTGAACTCCTCGACCAGCTCGCTCAGCTGAGCCGGGCTGAGCTCAGGATCCGTCTTGACCCCGGCCCGCTCCTTGGCGCCGTGCAGGGCCTCCTCGAAGAGGTCGCCGTCGATGCCTTTCACGATCTTGCCGAACATCTGGACGAATCGCCTGTAGGCGTCGAGCGCGAAACGCTGGTCGCCCGTCAGGGCCTGGAGACCCTCCAGTGTCTGGGCGTTGAGGCCCAGGTTGAGGACGGTGTCCATCATCCCCGGCATGGAGAACTTGGCGCCGGAGCGGACGCTGACCAGGAGGGGGTTCTGGGGGTCGCCCAGCCGCTTGCCGGTTTGCTCTTCCACCTGGGCCAGAGCGCTCTCGGCCTGCTCCCACAGGCCTTCGGGCACCTGGCGGCCGCCGGCGTAGTACGCGCGGCAGGCTTCGGTGGTGATGGTGAACCCGGGCGGCACCGGCATGCCCGCCCTGGTCATCTCCGCTACCCCGGCGCCCTTGCCGCCGAGGAGGTCTCTCAGGTCTTTGGACCCTTCTGAGAACAGGTAAATCCACTTCGTCTCGGTAGCAGTCGCCATGGCTCTAGATTCTGGCCCCTGTGAGGTATGAATCGCTGGCTCCACGGAGCCGCGCGTTCGATCGAACTTCCTGCGGCGGCCGACCGGCGGCTCCAATCCGTAGCCTACCTACCCAGCGTAGAAGACCCTTGCCCGAAATGGCCCCTGGCCTTAATGTTTGCAACGGCCCCGAGGGACACGCGATTGGCAGGCCGCAAGGCCAGCCGGTAGGCGATTCGTCGGGGTCATTTCTTTTTACTGGTCGGCTCGTCCGGGACGGGGCCGATCTCGTGCCACAGAGGCAGCATCGGGTTCGATCGGCTGCTTGGCATCCCGAGCTTGAGCCAGCGACCCTACTGCTTTTCAAGCGACCTTTCGTCGCCTGGCAAGCCCGCGAACAGGGCGCTTGCTGCGCGGACTCCTGAGCCCTATGCTTAGCGACGGCCCCGAGGAACAGCGCGAGGGAGCCGGGAATGGCCGCAAGGCTGGTCCCGAGTCCCGGAGGCGGTTCGTCGGGGTCACCTTTTTGTCCCCAGTTCGGAGCTGGGGGCGGGGAGGGCCGGTTGGGCCCTCCCCGGGGGAAGGGGATAGTGGCGAAAGCAGGCGATGCGTTCTTGCCAGTCGCAGCGTCGACTCGCTGACAGGTATCGTGCGCCCGAGCCCTCCGCCCGTCACGAGGAACATGGCTCGGCGGGCATAGGCGTGGTGCCCATCGCGGTCGGCGGCCGTCGAAGGATCCCCACCCCCACCCTCCCGCAAGTGGGAGGGAGAAGCTTTGTCTAGATGAAGCGCTCTCTTAGGCTTGTTA
>CATPBP010000250.1 GCA_955652675.1 Candidatus Dormiibacterota bacterium
CTCCAGCAGCGCCAGCGTCCCGGGGATCGCCGGCGATGTCGACGCCAGCTACTTCAATGGGAGCGAAGGGGAGCTCGGGTCGTTCGCCGGAAAGCCACCCCCGCCGCCTCCGCCGCCTCCACCCCCGCCGACCTCGCCGGCCTAGCGGCGCCCCGGCACCGGCGATCGGGCAGATTCTTGATAGCCTGCCGGCCAGATGGGTAGGCGGCGAAGGATCCTGGTGGCTGTGGCCGTCGGGCTCTCCGCCTGTTCCGTCTTGGGGTCTCTGCTGCTGGTTCGACAGCTCACCGCGACGCCTGGACGGCTGTCAGCAAGGCCTTCCGTCACGCCGTCCGGCAGCTTCGAGAAGGCGCCGACGGCCTTGGCCGCCGGCGAGGCCTCGGCTCCGCCTCGCGAGGACAGGGACGATCGGCTGACTCTGTCGCAGCTGGTGGGCCAGATGGTGATCAGCGGAATCGATGGCGGGACGCCGGACGCCGGCACACTGAGAGCGGTCCGTGAAGGGGAGCTGGGAGGGATTCTTCTCTTCTCGAGGAACGTCAGCGGAGCCCTGCCGGCGCAGGTGCAGCTGTTGCAAGAGAATGCGGCGGCGGGCGGAAATCCACCGCTGTTCGTGGCCACAGACCAGGAAGGGGGCACGGTCAAACGTCTTCCCGGGCCGCCCAAGAGTCCACGGCTGATGGCGAGCGAGGAGGAGGCAAGGAGCGAGGGCCAAGCGACGGCGGCTCTGCTTGTCAGCAACCACATCAACGTCAACTTCGCACCAGTGGCCGACGTCACGGCCGGACAGGGATTCGAAGCGGCCCAGGGCCGCGGCTTCCCAGGAGACTCCCACCGGGTCGCGGCGCTGGCCGACGCCTTCGCCCAGGGACTTCAGTCAGGTGGCGTGGCGGCCACCGCCAAGCATTTCCCTGGAGTGGGGTCCCTCAGCGTCGATACCGATACGGCGCTGGGCCGCGTGGGCGCCTCCGCGGCGGAGCTGGAAGAGCAGGTTGTCCCCTTCCGGCAGCTCAGCCAGGGCGGAGTGGACATGGTCATGCTCGCCAACGCGGTCTACGCGGGCTGGGACGCCGAGAAGCCGGCAGTCTTCTCGTCCAAGGTGATCGGCCAGCTGCGTCAACGGGTCGGTTTCCAGGGTGTCGTGATCACCGACGACCTGAACGCTGCCTCCCTGAGCGGAGACGTCGGGACTCGCGCAGTGGAGGCTGTCGCGGCCGGCGCCGACATCGCCCTCTACGGCTCCCCGGCGGCGGGCCTGGCCGCCTACGCGGCGCTGCTCGCCGCCGCCCAGAGCGGCAGGCTGTCCCGCAGCCGCCTCCTTGAGTCACACGATCGGCTGATAGCCCTGAAAGCCAAACTGACCTGATTCTCTCCCTCCCCCTTGACTTGCGGGGAGGGCTCGGGAGGGGGTACTCCCAGGACGTAGCCATGGAACTGCGGGCCGCTCACTTCCGCCTTAGGATGGTTCCGTGGCCAGTGAACCGCCTCGGGAGCCTCCTCCGCCGGCCCCTGAAGGGTCTCGTGAAGAGTGGCGCGACTCGAGGCACCAAAGGCGCCGCTCCTACTGGAGTGGCCAGTGGACCTGGTTCTGGGGAGTGGTCCTGGTGCTCGTGGGCGGTTACTCGCTGCTGCGGAGCCTCGGCCTGCTGAACTGGGTCAGGTCGGACATCTTCTGGCCTCTGGTTATCATCGCGCTGGGGGCATGGTTGATCATCCAGCGAGCGTTTCCCCGACAGCCTCCTCGCTGACGGCTGGCTGCTCCCCTTTCGCAAGGGGAGGGCTGCCCGAAATCAGGAGGCGGCCAGCCGGAGCTCCTCGAGGTCCAGGTCTCGCTGGATGGCCCGCAGCGTCTGGTCGTTGATGGTGCCGCGGTTGCGCAGTCGCACAACCGCGTTCCGCTCGGCCGCCAGCAGCTCCTGCTGAAGGCGCCGGAACGAGTTGCGCCGGTCGCGATGCTCCACCAGGTGGTCGGCCCCGTCGCCATGCTCGTGGCCGTCTTCGCCGTGCCCGTCCTCGATGCGGTTGAAGCGTGTGGCCAACATGGTCCTGCGCTTTCCGTAGTAGCGGCGCATGTAGGCCAGGGCGTCATCGCGCGTCCATTCCTCGTCTTCCAGCTCAGCGAGCCTGTCCACGGCAGCCTCGATCGCGCGGAATCGGGCGTCCGCCTCCTCCTGCTGCTCTTCCTCGCTTGCCGAGAGGCGCAGGGCTCGGACCAGCAACGGAAGGGTCAGGCCCTGGCCGACCAGCGTGACCAGGATCACGGCAAAGGTCAGGAAGATGGCCAGATCACGGTCCGGGAAGGGCGCGTGCCCGCTGGTCTGAAGCGGGAGCGAGAGGGCGGCCGCCAGGGAGACCACACCCCGCATCCCCGTCCAGGCCACGATCGTGACCTGGCGCCAGGGCGGATAGGGATCGCCCTGGCGGACGCGCCGGCTCAGCAGCCGGGGCAGGTAGGTAGCCGGGAAGACCCAGATGAAGCGAATGGCGATCACCGCCAGGCAGACCACCACCGCGATCCCGATCAGGTCCGCAGGAGAACGGCTGGATAGCGAACCGAGGACGGTACGCAACTGCAGCCCGATGAGGATGAAGACGAGGCCGTTCAGAACGAAGAGGGCCATCTCCCACACCGCGAAGGCCTGGGTGCGCGTGGTGGCCGAGAAGTCTTGGGGGCTTCGCCATCCGTGGTAGATGCCGGCCGCCACGGCGGCAAGGACCCCGGAAAGGTGCAGCTGTTCCGCCGCCAGGTAGACGCCGTAGGGGAGAAGGAAGGAAAGCGTTATCTCGACTACCGGGTCCTCGATGCGCCGTCCGACCTGGCTCAGGGCCCAGGCGGCGGCAAGCCCCAGCGCGACGCCGCCGACTCCTCCGACGAGGAACTGCATGCCCGCCTCCCAGAGCGAGAAGCCGCCCGTCACCACGGCAGCCACGGCGAAGCGGTACGCGACCAGTCCGGTGGCGTCGTTGACCAGGCTCTCGCCCTCCAGCACCGTGATCACCCGGCGGGGGACACCCATGCGCTCGAAGATGGCGGTGGCGGCGATGGCATCCGTCGGCGACACGATGGCGCCGATCGCGAAGGCGACTGGCCACGACAGGCCGGGGACGGCAGCGTGCGCGACGGCGGCCACCCCGACGATCGTGAAGAGCACCAGGCCGATCGAGAGCAGACCGATCGGCCTCAAGTTGGCCTTGAAGTCGCGGATCGACGTGTACCAGCCGCCGGAGAAGATGAGCGGCGGTAGGAAGAGCAGGAACACGACGTCCGGTGCCAGCGAGACCGGGGGCAGGCCGGGAACCAGCGCCAGTGCCAGGCCGCCGAGCACCAGCACGATCGGGTAGGGCACGTGGAGCCGGTGGGAGACGAGCGCCAGCACGGCCACCACCACGAGCAGGCCCAGAACCAGCTGCAGCGTGGACACAGCGGAAAGCATCGTAATTACTTCCGGGCTGGGGGAGGGAGAATAGGGGTTCGACTACTCTGATGGGAGGGTAACCAATGGATTCACTCGAGTCGACCGGCGCTGTCGAAGACGTGGATTTCGGTGCCGAGCTGAGCGACGAGGACCTGGGGGACATCCTGGTTCGGGAGATCACCATCGACGGCATGTGTGGGGTCTACTGAGCCGGGTTGAAGCTCAGCGATCGGGTCCGGCTCGACGACGCCGTGGCTCTGCGGCCTGAGCGATTCGGGGCCCTCGCCTACAGCTACCGGGATCGCCAGCTGTTCTTCGTCGACCACGCCCTGCTGCCTTTCGTTGAGTCGGCGGGCGGCCACACGCTGGGCGAGATCGCCGGCGACCTGGAGGCGGCCGGGAAGGTAACCAAGGAGGCGCTGCCCCGATTGCTCACGGTGCTCGAGGGGCTGCGCCGGAGGGGGGTCCTGCATGTACTATGACGCGCTCAGGCAGGGCCTGGCGGCACCCATCTGCCTGACCTGGGAGCTGACCTACGCCTGCAACCTGCTCTGCGTCCACTGCCTCTCCTCGTCTGGCAAGAGAGCGCCCGACGAGCTGGACACGACCGAGGCGAAGCGGCTGCTCGACGAGTGGGCGGCGATGAAGGTTTTCTACATCAACGTCGGCGGCGGCGAGCCGATGACGCGGCCCGACTTCTTCGAGCTGATGGAGTACTCGATCGAGCAGGGTATCGGGGTCAAGTTCTCCACCAACGGCACTCTGCTGGACCGGCGTGCAGCCCGCTGGATCGCCTCCACCGACTACCTCGACGTGCAGATCAGCGTGGACGGCGCTTCGCCCGGCGTCAACGACCCGATCCGCGGCGAGGGCTCCTTCTCGAGGGCCCGCACCGCCATGGAGCTGCTGGCCGCCGAGGGTTTCCCCTTCAAGGTCAACCACGTGGTCACCCGGCGCAGTTTCCAGGGCCTCGACGAGCTGCATGCCATGGTCACGGGCATGGGCGGCCAGCTGCGGGTGACGCGCCTGCGGCCCTCGGGCCGAGGAAAGGCGGTCTGGGAGGCGCTCAAGCTCACCCAGGCCCAGAACCGCGAGCTCTACGACTGGCTTCGCGCCCACCCGGACGTCCTCACCGGCGACTCCTTCTTCCATCTCTCCGCCCTGGGCCAGCCCCTGGACGGGCTGAACATGTGCGGGGCCGGGCGCATCGTCTGCTGCGTCGACCCTCGCGGCGACGTCTACGCGTGTCCATTCGTGCTGGCGCCCGAGTTCAAGGCCGGCAACGTGCGGGATTCATCGTTCGGCGAGGTCTGGCAGGGCTCGCCCCTCTTTGAGCGGCTTCGCGGCTGGGAGGTGGGAGGCCAGTGCCGGAGCTGCGGCGCCTACGACCGCTGTCATGGCGGCTGCATGGCTGTCAAGCACTTCACCGGCGTCGACCTCGATGATCCGGACCCGGAGTGCGTGCGGAAACCGGAAGCGGGATCGACTGCGACTCTGCTGCCCCTGGCGCTGAAGCCCAGGGCGATCTCCCCCCGGGCTCCCGCCGCCTCGCGCACGGTCGGCTCCGGACCGCAGCCTTAGCAGGTCGATGAAAAAGGGTTACGGGCCGTCGGCCCCGTCGGCGCCTTGGCCCCCAGGCGGCTCATCTTCGGGCTTATTTCCTGCGCTCCTCGTTCCCGCATCATTCAGATGCGCTCACTCCGGTGCTCCGAAATGCGCCCGAATCTGGACCACCTCGATGGCCAACTCGCTCGACGACCCTTTTTCATCAACCTGCTAGAGCGGCGCCGGCCGTGACCGTCTCGGCGTCGGCGGCGCTGCTCGAGCCGCTGCCTCTGGCCGGCGTGACGGCGCGAAACCGCTTGGTCTTCGCCCCTCACTGCACCAACCTGGCAGAGGGTGGGCTGCCGGGGGAGCGGCTGGCTGCCTACTTCGAAAGGCGCGCCAGCGGCGGCGTGGGGTTGATCGTCCTGGAGGAGGCGCAGGTGCACCCCTCCAGCCACCCCTATCAGCGTGCCATCCGGGGCTACGACCCGGCCATCCGGGGCGCCTTTCGCCGGCTCGGCGAGCGGCTGCACGCCCGGGGGGCGGTGGTCATCGCCCAGCTCAGCCACTGCGGGATGCAGGGGACCGGGCACATCCTGAAGAGGGCGCTCTGGGCGCCTTCGGCGGTGCCCAACCCGGCCACCCTGGAGATGCCCAAGGTGATGGAGCCGGAGGACATCGCGGTGGTGGTGGAGGGCTTCGCGCGAGCGGCGAGCTGGGCGGCCCAGGCCGGCCTCGACGGGGTGGAGGTGAACGCAGGGCAGTACTCGCTGCTTCGCCAGTTCCTCTCCGGCCTCACCAACCAGCGGACCGACGGTTACGGCGGCGGCCAGGATGAGCGTGCACGCCTGATCCGCGAGGTGATCGCCGCCGTGCGCCGGGAGCTGGGCACGGGACTGGTGCTCGGGCTGCGGCTCTGCGGCGACGAGCTGGCGCCCTGGGCCGGCATCACGCCCGAGCAGGCGCCCGAGCTGGCCGTCGGGCTTGTCGAAGGCGTGGACTACTTGAGTGTGGTGATCGGCTCGATCTACAGCGTCGAGGCCACGCGCGCCGGGCTGGACAAGCCGCCCGGCTATGCGCTGGAGCTGGCCGCGGCCGTGCGGCGAGCGGTGGACGGGCTCCCCGTGTTCGCCAGCGGATCGCTTGTGGACGCCGAGCAGGCCTCTGCGGCGATCGCGGCCGGGAAAGCCGACGCCTGCGAGATGACGCGAGCCCTCATCGCAGACCCGGATCTGCCGCACAAGCTCGCGCATGGCGCCCGGCACAGGATCCGGCCCTGCATTCGCTGCAACCAGGACTGCATGGTCAGGTCGGCCAGCAACGCCGCGGTGAGCTGCGTCCACAATCCGGAGGCGGGCTACGAGAGTCAGTGGCCGCCGCTGGCCCAGGCTCCCCAGGCTCGCAGCGTGCTCGTGGTCGGCGGGGGGCCGGCCGGCATGGAGGCCGCCAGGATCGCCTGCCTGCGCGGGCACCGGGTTACGCTGGTGGAACGCTCGGAGGAGCTCGGTGGCATGCCCCGGATGGTGGCGGCGAGCGGCCAGCGGGCGACCTTCGGGCTGGTCGCGGCGTGGCTCAGCGCCCGCCTCGCCGAGCTGCCGATCGACGTCCGGCTGGGGGTCGAGGCGACCCCGTCGCTGCTAGCTGAGCTGGAGCCGGAAACGGTGGTGCTGGCGACGGGCGGCCGTTCCAGGCCGCCGGACGACCTGCCGGGTGGCCATCTCAGGCGGGTCGTCTCGGTGCGCGACGTGCTTGGTGGACGGCTGCCCGGCAAGGGACGCGTGGCGATAATCGATCGCCAGGGGTCCTACCCGGCAATCGACGCCGCCCGTTTCACGGCCGAGCGTGGTCGCCCGGTGACCATCCTCACCGAGGACTCCTTCGTTTCAGGGCAGCTGGGGGCCACTGGCGAGCTGATGCCCTGGCACCGTGCCGCGGCGGCGCTGGAGATCGAGTTTCGGAGCCTGGTCACGGTGCTGAAGGTGGAGTCCGGCGGTGTTCGGCTGCGCCAGCGCTTCGGAGCGGAGGAGTCGTTCCTGGAGGTGGATTGTGTGGTCGTGGCCGACTACGAGCTGGCCGAGGACTCGCTCTATCAACGGCTGCGAGAAGGCCGCCCGGAGCTCGAGGTCAGGCGGGTGGGAGACTGCCTGGCGCCCCGCCGAGCTCTGCACGCGATCCTCGAGGGCGGCCGCGCCGGGGGGGAGGTCTGATGCGGCATCCGCAATTCCCTTACCTGTTCTCGCCGCTGCGGGTGGGCTCGATCACGATCCCCAACCGGATCGTCTTCAGCGCCCACCTCACGAATCTCGCCGAGCACAACAAGCCGGGCGCCGACCTGACCGCGTATTACGAGGAGCGGGCTCGCGGCGGGGCCGGTCTGATCATCAGCGAGGAGCAATCCGTCCACCCGACCGACCACCCCTACGAGCGCCTGATCAAGGCCTTCGACGAGTCGGTGATACCGCTCTACGACGAGCTGACGCGCCGGATCCACGCTCTCGGCACGCCGATCTTCGCCCAGATCAACCACAACGGCGGCCAGGCGGCTTCGACCTACACCCGGCAGCCGGTGTGGGCCCCCTCAGCCATCGCTGACCCGCTCTTCCGGGAGGTGCCAAAGGAGATGGAGCAGGCGGACATCGACGAGGTCGTCCGGGCCTACGCGCGCGTCGCCCGCCACTGCCAGCTGGGAGGATTCGACGGCATCGAGCTGCAGTGCTCCCACTCCTCGATGGTGCGGCAATTCCTCTCGCCCTACGCGAACCGCCGCATAGACGCCTACGGGGGCACCGTGGAGAAGCGCGCCCGGCTCGTGCGCCAGATCATCGCCGCCATACGTGAGCAGGTGGGGCGCGACCTGGTGCTCGGCGTGCGGCTGCCGGGCGACGAGTTCCTGGAGGGTGGCCTCACGCTGGAGCACTCGGTGGAGACGGCGCGACTCCTGGACGCTGACGGCCTCGTCGACTACTTCAACACCTCGCTGGGCACCGCCACCCACACTCTCTACATGGTCGAGGGCTCCATGCACCTGCCGCCCGGGTACCAGCTCTTCACTGCGGCGGCCCTGCGGCAGGTGACCGAGCTGCCCGTCGTGGGGGTGGGGCGCATCAAGGACCCGGTCCAGGCGGAGCAGGTGCTGGCCGGGGGTGCCTGCGACCTGGTCGGGATGGTCCGCCAGCAGATCGCGGATCCACACACCGCGCTCAAAGCGCGACAAGGCCGCGTGGAAGAGATCCGGCTCTGCATCTCCTGCAACCAGGAGTGCATCGGCCGGGAGGGTCTCAACCTGGACCTCGGCTGCATCGAGAACCCCGCCACGGGCCACGAGAGGGAGTTCGGGGGCTCGGGTCCCCCGCCGGCAGCGAGACGCCGCCGGGTGCTGGTGGTGGGCGGCGGCCCGGCGGGCATGCAGTGCGCGGCGCTGGCCGCCCGGCGGGGCCACCGGGTGACCCTGGCCGAGGCCGGTGCGGAGCTCGGGGGACAGGTGAGGTTGGCGGTGAAGGTTCCCAACCGAGCCGAGTTCGGCGACCTGGTCCGCAACCTGGCCGGTGAGCTTCGGAGGGCCGGAGTCGAGGTTCGCACGGGTGTCCGGCTGGAGGCCGAGGAGGTGCTTGGAGGTGGCTGGGACGCCGTCGTCTGCTGCACCGGGGCGCTGCCGGCCAGCCCCGCCGGGGGAGTTCTCAGCGTCTGGGAGGTGATGAGGGGCGCCGAGCTGGGAGATGCGGTCGCCGTCGTCGACATGGTCGGCTTCCACCAGGCCACCAGCACCGCCGAGTGGCTGGCCGAGCGCGGCCACCGCGTGGAGGTGGTGGCGTCCTCTCTCCTGGTCGGCCAGGATCTGGGGCTGACGCTCGACTACGAGAACTGGCACCGGCGGGTGCTCGCCATGGGCGTGCGGATCCGCCCCGGGCTGGCGCCTCTGAGCTACGGGGACGGGCTCATCCAGGCCGTAGAGGTGGCCTCCGGCCGGCAGGTCGAGCTGGGACCCTATGACAGCATCGTGGTGGCCAACCACGGCCGCGCCGACGACGGCCTGTACATGTCTCTCAAGGGCCGGCTGGAGGTTCACCGCGCCGGCGACTGCGTCGCGCCCCGAAGGGCGGGCAACGCCGTGCAGGAGGGCTACGAGGTGGCCCTGTCCCTGTGAACGGCCGGGAGGACTCCGTTGACAAGGCGCGCGCGGGGCCGGAAAAGGCCGGCGTCTGGACCTGGGTTGAAGACGACCTGGAGGTCCTGGGAGTCGCCGCTGAGCTGGCGCACGGACTGGGCGGACGAGTGCGAGCCGTTACCGGCACCGGCAAGCCGGAGCGGCTGGCTGCGCTGGGGGCCGACCGGGGCTACGTGGTCGACGGGCTGGACGAGTACGACGCCGAGAGGTGGGTCACCGCGCTCACCGGCTGTCTCGGCCAGGAGAGGCCGGCCGCGGTGCTGCTTCCGGCCGGCGCCGCCGGCGACGACCTGGCGCCCCGCCTGGCCGCCGCCCTGGACGCCGCCTGCGTCATGGACTGCGCAGCCCTCCGTGCCCAGGCCGGGGGTCTGCTGGTCCTGCGCTGGGCGCACGACGACCGCGTCCAGGAGCGCTGGCTGGCGCCGCCCGGCTTGCCCCTGGTCGCCGCTCTCCGCGTCGGCGGAAGGGGAACGCCTCCGTCTCGACCACGGCCGATGGATGTGCGGCGGCTGCCGGCTCCTGCAGCCTCCGGCCGAGCCCGACTGCTGAAGCGCCTGCCGGCCGATCCCGGCTCTGTGCGGCTGGCCGACGCTGAACGGATCGTGGCTGCCGGCCTCGGGATCGGAGAGCGGGAGCTCCTCGGCCCGGTCCAGGAGCTGGCCGACCTGCTGGGAGCGGCGCTTGGTGCCAGCCGCCCGCTCGCGGACAAAGGCTGGGTTCCCTTCGAGCGGCAGATCGGCACCACCGGGCAGTCGGTGCGGCCGCGCCTCTATCTGGCGATCGGCATCTCCGGGGCCGTTCAACACACCGCCGGCTTGAAGGACGTGGACACGATCATCGCGATCAACACCGACCCCTCCTGCCCGATGATGGCTCGTGCCCAGCTGGCGGTCGTGGGGGATGCCCGCGAGGTGGTGCCCGCCCTGGTCGAGAGGCTGCGAGCGTTCCGGACGGAGAGAGCGCCGGTTTGAGCGTCAGTTTCGACGTGGTGGTGGTGGGAGCCGGACCGGCCGGCAGCGCTGCGGCGATGGTCGCCGCCCGGGCGGGGCGCACGGTGCTGCTGATCGAGCGCGGCGCCTATCCGGGCGCCAAGAATGTCTCCGGGGCAGCCTTCTACGCGCCCCAGGTCCTCGAAGCCCTGGTGCCGCGCTTCTGGGACAGCGCCCCCCTGGAGAGGGTGCTGACCAGGCGCGCGATCTGCTTCACGTCCCCGAGCTCCTCGCTGACCGTGGACTTCAAGAACGCCGGCTGGGCGGAGCGGCCATACAACGCCTTCACCCTCCTGCGCCCACGCTTTGATCGCTGGCTGGCGGAGCAGGCCGTGGCGGCCGGTGCCACTCTGCTCTGTGAGACCGTCGTCGACGAGCTCATTCGCGACGGCTCCGGCGCGGTGAGGGGGGTGCGGGTGCGGCGACCGGACGGCGACATCGAGGCCGGCGTGGTCGTCGCCGCCGACGGCGTCAACTCCTTCCTGGCGAAGCAGGCGGGCCTGCGCGGCGAGCTCGACTCCCACGACGTGTCCCTCGGCGTGAAGGAGGTGATCGGCCTGGATCGCAGCACCCTCGAGGAGCGGTTCAACCTGAGCGGCGACGAGGGGATGACCTACGAGTTCCTGGGCTCGGTCTCGGGAGGCGTCAGCGGAGGAGCCTTCCTGTACACCAACCGGGAGAGCCTCTCGCTGGGCGTGATCGTCCAGGTCTCCTCGCTGGCCGAGAGACGCGTCCGGCCCCAGGACCTCCTGGAGGGGTTCAAGGCTCACCCGGCGGTGGCGCCCCTGGTGCGCGGAGGACGCCTCATCGAATACTCCGCCCACATGGTCCCGGAGGCGGGCGTACGGATGATGCCCAGGCTCTACGGGGACGGCCTCCTGGTCGCCGGCGACGCAGCCGGCCTCTGCTTTGCCGTCGGCCTCTACCTGGAAGGGATCAACTACGCGATCGCAAGCGGCTGGGCCGCCGGCGAGGCTGCAGCCGCGGCCCTGGATCGCGGCCGGACCGACGCCCAGGCCCTGGCCGCCTACCAGTCGCGGCTTGAGCAGGGGTTCGTCTTGAAGGACTTCCGGCGCTACCGGTCGGCGCCGAGGTTCGTGATGTCGGAGCGGCTCCAGAATGTGTATCCGGGCCTGCTGACCGGTCTGGCCGAGCAGGTTCTTCGCTCCGGCCCCGAGCCGAAGCGCAAGCTGATCTCGGTTGCGCGGGCGGAGCTGGCTCGGGCCGGGCTGCCGATGTCGCAGCTGGTCCGCGACCTGGTCGACGGTGGGAGGGCCTTCGCATGGTGAGCACGACGCTGGAGGAGAAGCTGGCGACGGTGCGATTTCGACCCGACGAGGTGCCGCACATAACCGTCGACGGCGAGATCTGCAAGGACTGCACGCTGCACAGCTGCGTCTATGCCTGCCCGGCCAACCTCTTCAGCCTGCTCTCCGACGGCTCCATCGTCTTCAGCCACGAGCAGTGCTTCGAATGCGGGACCTGCTACGTCGCCTGCAACCTTGAGGGTGCGATCAGCTGGCGGTACCCGGGCGGCGGCCTGGGCGTCTCTTTCCGGGACTCCTGAGGGGCGGCGCTGATGCGCGTGGCGGCCGTGGTGGAGGGCGTCTGGGATCCAGCGTCTGTTGAAGTCGACGCCTGGAGTGGCAGGGTCGACCTCTCTCGGGTTGCGCCGATCCCGGGCCCGGGCAGCCTCGAGGCGGTGGAGAC
>CATPBP010000251.1 GCA_955652675.1 Candidatus Dormiibacterota bacterium
CGACTGACCGCCGACGGCGCCCACCGGCAGGTCCGCCACCTTGAACAGCGACCCGACGCATACAGCCACAGCGAGCCTGGGCTGCCCAACCAGATCCCGTGGGAGTCGGCCAAGGCCACGACCGCGTGACCGACGTCCCTGGTCTGTGAACAGGGTCCCACTCTGGTGGCGGCACCTGGCCTTGAGGGATCGACAACCCATAGATCACCGGAAACCGCCGATGCCTGCGCCTACAGTCGGTGGCGGCGAAGGCCCAGCGGGGGGCTCGGACGCGGGCGCCTCCACAGGTCGCGGGCGAGGCGGCGCGGGAGGCAGCGCCGCGCGGTGGTCAGCCTGGTCGGCGGCCTCCAGCCGCCAGCCACCTTCGGGCGCGTAGACCGGGCGCAGCCGGTCGGCGGCCGAGAAGGCACTAAGATGGCCGAACATTCGAGGAAAACGGTAGGCGAGCCAGGCCGGCCGCGATGCGAGACCGGCCGCGATCCGCGCCTGCGTCAGTGTCAGCTTGCCACTCTCATAGGCCGTCAGGGCCTCGGCAAATCGCCGCTCGCGCTCCTCGCGCGCCGGCTGCCGGCGCCGGGTTGACTGGAACCGATTCATTGGACCCCCGCTACCAGCGTTCAAACATCCACACGCGGCCAATCCCCACCGCTTGCACTGACCACTCCTTCGCGGCCTCCGTAACGCTAGCCGATAAGAGGCTTGCGGTGTGAGATGTTTGCAGAGGCTTGTGGCGGCTATGTTGCGATCGAAGGCGGTGAAGCTTGCTTGGGCCTGACCATCCGTCTCTCGTGAAATTAGAGGCTGCAGGCGACCCTCACTGGAGCCGGTGCCTGCCTCCGCCGTCCTGCCTCCGCCGCCTCCTTGACTCAGGGCAGACGGCATCCACGTAAACACTTCAGTAAGGGGGGAAAGGAATGGCCTTTGGTGAAACCTCGCGCGTCAGCAGACGCAAGTTTCTCAGGAATACCACCGCAATCTCCGCCGCCGCGATCACGGGGCGGGGCGTCTACTCGGTGCTGGACCAGTTCATAAACCCGACGCCGGCCTACGCCGCGACGGTCGTCTCCCGTGACCAGGAGCAGTACCTGGTCCAGCAGTTGCCTGCCATCCTGGACAACGGAGTGACGGTCGTCTTACCGCCGATCTACAACGACGTCTTCACGGCCAAGCTGGCCAGCGGCGTCAATTGGGACAAGGCCACGCTGCAGAATGCGCAGCGGCGGCTCGAGGCGGCGCTGGTTAATATCGAGTCGCCCTACACCGCCACCGCGGATGGGCCGACCTTCGTGATCGCGTGGGGACTTCCGTACTTCCGAACCTGGGTAAGCACACAGTGGCAAGCCAAGGCGCCTCGGGATCTCGGCTACTCCAAGGCGACCAACCAGGATCAGCTCGCGGTGCAGTGTCCGCACCCCGTGAAGCTCGACGACAATCAAGATCAGGGCGTTAAATACTCAGTGGGTGAGCAAATATGAGTGGGGATCACACAGACAAGCACAGGGCAAGCGATCCCGAAAATACCCCTCACGACTATCACATTAGAGCGCCGCAGTATGAGCAGAGTCAAGCCGTTCCGGACTCATTCGCCAGTTACAAGGACGCGCTGGAAATGGCTCGGGGGCTGGCTGTACCCGGTCGCCGCCGCATCCTCGGCATCGTGGGGAAACCCGGAGGTGGGAAGTCGGCCCTGGCGGCAAGGCTTGTCGAGGACCTCGCCGGGCTGGCGGTCTACGTGCCGATGGACGGTTTTCACCTGGCCAACTCCCAGCTGGAGCGGCTTGGCCGCCGTGAGCGAAAGGGAGCAGTCGACACCTTCGACGCGGCCGGCTACGCCGCCTTGCTGCGGCGGCTGCGCGAGCCGTTCAAAGACGTCACGGTCTACGCGCCGAGCTTCAGACGAGAGATCGAAGAGCCCATCGCAGGGTCGATCCCGGTGGAGCCCGGCATCCCTCTGGTCGTCACTGAAGGAAACTACTTGCTGGTTGCCGAGCCACCCTGGGCCGAGGTTGGCGGGCTCCTGGACCAGAGCTGGTACGTGGAGACAGACGAGCGGCTGCGGCTGGAGCGCCTGATCGCCCGGCACGTCGCGTACGGCAAGTCTCCGGAGGAGGCGCGGCTGTGGTCTCTGGGCACCGATGAGCGCAACGCCGAGCTGATCGGCCGAACGCGGTCCCGGGGGGACCTGGTGGTTCGCTGGGACTGAGCCGGCGAGCGGAATGTAACAATGTAATTACGATGTCTGAGGCCGAGATCCGGGGCTGGCTGATCGGTCGCCTTCCGGAAGGCTGGTTTGCCGGTCCGCCCGAGGTGGAGATCGACGGGGAGGAGGTCCTGGTGATCGGCAAGCTGGCCGCTACGCTGCCTGCAGCCGGTTCAGGATCGGAGGCGGGGCGGGTCGCCGGCGAAGGTCAACTGGAGCAATTCCGCGAGGAGACCAGGGAGCAGCGGATGCGCATTGCCATCGACGCAGAGCGGCGCTTCGGGCGGAAGCTTTCCTGGGGCGCCTCGGTTGACGGCGAGCGCCGGCTCTTCACGACGCTCTCCATCCCGGTCATGACGCGCCTCCGGTTGCCGGAGCGGCAGGTCCTCGACACGCTGGTCGAAGCGGGGGTGGCGCGCAGCCGCAGCGAGGCCCTGGCCTGGTGCGTGAGGCTGGTTGGCAAACACCAGGCGGACTGGATCCAGGAGCTCCGGGACGCCCTGGTCAAGGTCGGCGAGCTGCGCCGGCGCGGCCCCTCCTGATCGGAGCCGGCGGCGATTGCGCCTCGGGGTCAGCTTCTCGCCGCGCCGCGCCCAGGAAGCCGGCCTGGAATGGCGCCCGGCGCTGCTGCGGCTGCTCTCGCTCGGCCTGGACCCGGTTCGCCTGAGCGCCTACTGGGCGGACGTCGAGCGCGAAGGGTACGACGACCTCGACTGGCAGCTGGACCAGGTGGCCGCCGCCGGCCGCTCCCTGGTGCTGACCGTGGGCATGAAGGCGATCGGCTGGCCGGAGTTCTATCTGCCCAGCTACCTGCAGCCGGCGCGCCGGACCCGTGGCGAGATCGCGGCCTCGAGACCCGCCCTGACTGCCGGTGTGCTGGAGTTTCTGCAGGAGACCGTCGAGCGGTATCGCGGTCACTCCGCCCTAACCGCCTGGCAGGTGGAGAACGAGCCATTGAACATCTCCGGCCCTCATCGCTGGTGGATCGCACCCCAGATCCTCCGCCAGGAACTGGCCGCCGTTCGCGCGGCCGACGCGGGCCGCAAGGTCGTGCTCACCGCCTTCGCTCACTTCAACAGGCTGCTGGACACGCTCTCCACCCCGCGCGGGCAGGGCGCCGGGCGCCTCCTGGAGCTGCTGTCTCCGGGTGACGTGCTCGGGCTGGACGTCTACCTGAGGATCGGACGCCGGCAGTTCGGATTCAACCGGGTGGCTCGCGCGGACAGCGCCTTGACCGTCGAAGCCGAGCGCTGGCGGCGCCAGGCTGAGGAGAGCGACCGCCAGGCCTGGGTGACCGAGGCCCAGGCCGAGCCCTGGGGACCCGCAGGGTTCGATCCGAACGATCTGGCCTCGCTGCTGGAGGGCCTGCATGAAGCCGGATACCAGACGGTTCTGCTCTGGGGCGCCGAGCACTGGCTGGCCAGGTCTGCGGCCGGGGACGAGAGCTGGCTGGAGGCGGTCACCGCCTTGCAGGGGCGGTGAAGTGCGTGACCCCCGAACCCTTGGGCCAGGTTTCTCGCCGCGCCTCTAGACTGCTCGGGTCGTGGCTGCGGTCTTCCAGAACCGTTTCTTCGTCGTGCTCCTCGCGGTGGTGCTGGGCGGGTCAGCATCCTGGCTGACCGGGGCCGCGCTAGAGCGCCAGCCCGTCGCCGTTGCAGCCCCATCACCCCCCTCGCCCTGCCGCCTGGCCCACGGCATCCAGCACGTGGTCTACCTGCAGTTCGACAACCTTCACCTCAGCCGCGACGTCTCCAGCGTGCCTTCGGACCTTGAGCAGATGCCCCGCCTGCAGGGCTTCCTGGAAGAGAACGGCACACTCCTCGGCAACGCTCACGGGGCGCTGATCCCTAACGGCGGCGGCGACGCCATCTCCTCGCTGACCGGCCTCTATCCCGACCACCACGGCCAGCCGGTGGGGGACGGCTGGCGCTACCTCAACCAGGACGTCAGCAGCGCTGGCGCCGGCTCCTCCCTCTACTGGACGTCCCGGATCTCGGATGGCCGCTCGAGCAGCGTCGCCAATGCCGGCTTCAACCTGGTGACCTCCGGCGGCCGCAACGTTCCAGCGCCCTGGGTGCCCTTCACTCGGGCCGGGTGCGACGTCGGCGCGGCGGGAGGGCCCGCCGGGCTGGTGCTGGAGAACACGACCTCGGACCTGGAGGCAGTCTTCGGGCGCGGTTCGAAGGAGGTGGGCGAGGCCCGTGCCGACGCCGCCGTGGGGACCGCGGCCTTCCTGGGCCTCGCCATCCACTGCGCCCGGCCAAGTCTCGCCTGCTCGGCTTCGCTCGGAGGCCGGCCAGACCGCCTACCCGATGAGCCGGGCGGCTACGACGGCTACAACGCCCTCTACGGCCAGCGCTACCTGGACCCACGGATCGCTCCTTCCGGGCACCTGACCGACCTCGAGGGCCGGCCGCTCGACCGCTTCCCCGGATTCGGCGCCATGACGCCGTCCGTGAGCCTCGGCTATGCCGCGGCGATGCAGGAGCACGGGGTGCCGGTGACCTTCGCCTATCTCTCCGACCCCCACTACTCCGCGGCCTGGGGCGCCTACGGGCCGGGCGAGCCAGGCTACGTTCAGCAGCTCCAGGACTACGACCGCGCCTTCGCGCGCTTCCTCGATCGCCTGAAGCGAGGAGGTATCGGACCCGAGAACACCCTGTTCGTCGTGTCGGCAAGCGAGAGCGCCCGCTTTGTCGGTGCTCCGCCGCATCCGGCCGGCTGCGACGGAGCGCAGGTGCAGTGCGGCTACGAGCAGCGAGGCACGATCGAGGTCAACCTGCCCGGTCTCCTCGCCGAGCAGCAGAGGGTCAGCACTCCGCTTGGTCTGCAGGACGCCGCCGGATACGCGCTCTGGGTCAACGGCGATCCCGGCTCGGTGACCTCCGTGACCCGGACCCTCGAAAGGGCCACCGGCCGGCTCGTGGTCCAGGACCCGTACAGCGGCGCCAGCCAGCCGCTGATTCGCTACATGGCCGACCGCGCCGAGTTGAGGCTCCTACACATGGTGAGCGCCGACCCCGCCCGCACGCCGAGCGTCGTCCTGCTCGCCAATCCCGGCTACCACCTGGCCGGAGGGCCGCCCACCTGCATCCTGGAGGGTTGCCTGGCGGTCGATCCTCGGAGGCCCTATAACCAGGGCGCCCCCGGCCTCGACCTGGGCACGGCATGGCTGGCAGTGGCCGGACCCGGCGTGGCAAGGAACCGGCTGGATTCCCGGACCTGGGTCGACCAGGCCGACATCCGTCCGACGCTGCTGGCGCTGGTCGGCCTGCGGGACAGTTATGCCCACGACGGACGAGTCGTCTCCGAGGCCCTGCAGCAGGAGGCTGAGCCGCCCGGGATAGGGGAGTCGCGAGCTGCCTACGAGAGCGTCGCCGCCAGCCTCGAGCAGCTCAATTCGCCGGCCGGCAGGGTCGGACTGCTGAGCCTGGCAGCCGCGACCCGGGCGCTGAGATCGGACTCGGCCGGCGACGGCGCCTATCGCGTCTACCTGCTGCGCATCCAGGGCTTCTCGGAGCGCAGGGACGCCGCGGCCGGCCAGATGCTGACCGCCCTGGAAGCCGCTGCCTTCGACGGCAAGCCGCTGGACCCACGCGCGGCGGCGGCGATGATCAACCAGGCCGACGAGTTGATCGCCGAGATGGGGCGGGCCTAGAGCCGGGCGCCCGCCGGCGCGATGGTCAGACTGGTCGGGGGGCCTCGCCCTCTGGCGCCTCTCGACGGATATCCTCGCGCCCGCCTTCCGCCGTGGCCTCCGAGTTCCCCCGGAGTGCCTCCCGGACCTTCTGCAGCCGCTCCCGTGCCGCCGCGAACTGGCGCCGCACCATGAGGTCCTCGGCCTCGTCGAGCAGCTGGACGGCTTCGCCCCATCGCGACCGGTCCGCCTCCCTCAGCGCCGCTTTGACCTGGCCCACCGTCTGGGAGGCGAAGAGCAGGCCGCCTCCCGGGTTGTCCATGATCTGGTCGGCGATCAGGAGCTCGTTTTGCGCCCAGGCCAGCAGCCCGACGCCTCCGTACGGCTTGGGGCCCTTGGGACCGAGGATCTCCACGTCAGGAATAGTAGCTAGTGCGCTCATCCCCGCCTGCTCCGCCTGGCGAGCGGAACCACCAGGCGCATCGCCGCGTAGGTGTCCGAGAAGCTGGCGATCTTGTTGTCGACCAGCCCCGCGGCCTTGCCCGCCTCGATCAGGTCCACCTCGCGGATCTTCAGCCCGGCGCCCTTGACCCGCAGCACCCAGATCGCCCCGGCGTCATGGATCAGGGAGGCGAGCTCCCGCAGCGAGAGGAGATCGGCCGGCTCGGCGGCAAGGTAGAAGAGCATGTCCAGCGCGGGGGCCGGCGACCTTTCCACTCGCGCCCCCCGCTCCTGCAGCTCAGACTCGAAGGCGGCGTCTCGGAAGGCGATCAGGCCCACCCGCATGCCTGCCTTGACGCCCAGGCGGTCCAGGAGGGGGCGCCCCGAGCCGGTGTCGCGGTCCGTCTCAGGCCGCCGGCTCTTCACCCTCGTCCGAGCCGCGCAGGGCGGAGAACACGATCACGCCCAGCAGCCAGCCGGCGTAGAGACCAGCGGCGCCGAAGATCACGACGATGACGAGCAGTGCCGTCGCGGAATCGCCCCAGAGCCGGCGGTAGAGCAGCCAGCCGGCGAGCATCAGCGCACCGAAGCCGCCCGCACCGGCCAGCACACCAAGCAGGGTCGCCGTGAGGCTCCGGCTGCTCATCTCTGCACTGGACACGCTACATCCTCCGGGACGCCGGCGGCCGGCGCGATAGCGCCGCGGATTTCCACACATTTTTCCCAGGCGCCGCCAGCGTCCCGGGAAAAACTCGGTCCTCAGGCATCCATCACCTCCAGGTCGTGGACCCCACAGGGGACCTCGCCCTCGAAGACGTGATTGAAGAGGAAACGGGTGCCGGGGTGGCGCTCGGCGAGGGCCTTCGCCTCCTCCCAGCTGGTGTGGCTCTCTGCTCCCCCGGGCGCCGTGGCCTCGGTGATGGCGACGTCGGCACCGCTGACGAGCTTTTCCAGCGGAGCGCTGGCGGTGGTGTCGCCGGCGTAGGCGAGCAGCCGGCCGTCCAACCGCAGTCGATAACCCCTGCAGTCCATGGAACCGTGATCCAGCTTCACGGCTTCGTAGGGGACGCCGGCCACCCAGCCGTTCTCCTCCGTGACCCGGTACTCGAGTTGCGC
Organism: Candidatus Dormiibacterota bacterium; assembly: GCA_955652675.1. Taxonomy (GTDB): domain Bacteria; phylum Chloroflexota; class Dormibacteria; order Dormibacterales; family Dormibacteraceae; genus Nephthysia. The sequence goes on from CATPBP010000251.1 coordinate 7,395, forward strand.
CTGCTGTCGATGCTGCGCCCAGGCCTCGCCCCAGGAGAGCGTGAAGAGCCGCTCCAGGACCTCCTCGGTGCCCGGCGGTCCCAGGATGGGCAGGGGCGCCGCGGAGGGGAAGAACGCGCGATAGAGCACGAAGGTCGGGAGTCCGAGGATGTGGTCCCCGTGCAGGTGTGTCAGGAGCACCGCCTCAATGCCGCCGGGATCGATGCCGAGCCGGTGCATGTGCGGCAGGAGTGGCGCCCCGGCGTCCAGCAGGAGGCGGTCTTCGACCACGACGGCGCCGTTGTAGCGCTCCAGTGAGAAGGCCGCGCCGCTTCCGAGGAAGGCCAGCTTCATGTGCCCGAGAAGCGTAGCGGGGAGCAGGCGTCGAGGCCAGCCGCGAGCGGCTTAACAGCGGCCGCCGGCCGCCTACACTGCCGGGAGCGCAGCCCTCGCGGAGCACTGGAGGCATCCATGTCGGAAGTAAGCCATCTATTCGTCGAAGCGAATGGCATTCGGATACACATCGCCGAGATGGGGACCGGGCCGCTGGTGCTCCTCCTGCATGGTTTCCCGGAGTGCTGGTACTCGTGGCGCCACCAGCTGCGGGCCTTGGGAGAGGCCGGCTTCCACGCGGTCGCGCCCGACCAGCGTGGCTATGGCCGCACCGACCGGCCGGAGCGGATCGACCAGTACACGCTCCTTCACCTGGTTGGAGACGCCATCGGGGTGATGGACGCGCTGGGCGAGGACGAAGCCTTCGTCGTCGGGCACGACTGGGGTGCGCCGGTCGCCTGGCATACGGCCCTGATGCGCCCGGACAGGATTCGAGGCGTCGTCGGCCTGAGCGTGCCCTACCGGCCGCGCCCTCCGGCACCGCCGCTGGGCCTCGTACGCAAGTCGGTGGGCGAAGGCTTCTACCAGATCTACTTTCAGGAGCCGGGGACCGCGGACGCCGAGCTGGCCCGTGACCCGCGTAGGTCGTTTCGTCGCATGCTCTATTCAGCTTCCGGCGAGGCGCCCGAGAGCCAGTCGGATCCCTTGATGGTGGTCCCGCCGGGTCGAGGCTGGCTCGATGAGATGCTGGAACCCGAAACCATGCCCGGCTGGCTCACGGAAGAGGACATAGACACCTTCGTGAGGGAGTTCGCGACATCCGGGTTCACCGGGGGGCTGAACTGGTATCGCAACATCGATCGCAACTGGGAGCTCACCGCTCCCTGGCAGGGTGCCCGGGTGCAGCCGGCGGCTCTGTATGTCGTCGGTGATCGCGACCTCACCCTCAAGTTCGGGGGCGGCCGGGAGCTGCTCAACAAGCTCGGCATTTTCGTGCCCAACCTGCGGCGAACCGTTCTGCTCCCAGGCTGTGGCCACTGGACTCAGCAAGAACGGCCGCAGGAGGTCAACGCCGCGATCATCGAATTCCTCATGGGAGTCCAGGAGCCGTCCGGCAGCGGCTCTCGGTCAGCGGGAGTCGGCCACCAGCCGGAGGCCGAGCCCGACCAGCACTAAACCGCTGACCGTGTCCAGAAGACGCTTCACCGGTCGACGCTGCAGCACTTCCCTGGCCTTACCGGCGAGGATCGCGTACGCGGTCAGCCACGCCAGCACCATCGTCGCGAAGGTGGCCGCGAGGAGGGCCGATTCAAGCGTGGCTCCGGGGCCTGGCGTGACGAACTGCGGGATCAGGCTGGTGAAGAAGACGGCGATCTTCGGGTTGAGCAGGTTGCTGAGCAGGCCCTGCTGGAAGGGGGGGCCTCCAGAGAGCCGGAAGCGGCCTGACGGTGTCGCTGCGTGCCGGCTGGCGCCGGTTGGGGCGCGTAGAGCGAGCAGGGTCCGGAGGCCCAGGAAGATCAGGTAGGCGGCGCCGGCCAGCTTCACGACAGTGAAGGCGATGGCCGAAGCCTGCAGCACTGCAGCGATGCCCAGCAGCGAGGCGCCGCTCCAGACGACCACGCCGCCCATCACGCCGAATCCCGTTTGCAGCGCAGCCCGCGGTCCCCCGGCCAGGGCGTTCCTGGTCACCAGCGCCATGTCCGGCCCCGGCGTCACGATCAGCAGCGCAGCGACCAGGAAGAAGGCCAGAAGCGCCGGCGTCAACGGGCCGGCCGATCAGTCATAGAACCGCTCTTTCTTGAGCTCCGCGAGGACCTCTCGGTCGTGGCCGAAGACCAGCTTCGCGTCCATGTTCTCGGCGATCCGCTTCGCCAGGCGGTGGCTGCGCCACCAGGCGGCGTGATCGCGCAGCAGCCAGCCCAGCGGCCGCCCCTGCTCGTAGTTCTCGCGGAGGTGGAACTGGTCGCTGGTGAGGAGGAAGGTGCCCGAGTTGGCCAGGTCCAGCTGCAGGCCCATCAGCCCGGGCGTGTGGCCGGCCAGGAGGTGGAGCTGGAAGTCGGGGAAGAGCTCCAGGTGGTCTCCGTCGAAGGGCTGCCAGTTGAAGGAGAAATCGATGTAATGCGGCACGTAGGCGCCGATGTCCTCCTTGGAGGCGATGGCGTAAAAGGCGTTGCGCAGCTCGGTCGCACTCACGTAGACGGGCACGTCCTTGCCCCGGAAGAACTCGAGGCCGCCCGCGTGGTCCAGGTGCATGTGCGAGAGCACGATCGCCTTGACGTCGTCGAGGCCGAAGCCGGCCGCGCCGAGGACGTTGTCAAGGCGCTGCTCGTCGCGGTACTCGGTGATCGCGAAGAGTTCGAAGACGATCGGCGGCCAGACCTCTCGCGCATTGGGCGCGGCTCCGGTGTCGAAGAGGATGGGCCCGATCTTCGGATGCTCGATCAGCGCCCCGATGATCGCCACCTTCCGGCGTGCCGCGGCGGGATTCGGCTCCGAAAGCGTGCTCACGCCCGCCCCGGCCAGCGGGAAGCCCTCGTCGTATTCGATGGATCCCAGGTCCAGCAGGTGCAACTTCATGTCATCCCTCCTTGCTCTGGGCAGCAAGCATGACAGGGCCGAGTGGCCGGCCGGGACCGAACGTCAGGCGACTGTGATCTCGGGGTTCAGGTAGACGTCCTGGATGGCGTTGAGCAGACCGACCCCGTCCTTCATGGGGCGCTGAAAGGCCTTGCGTCCCGAGATCAGGCCCGTGCCGCCGGCTCGCTTGTTGATCACGGCCGTGCGCACAGCCTCTTTGAGGTCGCCCTCGCCGGAGGAGGCGCCGCCCGAGTTGATGAGTCCGGCCCGCCCCATGTAGCAGTTGAGCACCTGGTAGCGGGTGAGGTCGATCGGGTGGTCGGTGGTCAGCTTCTCGTAGACCAGCCTGGAAGTCTTGCCGAAGTTGATGGCTGTGAAGCCGCCGTTGGTCTCGGGCGCCTTCTGCTTGATGATGTCGGCCTGGATGGTGACGCCAAGGTGATTGGCCTGCGCCGTGAGGTCGGCGGCGACCTCGTAGTTGACGCCATCCTTGATGAAGGCTGGGTTGCGCACGTAGCACCAGAGCACGGTCGCCAGACCCAGCTCGTGCGCCTCGTGGAAGGCACGGGCAACCTCGACGATCTGCCGGCTGGACTGTTCGGAGCCGAAGTAGATGGTGGCCCCGACGCCCGCAGCCCCTAGCTCCCAGGCCTCGCGGACGGTGCCGAAGGCGATCTGGTCGTACTCGCTGGGGTAGGTGAGCAGCTGGTTGTGGTTGATCTTGCAGATGAAGGGGATCCGGTGGGCGTACTTGCGGGCCACCGAGCCGAGCACTCCGAAGGTGGAGGCGACCGCGTTGCAGCCGCCCTCGATAGCCAGGCGCACGATGTTCTCGCCGTCGAAGTACTCCGGGTTGGGCGCAAAGGAGGCGCCGGCGGAGTGCTCGATGCCCTGGTCGACGGGCAGGATGGAGAGGTAGCCGGTCCCTCCCAGGCGGCCGTGGTCGAAGAGCTTCTGCAGGTTCCCGAGGACGCGCACGTTGCGGTCGCTGACGGTCCAGACGCGCTCGATGAAGTCCGGTCCAGGGAGGTGCAAGAGCTCCTTGGGCACCCTCTGGCAGGTGTGCTCGAGGAGGTCCTTCGCCTCCGGACCGAGGATCTCTTCGACCCTGCCGAGCGGGGTCGTGGTGACGGTCGCCATGCTCTGGCTCCTTTTGTTGCTTGGTGGGGTCTCCTTATATTGCATCGGTGTCCAGCCCAATAGAGCATCCGGATGGACGGCTGCTGGGTCCCGAGTTCTTCGATCGCGACACCCTGGAGGTGGCGCGCGACGTTCTCGGCAAGCTCCTGGTGCGTCAGGTCGAGGGCGAGGTCCGCTGGGGAAGGCTGGTCGAGGTCGAGGCCTACTGCGGGCCCGAGGACCGCGCCGCGCACTCCTTTCGAGGCCTGACGCCGCGGACCCGGGTGATGTACGGACCGCCCGGCCGGGCCTACGTCTACTTCGTTTACGGCATGCACCACTGCCTCAACCTGGTGACCCGGGCGGAGGGCGTTCCCCAGGCCGTGCTGATACGGGCGCTGGAGCCGGGTCCCGATGTCGGGCGCTGCGCCGGCCCCGGCCTCGTCTGCCGGTCCCTATCGGTCGATCGCGCATTGAACGGCGCGCCCCTGGCGCCGCCGGAGCTCTACCTGTTGGACGATGGCTTCCGCCCCGACCCAGCGCAGGTCTTCCAGACGCCCCGGATCGGGGTCGACTACGCCAGGGAGTGGAGCGAGCTGCCCTGGCGGTTCTGCGTGGAGTCTCCCGACCTCTCCCGCCGCAGGTCGGCGTCGGCGCGCCCTATCAAGGAGGTGGCGTCGTCGCCTGGCTCGAGCTCGGCGAAGCCGGTTCGGAAGCCTCCCCGGGCCCGGGCGGCCAGGTCGGCCGCCACGTCCGAGAACACGGCTACGGCGCCTTCCCGCCCCGCCTGAGGGAGGGCGCACACGAACTCGTCTCCGCCCCAGCGCACGAGCAGGTCGGAGGAGCGCAGCCGGCGCCGGAGCGCCGCCGCGAGCTCCTGGATGAGCAGGTCGCCGGCGGCGTGGCCTCGCTGGTCGTTGATCGCCTTCAGGCCGACGCCGTCCAGGAAGACGATGGTCAGCTTCTGGTCGCCGTAGCGGTGGGCGCGCTTCACCTCGCGCTCCAGGGCGGCCAATCCCGCCGCGCGGCGCAGGGCGCCGGTGAGCTCGTCGACAGCCGCGGCCTCGCCCAGGTCGCGCAGCCGCCGCTCGATCGCCTCCAGGAGCTCACCGTCCAGGCCCGCCAGCCGGCCCGGCTCCACACCCAGCTCCTGGGCGATCCGCTCCACGGCGCCGAGATCGCGTAGTTCTGTCAATCCCACCCTCAGACCCCCCGCCCTCCCTTTGGGGGATGCGCGGAGGATGCGCTGAGAGGGCCGGGGTCGTCAAGACCGGTTGTTAAGGCCAGGCTCCGGGGCTGGGTTGGAGGCGTTGGAGCGCCTCCCAGTCCTCCCGCGGTGGGCTGAAGACGTCCACCACCGTGGCCCCCTCAGGGCCGGCCAGGGCGGCGTGGGGCAGGTCGCTGGCTATCACGTAGGTGCCGCCGCGGTGCAGCTCGCGAGACTCGCCTCCCACCGTCATGGTGACCGAGCCCTCAGCCACGAAGCCCAGCTGCTCGTTCACATGCCGGTGCTCGGGGACCGCCACATTCGGCGCCAGGTCGATCACCGCCACCGTCAGCTCCTCTCCGTGCAGTGCCCTGGCGACCGCGCCCTCCCAGATGGCGTACGGCCGCAGCGCTCTCACCTCGTCGAACACTCCCATCGTTCTCACGAAACCTCCCGATCGATGATCGTGGCGGTGCCCAGCCCGCCGCCGCAGCACATGGCCTGCAGACCGTACCGGAGGTCGCGCCGCTCCAGCTCGTGCAGCAGGTGGTTCATGAGGCGTGCGCCGGACGCCCCCAGCGGATGCCCGATCGCGATGGCGCCCCCGTTGACGTTCGTCTTCTCCCAATCCGCGCCGGTGGTCTTGAGCCAGGCCAGCACCACCGACGCGAAGGCCTCGTTGATCTCGAAGAGGTCGATGTCCTTCAGCTCCAGCCCAGCCTGATCGAGCACCGCCGCGGTACCGGGGATGGGGCCTTCGAGCATCAGGACTGGGTCGCAGCCTACGACCTTCTGGGCCAGGATCCTGGCCCGCGGCCGCAGGCCCAGCTCCCGGGCCTTCTCCCGGCTCATGAGCAGGATCCCGGTGGCGCCATCGGTGATCTGGCTCGCGTTGCCTGCGGTGATCGAATGGTCGGGGTTGAAAGCCGGCTGCAGCGCCGCCACCGCCTCGTAGGTGGTGTTGGGGCGGATGCCCTCGTCGGTGGTCATGGTCTCGGTATGGTCGTTGGCCTGCAGCTCGACCGGCATGATCTGGGAGGCCAGGTGGCCGGCGCGGGTCGCTTCGGCGGCCCGCAGGTGGCTCTGCACGCTCAGCTCGTCCATCTCGCGCCGGGACACCCCGTACTTACGCGCCATCAGCTCCGCTGAGATCCCCTGCGGCACCATCTCGTAGAGCTCCATCAGCTCGGGCGGAAACGGAGTGCCGGGTCCCTGGAGGACGGTCGAGCCCATCGGCACCCTGCTCATCGACTCGACGCCGCCCGCGATGGTGACGTCCGCGACGCCGCTCTGGATCAGGTTGGCGGCGAAGTGGATCGCCTGCTGGCTGGAGCCACACTGCCGGTCCACCGTGGTGGCAGGCGTCTCCACCGGGAACCCCGCCGCCAGCCAGGCGTTGCGCCCCACGTTGACAGACTGCTCGCCGGTCTGCATGACGCAGCCGAAGACGACGTCCTCGACCTGGCTCGCGTCGATCCCGGCACGACCCACGAGCTCCTTCAACACCAACGAACCCAGCACCACGGGATGGATGTCCTTGAGCTTGCCGCCGCGTCGGCCCATCGGGGTCCGTACCGCTTCCACGATGACCGCTTCACGCATAGCCCTGTCTCCCAATACAGCCGTGGCTTACGGTTTCACGGGAACCGTGTAAAACGTTGCCTGGCGGCGAAAAGCTTTTCGGCCTTGACCACTCGATTGGACCAGCTTTAACCTGCGCTTCGCCCCACCCGGCTGAGTACGGTAAACCTGAGGATACCGAACGTCGAGTAGGTGGAAGTCCCGACCCTCCCAGGTCGGTGGTGGAAGCCGAAAAACGCATAGGGAACTTCAGGGTAAACAGGAAGGTCGGTTGGGGCAGATCTTTCCGGGCCGCGGACACCTCAGCTGAGTGGAAGCGCTGCGGGCCCCGCGTACACCGACGGCTTGAGCACGCAGATGAAGGGCAGGTTGCGATAGAGCTCTCGATAGTCGAGGCCGTATCCGACCACGAAGTCGTTGGGGATCTGGAACCCGATGTATTTGAGCCTCACGTCGACGAGGCGCCGCGCCGGACGGTCGAGCAGCGTCACCACCTCCAGTGAGGCTGGCTCCCGGGCACCGAGCACGCCCATAAGGTAGTCCAGGGTCAGACCGGTGTTGACGACGTCCTCGACCAGGATCACGTGGCGGCCGGCGATCGGATTGTCGAGGTCCCGCTGGATGCCGACGCGCCGGCTCTGCCGGGGGGCGCCGGCGAAGCCAAAGCTCTGCTGCCTGACGTCCGGTGCGTCCCGGGAGTAGCGACCCACGCCGAGGTAGTCGATCGCCATCGGCACCGTGATCTGGCGTGCCAGGTCGGCCAGGAAGAAGGTGACGCCCTTCAGCACGCCGACCATCACGACCGAGCTGCCGCGGTAGTCGCGCGAGATCCTCCGGGCCAGCGCCCGGACCCGCGTCTCCAGCTCCACCGGCGAGATCAGGATCTGCTCGATCTGCTGCTTGCGCAGGTTCTGGAGATCCGTGGTGGCGTAGCCCGCCTGGGCCAGCAGCTGCTCGTGGTCGCGCTTGTAGAGAAGCTTCACCTTCACCTCGGGATAGAGCTCGCGCAGCAGCCTCAGCTTGCGGTTCTTGGGCGTGACCAGGCTCTGCTTCATGGTCGTCAGCTCGACGTAGAGGTCGTGCTCGGGAAGGTAGAAGTCGGGGGTGAACATCTCCGACACCCGCTCGCCCTCCCAGGCGATGGGGAAGGAGTCGGGCTCGTACACCCAGCGGATGCGGTAGTAGTCCAGGAAAGCCGCGAACTCCTGCTCGGAGGGGTGGGCGAAGGCGACCCGGAGGTGAGGAGGGCCGGAGCGCCGGAGCAGTCGCGAGCGCTGCTTGATCGGCCTCCGCCAGCTCTTGGGGATCTCGGCTGGCGCCGGCGTGCCAGAGCCTGGCGCCAACTGAGGGGAGGGACCTGTCTGGTTGGCGCTCGCTACGGGGAAGCCCGTGGCGAGGACGACGGGGAGGCGCGGGAGCTGGGGCTGGCAGAGGGGCTCGGTGAAGCCGCTCCCTTGTAGGCGTCGATCTGCTGCAGCAGGCTGCCGACCTGGGCCATCTCCCGGGCGTAGGTGGCCAGGTCGCCCTGCTTGAGGGCGTCCTGCGCTGCGTTGTAGTGCTGCAGCGCCTGGGTGATGAGATTGGCGACCGTCGGTGAGACGGCAGGACCGGTGGTCGGCCCCGCGGAAGGCTGACTGGGAGTCGCCACCTGCTGCCCGGCCAGCTGGTTGAGGGCGTCGGCAAGGTTGTTCTGATAGGCGACCGAGCCGGTCTCGGTGGCGTCGGTCAGGATCACCTTCTTGAGCTCGGGCAGGCTCTGGTTGCTGGTCGTCGACTTCAGGTACCACGGCTCGAAGTAGAGGAAGGAGTCGCCAACCGGTACCACGAGCAGGTTGCCCTCGATCACGCTCGATCCCTGTGAGTTGAGCAGCGTCCGGTCACGCGAGATCTCCGGCGTCTGTTGTATCCGGCTGGCGACCTGCTGGGGACCGAAGACCACCTTGTCCTTGGGAAGCACGAAGGAGACCATCTCGCCGTAGTGGGGCGCGTCGTTGCGGACCGCCAGCCAGCTGACCAGGTTCTGCTTTCGGAAGGGAGTGAAGGGCAGGATCTGGAGGTACTCGGCCTGGGGGCTCCCGGGCAAGCGCATCTCGACGTAGTAAGGCGAGAGCCCGGCGGGGACGTCCCAGACGTCCTCGCGGTTGTAGAAGGTCGCCGGGTCGGAGATGTGGTAGTTGGTGTAGACAGCGGCCTGAACGGCAAACAGCTTGGGCGGGACCCGCAGGTGGGCTTGAAGTCCCTCGGGCATCTGGTTGAGCGGCTTGAAGAAGCCCGGGAAGGTCGCCTGGTAGGCCCTTATCAAGGGGTCCTTGTTGTCGACCACGTAGAAGTCGGTGGTGCCTGAGTACGCGTCCACGACCACCTTCACCGAGTTCCGCAGGTAGTTCTGGTTGTCAGCGCCGGGTTCCTGCTGCGAGTAGGGGTAGCTGTTCGCCGATGTGTACCCGTCCACGATCCAGTACAGGCGGCCGTCCACGACGGTGATGTAGGGCGAGTCGAAGGTCAGGAAGGGCGCTATCGCCTGGACTCGCTCGCCGACGTCCCGGCGGTAGAGGATCTGGGTGCGGTCCTGGATCTGGCTTGACACGAGCAGGTTGAAATCCCCAGTCCGCATCGACCAGAGCACCCGATTCCCTCCATCCATCTTCACCCCGTGGGTGCCCTGGTAGCTGTTCCGCACGTTCAGGTTGCCCTGCGGGTAGTCGAACTCCTTCTCCACCGAGGGCGCCAGGACATAGCCGCCGGGGGAATGTCCGAAATAGATCTCGGGGCGCGTCACCTGGAGCGGACCGGTGGGCGGGAGGTCCTTGGCCACGTAGTCCGGAAGACCCTCGCCGACCACCGCGCTGACGGGACTCGCCGCAACGCCGTACCCGTGGGTGTACTGGAGCTTCTGATTGACCCAGCTCTGTGCCTGCTGCGGCAGCCTGTTCTGATCCAGTTCGCGAGCGCTGATCTCCAGCTGCTGGGTCTTGCCGTTGATGGTGTAGCGGTCGACGTCGATCTTCTCGAAGGCGTAGTAGGTGCGGATGGACTGCAGCTGGGTGTAGGTCTCCTGCAGCTGGGCGGGGTCCCAGAGCCGCAGGTTGTCGATCGTCGCCCGGTCATCAGCGATCGCCTTGGCGGTGATGGGCTGGTCGCCGTTGAAGGGACGGGTCTGGACCTGGTCGACGCTGAACGCGCGGCGCGTGAACTCGATCTCGCGCGAAATGTAGGGTGACTCCTGGGAAAGCTCAGACGGCTGCACGGTCACGCGCTGGACCAGTGCCGGGTAGATCCCGCCCACGACGCTGGCAGCGACCCAGATTCCGACCGCGGCGATGATCAGGCCCTGCCGGCGCAGCGCCACGTTGGCGAAGAGCAGGCCGGCCAGCAGAATCGCGAGGATCGTACGGAGGACGGCGACCGGCGCCCGGGCGTTGACGTCGGTGTAGCCCGCGCCCCACACGGCGCCGTTGTGCTGGTAGAGCAGCGTGTAGCGGTCGAGGAAGGTGCTGAAGGCGATGACCAGCGCCAGCAGGCCGAGCAGGGCCGAGAGATGGGCCAGCGCGGGGGTCGAGAACCGCAGGTCGAAGGACTCGCCCCGCCAGGCGTAGAGAACGGCTACCAGCAGGGCGCTCAAGAAGATGAGCCCGAGGACCCACCCAGCCACCGACTGCAGGAATGGCAGCGTGATCAGGTAGAAGCTGACGTCCTGGCTGAATACCGGCTCGCGGACCCCGGTCGGCGTGTAGTGGAGGAAGAGCGCGAGGGCGGTCCAGCTCGACCTCAGGCTGCCGGCCAGCACCAGCGAGACCAGGATGCTGGCGATCCCCCCGGCCAGGCCGGCGCCGCTCAGAAGGGTTCGCCGCCTGATTCCCACCGCGCGCAGGGCGGCACCTCCCCTCAGGCGCAGCGCGACCAGCAGGTTGCCAAAAGTGAACGCCAGCGCCACCAAGAGGCCGCCGAAGAAGAGCCAGGCCTGCAGGGCGACCCGGGTCAGATAGACGCTTCCCAGGCCCAGGGCCTGGAACCACTGCGTCTCGGTGAGGAAGCCGATCAGTGGCGCGGCGACGAAGAGCAGCAGGATCCCGCCGCCCACGAAGGCCAGGCCGATCCAGACCCGGCGGGGCGGACGCGGGATGCGGAACTCTTGCAGGCCGCTGAAGGGGCTCTGCTCGAACGGGTCGAAAGGTCCTCCCGGGTAGCGTCGCCCCATCTGACACTGAAGCTTAGTCCCCTACCCGACAGCGCCACCGGCCGCCAGTTAGAGGGAGGCCGAGAGTGGCGTCCCTTCCGGCTCACAGTCCCTGCCAAGTGCGCCACAATCCGTTGCCTGTGGAGGGAGCGGACCTGCTGGGCACCCCGGTCGGCCTCGAGCTGGAGCAGGTGGAGCGGGTGCACCGGATGGGGGATGTCGCGGTCGTAGCCTTGCGGGGCGTCAGTCTGAGGATCGCGCCCGGCGAGTTCGTGGCGCTGGTAGGTCCCTCCGGCTGCGGCAAGTCGACCCTGCTCTCGCTCCTCGGAGGCCTCGACCGGCCGACTCAAGGCTCCGTGTCGGCCTCCGGACTCCGTCTCCAGGACGTCTCCGACGCCGTGCTCTCCGACTACCGGCTGCGCCGGGTGGGCACGGTCTTCCAGGCCTTCAACCTGATCCCGACTCTGAGCGCCCAGGACAACGTGTCACTACCCATGGCGCTGGCCGGCGTGCCCCGCACCGTCCGGCGGAGTCGGGCTCAAGCCCTCCTAGAGCTGGTCGGCGTGGGTGCTCGTGCACGTCACCGGCCGAGCCGGCTCTCGGGCGGGGAGCAACAGAGGGTCGCCGTGGCGAGGGCGCTCGCCAACCGGCCCGGGCTCCTCCTGGCCGACGAGCCGACGGGCAACCTCGACTCCGAGTCCGGCGGATTGGTGCTCGACCTTCTCCAGGAGGTTCACGACCTGGGTGCGACGGTGGTCCTGGTCAGCCACGATCCCTCGGTGGCGGCGCGCGCCGACCGGGTCGTCACCATGCGGGACGGCCGGATCATCCACGACCCCGGCCGTCCAGTTCCGCTGAAGGAGGATCCGCCCGCCTCGAAGCCCTCACGGCTGCGCCTGCTCGAGGCGGTCAGGCTTGGCGCCGGTTCGATCCGCCGGCGCAAGCTGCGTACCGGCCTGACGGCGAGCGGTATCTCCATCGGGATCGCCGCCATGGCGCTGATACTCTCGCTCGCGACAGGCCTCCAGAACGTGCTGGTGGACCAGCTCCAGCAGAGCGGTCAGCTGCAGAACGTCTCGATACAGCACAACTTCAGCGAACCGACCCGGGACAAGCCTCTCAATCAGGTGTCCCTGGATTCGCTGAGAGGCTTACCCCACGTCAAGGATGCCTACGGGGAGGTCGCGCTGCAGGGATCGCTGGAAGGCGGCTCCAGCTCCATTCAGGCCACGACTCTGCTCTCCAGCGCCCCCCTGCGGCAGACCAACCCGATCAGCTCCAGGTTCCTCTCGGCAGGCCGCCTGTCCTCCTCGGACACGGCCCCGGAGGCGGTTCTGGGAGCGGACGCCGCCAGCAAGCTGGGCTGGAATCCCCGGCAGGCGCTCGGCAAGTCGATCACCTTCAGGGGTGTCTACAGCGGCAGCTTCATAGTGCCCGGCTCGGGGGTGCAGCCGGCCGGCAATCAGCAGCCTTTGCGGCTGACGGTGGTCGGGATCGGCGGTGGCAGCCCAGGAAGCCCCACCCCGGTCGTGGCCGTCCCCTATCAGACCGCCGTCAGGTACTGGGAGCAGATGGCAGACGCCAACGGCTGGAGGGCTGACAAATACGGGTCCATCACGCTGGTCGCCGACGCCCCGGGCAGCGTGGACCGGGTCCGCGACGAGGCCAAGGCGGAGGGCTACCAGGCCCAGAGCGCCCAGGACCTGATCAAGCAGGTCAGCCAGCTGCTCTTCTACCTTGGACTCGGGCTCTCCGCTTTCGCCGCCATCGCCCTGGCCGTCGCCGCCCTCGGCATCGCCAACACGATGTACACGGCGGTTCTCGAGCGCACCCGGGAGATCGGCATCCTGAAAGCCCTGGGGGCGCGGCGCTCCGACGTCCGGATTGTCTTCCTGGCCGAGGCGGCCGCGATCGGCGCGCTGGGAGGAGCGATCGGGGTGGGCATCGCCGAGGTGGTCGCGCTGGTCGGTAACGTCGTGGTCAACCAGCTCGCGCGCCAGCAGGGGATCGGGCTGGACCTTAACGTCTTCCAGCTCAACCTGCTGCTGGCACTGGCGACCATCGTCCTGACCGCCCTCTTCAGCGCCCTGTGCGGGCTCCTGCCCGCGGTCCGCGCTGCCCGCCTGGCCCCGGTCGAGGCGCTGCGCTACGAGTAGGCGCCGAGTTCACGTCTGGGGTCGCCTGCAGTAGGATCGAGACCGGCGACCACCCACGCCGAACCTCCTTCGGACCGCCCCGGCCGGTCCCTGCGCGGAGGCAAAGGGGAACAGACCTCGGGTGCTGTGTCCTGTGGGCCGCTGTTCGCGCGCCACGCCGCCGGGGGACGTCGCGGGGGATTGGAGGCCAGGACATGACAAGAGAGTCAGGCTTCAAGCGCCGCGTGCGGACGCGGATGCAGAGGACAGGTGAGTCTTACGCGACGGCGCGTGCACAGCTCGACAGCAGGCCGGCGGCGCCGCTGAACGTCACCAACGGCGATTCCACCGCGGCCGGCCTGCGGGGGGGTGGTGTCGCGGGAGAGGTGCTGGCCTGGCGGGACGTCCTCCACGAGGGGCCGGTGCCGGCGCTGGCCCCGGCCGCTCTGGCCAGGGTCAGGTCTCGCTTTCTGGCCGATGCGGGCGGATTGCCCTTCGACTCGACCTACCGAGACCTGCGGGCGCGCGATGCGGCGCTGGTCGCCGCGCCGGCGGAGGTGGTGCTCTGGTTCGAGGCCGACCTCTACGACCAGCTGCAGCTGGTCCAGGTGCTCGACCGGCTCGCCGGGGGCGGCCGCGAGGTGACGCTGGTGGCCGTCGGAGAGTATCCGGGGATTGCGCACTTCGGCGGCATCGGCGAGCTTCCCGGCGAGAGGCTGGTCGCACTCCGACAGACCGCCGCGACAGCCGTCGACGCCGCGGCCTTCGAGCTGGCGAGGCAAGCCTGGGCGGCCTTCACGGCGCAGGACCCGAAGGGGCTCGGCCAGCTCCGCGGTGAGCATTCCCCGGTGCTCAGGCACTTCTCGGAGGCGGTCGACCGGTTGCTCCAGGAGTACCCCTGGGCGGGCGACGGCCTTTCGCTCACGGAGCGGCGCATCCTGCAGGCGATCGGTGGCGGCGCGAGCACCGAGGGGGCGGTCTTCCAGCGGGTCTGGCAGCTGGAGCGGCGTCCCTTTTTGGGGGACATCTGGTGCTTCCGGACGCTGGACCTGCTCGTCGGCGCCGGGCTTGCGCGGCGGGCACCGGAACTTGGCCTGACGGCCGCCGGTGAAGCCGTTCTCGCCGGTAGCCGCGACCGGACCGAGCTGGCGACCCTCGACCGCTGGATCGGTGGCGTCCACCTCGAGGGCCGTCCTCGCTGGCGCTGGGACCCCCGCCTGGAGGCGCTGGTTTAAGAGGTTCTTCGGGCCCCGCTTAGGGTCCAGCCACCGGGTTCCGGTCCATCACCGCGTCGATCAGGCCCCACTCCCGGGCCTGCTCGCCGTCCATGTAGAAGTCGCGCTCGATGTCGCGCTCCACCTGCTCCTTCGGCCGGCCGCAGTGGCGAACGTAGACCTCGACCAGCTCCTCGCGCTGGCGCAGGATCTCCCGGGCCTGGATCTCGATGTCGCTGGCCTGGCCCTGGATCCCGGTCGACCAGGGCTGGTGGATCACGATCTTGGAGTGGGGCATCGCGTAGCGCCGGCCGGCGGCGCCACCGGCCAGCAGGATCGATCCACCGCTGGCCGCGAGACCGGTGCAGAGCGTGAGGACCGGCGGCCCCACGTACTGCATGGCGTCGTAGATCGAGAGGGCTGCGGTGGCCGAGCCTCCGGGACTGTTGATGTAGAGGCCGATCTCCTTCTCGGGGTC
>CATPBP010000252.1 GCA_955652675.1 Candidatus Dormiibacterota bacterium
CTCAGCAGTGAGGCCTCAGGCCACCCGTTGGGCCGCTCTGTCTACCTCGACCGTCTGCCGCTGAGCTCCGAGGTGGGGGAGTAGATGGCGGACCGTGACAGCCACGAGCAACGCGTTCCGGGCTCCGATCAGCGCGAGAAAGACCACCGGGTAACTGTCCGGGGTGCTCAGCCCGTACAGCTGGTACCCGCGGTAGGCGAACGGGTAGATGAGCGTGGTGAGGAGGCAGACTGCCAGCCAGACTGGTTCGTATCTCCGCTCTATGGCAGCCACCAGGGGGATGACCCAGATCAGGTACTGCGGGCTGAAGACCCGGCTTGTGCAGATGATCACGAGCGTGCAGCCGAGGAGAGCCCGGCCAAAGCTCAGGTGCCCCGTGAGCTGCCGCCAGTAGATCCAGAGGCAGCCGCCGACCAGGGCGAGAGTGGACAGCGAGTTGAGCACGCCCGTCAGGGGACCGACCAGGTTGAAGGAGTGGAAGGAATGATCGGGCCAGGCCGGCAGACCGAGCCAGGAGCCCACCCACAGAATCGTTGCCGGCACAGACTCCACCTGGATCGGCCGGATCGTGTTGTAGCTGAAGGGCGAGAGCCAGCCCTCCGGGTTCAGCACTCGGGCGATCGCGAAGCCGGCAATGACCAAGCCGCCGAAGATGCCGATCCCCCGCAGCAGCGGGCGAGGGGGAATCGACAGTAGCCGAGGCGATCCGAGCGCGCGCCAGTGTTCGAGCAGCAGGATCGGCAGCAGGAGCAGGGGATAGAGCTTGGTGAGCGTGCCGGCCGCGATCAGGACGTAGGCGATGTCGAAGCGGCGAGCGCGCGCCAGCCAGTAAGCCGCAACTATGAGAAGCGCCGGGATGAGGTCAAAGCGACCGAGCAGAGTGCTCACGCCACCCACCACGCAGTAGACGGCGAAGACCTCGGCCGCCCGGCCGGACTCGTACCGCCGGAAGGCGAAGTACCCGGCTGCGAAGATCGCCAGCATCCAGATGGCGTAGATCGTGATGTAGTCACCCAGCGGCGGCAAAAGCGTGAGCGAGAAGGGTGCGATGGAGAGCGGCGGGTATTCGAGAGGAAGCGAGCGAAGGGGCGGAGAGTTGAAGGACCCCAGCCAGAAGACCTGCGCGTAGCGGTGGTAGAGGTCGATGTCGCCGTGGCCGAGCTTGCTGTGCAGCTCGAGGGGGATGAGCGCCAGCAGTGTGAGCAGGACGGCCGCAGGCACAATGCGATCGCGCTGTCGCCATTGAGTACCCTGAGACAGGACTTCGAGGCGGCTGGTCTGCACCTCTAGTCTTCTACCAAAAGGGTAGGCCCTGAGGCCAGAGGGGCGCCCGAACAGCTGCCCGGAGGCGGCTCTAACTTCACACCGTCGCCATCCAATAAGACTGAACGTCGGAAGCACGGTGGCAGTGACGGCGGGTTTGCAGGAGGCGTCAGCCCCAGTACTCCACTGACGGTTCCCGATAGTACCCGGTTGGCATGGGCGCCTTCCCGTCATGATTCTGATTCGTGACCGCATGGCAGGCGATCTTCATGGGGCTGCTGCAGGGGGCTACGGAGCTGTTCCCCGTCTCCTCCCTCGGCCACGCCGTGATCCTTCCGGCGCTCCTGCATTGGTCGTACCGGCAATCCGACCCCACCTTCGTCCCCTTCCTGACTCTCCTCCACCTGGGGACCGCGGGAGCGCTCTTGATCCTGTACGGGCGAGACTGGGCGGGCATCATCAGAGGCTTCTTCCGGGCCGCGCTACGA
This sequence comes from Candidatus Dormiibacterota bacterium, assembly GCA_955652675.1. GTDB lineage: Bacteria > Chloroflexota > Dormibacteria > Dormibacterales > Dormibacteraceae > Nephthysia. Next base: position 1,752 of record CATPBP010000252.1, read on the forward strand.
GGGCGCATCGCCGCCCCGGAGGAGCGGCTGGCTATGCTTCTACTGGTCGCCACGGTGCCCGCCGGAGCGGTGGGCCTGCTGCTGGAGGCTCCACTCAAGCAGCTCTTCGCCACGCCCAGGGCGGCCGCCGCCTTCCTAGTCGTAAACGGCCTGATCCTTCTCGGCGCCGAGGTCCTGCGCCGACGCTCGGAGCGCTCCGGCGTCAGCCGCCAGGAGCAGGAGGAGCAGTTCAAAGTGGCGGAGCAGATCAGCTTCCGGGCCGCGGCCATAACAGGTGCCGCCCAGGCCCTCGCGCTCCTGCCTGGCATCTCTCGCTCCGGGGTCACGATGACCGGAGGCCTGCTGGCCGGGCTCCGTCACCAGGAGGCTGCACGGTTCTCATTCCTGCTGGCGACCCCCGTGATCACCGGCGCCGGCGTGCTGGAGGTGCCGCAGCTGTTCCACAGCGCCGCGCCGCTCGGACTGTACGCCGCGGCCGCGGTTGTGGCCGGCGTGGCCGCCTACCTGAGCGCCCGCTTCCTGATCAGGTACTTCCGTTCGGGCCGGCTGGATCCCTACGGCTGGTACTGCCTGGCGGCCGGCATCGTGGCGCTCCTCTTGCTACGCTAAACCGCCATGCAGACTGGAAGTCGACCATTGATGCTCGCCCTGGTGGCTCTTGCGGTTGTGTTCGCGGTGCTCGCGGTCCTCTACCTGCTCGCCGTGATCAACTTCTTCTCCACCACTACCGGTTCCCCTCACGTGAAGCACGCCGCCGTTCTGGGCGTCCTGGCGATCGCTTCCCTGGTTGGGGCCAGCTTCCTCAGGCCTCGGGCCTCCTCCTCGCTGAACTGAGCCGGCCGCGGCGGTCCCTTCCATCGACTCGCTGATGGGGGGGCTGTCGCCCTAACACCCACTTTTGACGAGCAAGCGTTCCTTGCCAGGAGGTCGAGCATGGCGATCGCCTCGGAACACGTGGACCCGGTGTGCGGAATGATGCTCCGGCCGGAGTCCGCCGCGGAAGAGATTCGCCGCGCCAGCCAGACCTACTACTTCTGCTCCGCCGAGTGTGCCGACAAGTTCAAGGACGACCCCGACAACTACACCGCCAGCGCTGAAACCTGAATCTCCCTCCCTGCAAAGGGGACGGGAGGAAACTGCTCAGCCTTTCTTTCTGGAGAGGGCCAGGCGTTCGCTGAGGCCGACAGGGTCTTCGGCGGCCCAGTGCATCAGCAGCGCCCGGAGCCTGGTCAGGTTGCCATCCTTACTGTTGA
>CATPBP010000253.1 GCA_955652675.1 Candidatus Dormiibacterota bacterium
CGCCCGGGCTGTCGCCTACGCCTTTTTGGCGGCGACCATCCACTCTCCCGAGGCGGATGGGGAGCGGCGCGGGTTCAGGGGGGACAGGTCCACAGATGGGTCTGGGTGGCCGGCCATGGTCCCGGCCAGCAGGCGGGCGACCACGGGGCCGTGCATGGTGCCGTGGCCGCCGAAGCCGGCGGCCATCCAGAGGCCGGGCTCGACCTCGCCCACGTAGGGATGACCGTCGCCGCCCAGGTCCACGTTGGCCACGATCTGCCTCATCACCCGGACGTCGCTGAGCATGGGCGCTCGCTCCCGCGCCAGCTCGGCGAACTCGACGAGCATCTGCTCGTGCCCGTACCCGGGCGGGTTCTCCTCGAGCAGGATGCCGATGACCAGGCTCTGCCCCTCGCGCTCGACGACGAACCCGGTGTCCAGATCGATGGTCAGCGGAACCTGCTGACCTTGCAGAGCTGGCTCAGTGATGGCGCTGTAGAGCGGCATGGGCCGGATCGTCAGGTCGAGGCCGAAGCGCCGCATGAAGGCCGAGCTCCAGTAGCCGGTGCAGACCACGACGCGCTCGGCCTCCACCACGCCCGGCCCGCCGACGCGCCAGCCGCCGCCGGCGCGTTCGACCGAGACCGCTTCCCAGCCCTCTCGGAACTGGACGCCCAGGCGGCGGGCGGCCCGGGCGAGCGCGGCCACCCCGTCGGGCGGCGTGACCCGGCCATCTCCCGGCGTGTGGCAGCCTCCCAGGAGTCCCCGCGTTTCGAGCCAGGGAGCGATCTCCGGGAGCCGCTCCGCGTCGACCATGTGAACGTCGGTGAGGCCCATCGAGCGCTGGAGCTCGGCCGCCTCCCCCAGCCCGGTCATGATCTCCGGCCGGCCGCTCAAGAACAGGTAGCCGTCCTGGTAGAACGGCACCGGCGAATCAAACACCCGGCCGGCGGTCTTCCAGAACTCCAGCCCGCGGCGCGAGAGCTCGATTTCAAGCGGAGTGGAGAACTGCTGGCGCACTCCGCCGAATGAGCCCCCGGTTGATCCGCTCGCCAGCTGGGTGCGCTCGACCAGGAGCGTGTCCGCCTCGCCCTCCTCGGCCAGGTAGTAGGCGAGAGCCGTGCCCACGATTCCGCCGCCGATCACCACAGTCCCAAAACGCTCGTCAGCCAAACCAACCTCCCTGCGGAAACCGCACCTGGCCGTCCGTCCCTCAAGGGGACACTAGCATTGGCTGCTGCACCCGGTAGGACGTCAATGGGAAGAGAGGAGAGGCGATGTTCTCGTACGAGGGCAAGAAGGCACTGGTCACCGGCGGCGGCCGCGGGATCGGCCGCGCGATCGCGCTGGCCTTCGCGAAGCTGGGCGCCGACGTGGCCCTCGCGGCTCGCAGCAGGAACGAGCTCGACGCCGTGGCGGAGGAGGTCCGCACGCTCGGCCGGCAGGCCGAGGTGCTCACCGTTGACATGCTCGAGGTCGGCCAGGCGCAGGAGGTGGTCAGGAGAGCGGCAGAGGTGCTCGGCGGTCTGCATGTGCTCGTGAACAACGCGGGCGGCACGGTCGACGTGCCGGGCGCCTTCGGCCCGCTGACGGAAGCCACGCCGGAGGCCTTCGACGCCATGTATGCGCTCCACGTGCGCTCGCCCCTCTTCGCCGCCATCGCCGCCGCCAGGCAGATGGCGACGCAGGGGACGGGCGGCGCCATCCTGAACATGGTTTCCATCGACGCCGTCTTCCCGGCCCCCACCGAAGCGATCTACGGGTCCGCCAAGGCCGCCCTCGTCAACCTCACGAAGGTGCTCGGCTACGAGGTCGGCAAGGACCGTGTTCGGGTCAACGCGATCGCGCCCGGCGTGGTCGAGACCCGCCTCACCGAGCGCTGGCTCAAGACCGAGGAGCAGCGCGTTGACCGCGCCTCGTTCTATCCGCTGAACCGGGTGGGCGTGCCGGATGACGTGGCCGCCGCCGCCGTCTATCTCTGTTCCGACGAGGCGGAGTGGGTCTCGGGGAACGTCCTCTATGTCACCGGTGGCCAGCTGGCGACCAGCGACGTTTTCCGCTGGGTCCGCGCCCACAACCCGGTCCCGGAGTCGAGCAAGATCTAGCAGGCCGATGAAAAAGGGTTACGGGCCTTCGGCCCCGTCGGCGCCTTGGCCCCCAGGCGGCCCAACTCGCTCGACGACCCTTTTTCATCAACCTGCTAGGGGAGCGGGCGGGAGACTCCCACGGCGCCGACCAGCGCCTCGACGTTGCCGGGGGGCGCAGCGGGCCAGGGGGAGACCGAGCAACCCGGGGTGAGCAGGTGCCCGAGGCCGCCGGTCTCCTCGAGGGCCGCCAGAGCCTCCGCCCGCACCTGTTCGGGCGTTCCGGTGACTATCGGGGCGCGACGGTGGAGGCCGCCGGCGACCGCCCTGCCGAACCGGTCCCGCACCTCGGCGAGGCTCGGGTTGCCCTCGTCGTGAGTGGACCAGTTCACGCACTCGGTCGGAAGGCGGTCGACCAGCCCGACGTCGATCCGGGGCCCGCAGAGGTGGAGCATGGTGAACCAGCCCTCCGACGCCGCCTCGATCGCGGTCCGATCGTGTGGGAGGAAGCAGGTCGCGTAGTCGGATGGCGCGACGAGGGCCGTGTCGGCCAGCGGGTTGACGGCGTAGAAGACACCGGCCGCGCCCGCGGCCAGCGAGTCTTGCGTGAACGAGGCCAGAGCGAGCGCGATCTTGGCCATCCCCGCGCGCAGAAGATCCGGCTCGTCGCGGACGAGGCGAAGGAGCAGCGCGGTGTCCCGCCCGGTCAGGTACCAGGCCACCATCCCGGGCGAGAACACCGTCTGCAGGCAGGGCAGGTCGGGGCCGAGCTCCTCGACCACGCGGCGGATGACCTCCACCTGCATTTCGAGCGGCTCCCTGGCGCTGAGGCCGCCAGCGATGCGGCGCCAGTCTTCGACCGAGGTGCCGCCGCCCCGCTCCAAAACCGGCTCGGCCTGGGCAGATCCCGAGGGACGCCAGCGAGCGCCGAAGGCCTCGGCGAAACAGGTCGCTCGGATCTGCAGCTTGACGAAGTCGAATCCGAAGCTGCGAGCACCGGCGACCGTGGTCTCCACGAGCGAGTCCCCGGCCCACTCCCGATCGTAGGTGTGGCCCCAGGCGGAGACCGGGGGCCGGTCCGCTCGGTCGAGCGCCAGGGCCGCGGCAACCCGCTCCCGAGAGGTGCTCATGGAGAGCACCCTAATGTTTCCCTCCCCGGCAAGGGGGAGGGAAATGACTTGGCTCGCTTCAGCTGGCGATGTGGTCCTGCGGCTTGCGCCAGTGCGAGGTGTCCACGGTCACGCCCTCCCTTGACGTCGGCGCCGGCTTCTCCGCCGCGATCTTGGGAAGCACCTCGACCGCGATCCTCTCGAGCAAGCCGAACTGCTCGTCGCTGGGCTGGTCGAAGATGAACTGGTTGATGCCCGCCTCGACGTAAGGGCCGATGACGTCGTGGAAGGCCTGCTCGGAAGCCCAGGGGTCGGCATCCGATTTGGGCACCCAGTAGTAGAGCGAGCGGTCGAGCGTTTCCGGGTCCCGTCCCAGCTCGTGGCAGTACTCGTCCAGCAGCTGGTTGCGCTCGCGCATCTCTGCGGGGGTTCCGAATGCGTTCCAGCAGTCTGCGTACTTGGCGATGATGCGCAGCATCTTTGGCCCGAAGGCGCCCAGCAGGAAGGGCGGCCTGGGCTGCTGGATCGGAGCCGGGCGGTTGCGCAGCCCCTCGGTCCGGTAGTACTTGCCCTCATAGGAGCTGGTGTCGTTGCGGAGGGTGGTGTCGATCAGCTCGACCGCCTCCCGGAACCGCCCCACCAGCTCCCTGGTCTCGGGCCAGGGGATCCCGAACATCCGGTGCTCCGGCTCGTACCAGCCCGCCCCGAAGCCGAAATCAAGGCGCCCGTTTGAGATGTGGTCGACGGTCACCACTTCCTTGGCCAGCACTGACGGGTAGCGGAACGTGTTCGAGGTGACGAGCACCCCGATCCGGATCCGTTGAGTACGGGCGGCCAGCGCCGCCAGCAGCGTCCAGGCCTCAAAGTAGGGGCCTTCCGGGCGGCTGGGCTGGATCAGGTGGTCGCAGAGCCACGCGCTCTCGAATCCCAGCTGCTCGAACTGCTGCCAGCGCTGGACGGTCTTCTCCCAGGTCATGTTCTGGTCGGTGCATATGCCGAATTGGAAACGTCGACCCATCCCTTCTCTCCAGTGACAGGGGGCCGGCGAGCGCCGGCCCAAGGAACCCTGCGGCCAATGGTAGAGGGGTCATGGAAGTCCAGTGGGCGGTTCACGGCCGCTGCGCACGCTTAGGATGGAGCACGTGCCGCCAGGCCGGGAGACAGGAGAGGAGACGAGGATGCGCGAGGACATCGAGTTCGACGCCGAGGGCGCGACGCTGCGCGGATGGTTCTACCGGCCGGACAGTGCGGGAGGGGAGGCCCCGTGTGTCGTGATGGCACACGGCTTCTCAGCGATCAAGGAGATGCACCTCGACGAGTACGCGGAGGTCTTCTCCGCCGCCGGGGTGGCGTGCGTCGTCTACGACAACCGCGGCTTCGGCGCGTCGGGTACCGCCCCCGGCAAGCCCAGGCAGGAGATCGATCCCTGGGAGCAGATCCGCGACTACCAGCACGCGATCACCTACGCCCAGACGCGCCCCGACGTCGACGCCAACCGAATCGGCGTGTGGGGCTCGAGCTACTCCGCCGCGCACGCCTACGTAGTCGGAGCGATCGACCGCCGCGTCAAGGCGGTCTGCGGCCAGGTGCC
>CATPBP010000254.1 GCA_955652675.1 Candidatus Dormiibacterota bacterium
GGAGACGCCGTACTCCTTCCCGTCCTTGGAGATGGCTTGCAACATCTCCTTGGGGGTGACCGAGGCCAGCTTGTCCTGTTCGTACGCCGAGCTCACGTCGGCGATCAGGCCGTCGTCGATGTACTGACGGATGGAGGCGCCCGGATGGGTCTGCCATACGTCCGGTGGGTTGTTGTCCTGGAGGCGAGTGGCCAGGACGACCTGCGCCTTGCTGCCGCCGCCGCCGGCGACTGCCGCGTTGACGATGTTGACACCCGGGTTGGCCTTCCGGAAGTCGTCGAAGAGCACGTTCAGTGCCGCAGTCTCCGAACCTGATGTCCACCAGGACAGGACTTCTAGGTTCTTGGTGGTACCCCCCGTAGTGCCCGGAGCGCCCTCGCAAGCCGCAAGCAGGAGCGCGAGGCCGGCTGCCACGGCTGCCCGACGAGTGCGATTCACAATCGATCTCCCGGTGCCTGACCTGAACGGTCGAAGCCGGCGGAGCGTCGCTCGTCAGGCATGCGCGAGGACCCCCTCTTGCTCGCCTTCTTGAACCGCTTGCTTCGCCCTCAGGTCGTAGACCCCGTAGGCCGCTACGACGGCGAAGCAGATGGCCGGCACGAGGTAGGAGAACGCCGGACTTGTGGCGTCGATCAGCTTGCCTTGTACCAGCGGCATCACCGCGCCGCCGACGATCGCCATCACCAGACCCGCGGCGCCGAACTTGGTCGCCGGCCCCAGCCCACGGAGCGCGACGCCGTAGATGGTCGGAAACATCAGAGACAGACAGAACGACACTGAGACCAGCGCGATGACGCCAGTCAGGTTCGGGTTGAACATCGCGTAGACGCAAAGCAGCACGGCCAGGCCGCCCAGGATCGCCAGGAGCAAGGTGGCACGGATACGCCCCATCAACCAGGTCATGAGGAATCGGGAGAAGAGGAAGATGATGAGGCTGATCTGCAGGACATAACCACCGAGTTGCAGGCTGCCCCCAAGGGCCTGCTGGACGTACTGGATCGTGAACGTCCAGACGCAGACCTGAGCAGCGACGTTGAAGAACTGCGCGATGACCCCGAACCGGTAGCGCGGATTGCCCAGCAGCCGCCGAGCGATCGCGCCGCCCTGCCCTGTGCTCGGGCTTGCCGATGGAGACTCCTCCCGTATCCGCGGGGCCTTCTGGAGCGCGATGACAACCCAGATCAGCAGCAGCAGGATGGCCAGCCCGATGTACGGCACCATGACCGCCCTGAGCTCCCCGGCCTCAATGGTGTGCAACTGCTCGGCCGACAATGAGGCACGGTCGACCGGACTGTGCAACTTGGGCAGGACGAGCGTGGCGGCGAGGAAGACCCCGATGTTGGTGCCGACCGGGTTGAAAGCCTGGGCCAGGTTCAGTCGGCGGGTGGCGTTACCCTCCGGGCCCATGGAGATGATGAAGGGGTTCGCCGAGGTCTCCAGGATCGACAGCCCTGCGGCCAGCGCGAAGAGCGCCACCAGGAAGACTGAATAGTCCATGATCTTACTGGCCGGATAGAACGCCAATGCCCCCAGCGCTGCCAGCCCCAGTCCGGTGAGAATGCCGACCTTGTAGCCAAACCGCTGGTTGATGGCCGCCGCCGGCAGGGCCAGCAGGAAGTAGGCACCGAAGTAAGCAAACTGGACCAGCGAGGCCTGGAAGGTGCTCATCGTGAAGATGCGCTTGAAAGCCGCCACCATCGGAGCGGTCATGTCCGCCGCGATCCCCCATGCGGTGAAGCAGGCGATCACCACGACGAACAGCACAATCATGCCCCCGTAGACGAAGGGCTCTCCGGATTGATCAGGCTGATCCGTCGCCTGCCCCGCGACGGCCGGCGGCTCCGCTCTGCTCATCAGTCAATCCTCAGGTAGAGCACTGCCACTGAGATGACGCCGTTGTCGGCCCGAGGAGACAGCGGCGGAGCGCAGCCGTCGCAGCTCCGCCCCCAGTGCAGCTCCTGAGAACCGACGGCTGTCATGTTGATCACCGAGTCGACCTGTTATGCCGGGACCGGAAGCCATCCCTACACTTCCCCTTACCTGCAAGGACCCCACGTGACCGCGGAACCGAACCGACTCGTCTCCATCGGGGAGGTTACCCAAACGAGCTCTCCGAATTGTCGGAGGAGACTCTCCCAATATATAAGACGTCCGCAATCGGTGGCGGATATTTTTGTCTCGCTTCGCCCGCCCGGATTTCGCCGGACAACGGAGGTTGACTACGGGGCTCCTCTGGCGGCTTTGACGGCGTTCCACCGGCCGGTGGCCCAGGTTGATGGGAACCCACCGCCGACCGAGGGTGGTAATCGTCAAACCCTGCTCAGCCCATCGGCGTGGAGTACGAAACATGCACCGAGGCGGACGTTTTGCGCTGGACAGTGCGATCGCGGCGATCGTATCTCCCCGTGGTAGAGACAGAGGCATGCCCGGCCATCTTCTCGACCATGGCCAGGTCCACACCGGCCTCGAGCAGGTCGCCGGTCCAAGTCCGGCGCAGGTCATGGGGAGCGGGTGGCTGGATCCCCGCCTTGCGCCCGCGTTCCTTGCAGATCGCCCATGCTGCGGAGCCGCTCAGACCCTGCAGTTGCCCTTGCTGGTCACGGACCAGGCGTCCGTTCTTGAGCACGGCGCAGAAGAGAGGGCCGGGCTCTGTCCCGCGGAACTCTAGCCAGTCCTGCAGGGAAGGGAGAGCTGAAGCCGGCAACGAGACCGGCCGGGGCTTGCGACCCTTGCCGCGGCGGACCCGAATGGCAGCCCGGCGGAGCTTCGGCTCAAGTCTCCATCGCCTCAGCGATTCCCACCCCTACGCGCCAGACTGCTCGCGGCAGATCCTATCGCGGGATCTGGAGGCTTTCGTCCAGGCAATCCAGAGCAAGCGCACGGTCCAGGACCTGATCGGCGTGCTCTAGACCCCCCAGAGCTCAAAGAGCGCACCGACCGCAGAAACCGCTCCCGCTCCCTTGCGAGGAGGAGGCAAAAGGCTTCGGCCCAGTTTCGTGGGCCAGCCCGGTTGCGTTGTTCGGGAAAATACCTAGCCTAAGAGTGCGGTGCGCTTGAGTCGCCAGTGAACACGAACCACTCACAGGACGCTGCGCTGGCGGCGGTCGAGGAGGACCGCCTTCTCGAGGGAGAGGACCCCGGGACCGCGCATTCCGAGGACGCCCGCCGCTGGATGTCCGCCTACACAGAGCTCCTCGCCTTCAAGGAGGGCTTGCTGGCCCGAACCAGGCGGGCGGTGGAGGAGCTCGGGCGTGAATCCGCGCGGGAGATCGCGAGCACCGACCTGTCGATCCTCATCGGCGAGCGAGACCGGTTCCGCCGCCGCCTGGAGTTCTGGCGGCGGCGGGTGAGAGACCTGGGCGGGGGGATCGACTTCGACTACGACGTCAGGCTCATCCGGCACCAGGGCGGCGCCATCCGGCTCAGCCGGCGGGAGGCGGAGTTCTTGACGTTTCTGCTCGAGCATCCGGCCCAGCGCTTCACGCCGCGGGAACTGGCCGACCAGGCCTGGCTGGCGCCCAACCTCTCCGCGGAGCAGGTACGGAACTACGTGGTGCGACTTCGGCGCAAGCTCTCAGGCGCCGACCTGCCCTGCACGCTGGTCAGCGAACCGGGTACGGGCTACTCCCTCAAGTGGAGCTGAGCCCGTCCCGGGTCCGGCTGGTGACTCTCAGGAAGTCTGCGAGCACCTGACTCGCTCCGCGGCGCGCGCGCCACGGGTCTCCTCACATGCCTCTCCCGGACTCGCCACTGCGCCTCCGGTCTCCGGCTCGCCGATCAGCACCGCGCCGAGCAGGATGAACTGGCGGATGAAGAAAAAAGCCAGGTGGCGAGAAGGAACAGATCGTCACCCTCGCCTTTCCGCTGTACGCCAAACTCGTTCACGGCTTCAACACCTACGGCGCCGCCTTCGCGCTCTTTCGCCATGATGGCCGCCTTTCTGGTCGGCATCCTGCTGGCCGTGCTCTCCAACTCGATGGTGGCGGCGCTGGGCTCCGGAGTGAAGTTCCTGGGCCGGCGCTGGGCGTCGTGGTGATGACCAAGATGGTGGCGGCGATCTACCGCATAGTGCCCAACCGCACCTTTCACGCGACACAGATCTTGCCCGGAGCGCTGCTCGCCGGCGTCCTGATGGACAAGCGCTGACGTGCGAAGTCGCGTTGCTTGGCGCCGAACATCTCGCCCAGTGCGAACTCCATACTCCCACCGGTGGGACGGGCCAGTAGCGGACGTCCCGGGAGGCCTGCCAAGCACCACCCCACCTGCGCCATTCGTTCCATGGCGTCCGCCAGGCCTTCGCCTGTCTCGGCGACCACTCAGCGGCCGCCTCCAGGTCCGAGAGAAGGATCCGGTCCTGTGCAGGCGTCAGCGCAGACACAAGGAGGTGGTCGCCCGACCGACCCTGCTCTGGTCCAGCTGGCAGGCCGCGCCCTGCAGCCACGGAAGCGGTTGCGAGGTCCGGGTGGGCAACATCCAGGTCCTCGACCAGCGGCCCCAGCCAGCGGAGCGGCTGGAGGGGAAGGTCCGTGATGGCCACCCTCTTCGGTCTGGGACGTATCCTCGCCACGCCGGTCGCGATCGCTCTCATGGAGGCGGCCCGGATCTATCCGGCGTAGCTGTTGGAGCGCCACAAGTCCAGTGACTGAGGTGATCTTGAGGAGGACCAACGCGAGAACGACTCCGCCGTGAGACGGCGGCTGCGTACCTTCTCCGCCTATGGCCAACCACCCGATCGGCTCTCTTGGTCATCACCGAAGCGCATCAATCGGTGACTACGATCCTGCGACCAGACGAGTACTGATCCGCGAGGGGAGGCTTCGACGAGCTTCCACTTCGCCGTCACCGTGTACTGGGTAGCCAGGGCATTGTGTCCTAGCAGCACGTGGCGCCCGGGTCTCGGGTCTGACGCGCGGCGACTCGCCGAACGCGATGCCAGTCATCAGGACTCGTGGTTGCGGCGGCGTTTGGCTCCCCATGTCGGCCTACTCCTCCAAAGCCGTGCCGTTCGGCTGACGTCCGTTCCTTCCCTTTTCACAGGCGTTCTCTCGACGACTCACCGGGTCGCGTCGTGTCGCGTATGCGCCTCTAGTGCTCCAATCCTGGTGAGCTCCTCGCTGATCGATGTCGCCACAGCGCCGACTGACCATTTGCGGCACATGGCCGGTTACCGGCGGCGTTGGTGGAGATCGGCGACGCCAGGTGGGGCGTAGCCGGCGTCGGCCCAGGAGAAGTTGGTGCCCGGGATAACGATGGCGTCGATCTGGTCGAGGATGTCGTCGGACAGTTCCACGTCGACGGCGCCCAGCTGGCTGGCCAGGTGCTCGTGGGTGCGGGGGCCGATGATCACCGCGGTGACCGCCGGGTGGCGCAGCACGAAAGCCAGGGCCATGTGGATGAGCGACAGCCCGGCTTCCTCGGCCACCCGGGCCAGGGCGTCCGCCGCCTCGAGCTTGGCCTGGTTGGCCGGGATCGAGAGGTCGTAGCGGGCCGGTAGCCGGGCCGAGCGGCTGCTGGTCAGATCGTCTCGGCCCTTACGCCACCGGCCCGACAACCAGCCGCCGGCCAGCGGACCCCACGTGATGACGCCCATGCCGTAACGCTGGCAGGTGTCGAGCACCTCCGCCTCGACGCCGCGCACCAGCATCGAATAGGGCGGCTGCTCGCAGACGAAGCGCTCCCGGCCCCGCCGCTCGGCGACCCACTGGGCCTCGACGATCTGCGACGGCTGGAAGGTGGACGACCCGAGGTAGCGGACCTTGCCCTGGCGGACCAGATCGGTCAGCGCCCCCAGCGTCTCGTCGACGTCTGTGAGGGGGTCCGGTCGGTGGATCTGGTACAGGTCGATGTAGTCGGTGCCGAGGCGGCGCAGGCTGTTCTCGCACTCCTGCACGATCCACCGCCGAGAGTTGCCCCGGTGGTTGGGGTCGTCGCTCATCGGACCGTTCACCTTCGTCGCGATCACCAGCTCGGGCCGCCGCCCAGCGATGGCCTTGCCGACGATCTCCTCCGACTCGCCGTGGGAGTACACGTCGGCGGTGTCAATGAAGTTGATCCCCGCGTCGAGGGCCGAGTGGATGATCTTGATCGAGTCGTCGTGGTCGGGGTTGCCCCACTGACCGAACATCATGGCCCCCAGGCAGAGCTCGCTCACCTGCAGGCCGGTCCGCCCGAGACTTCGAAACTTCATGGCCGCTTTCCCCTCTCCGGTTGCACTCTCCAGCACCAGAGGTCCGACCCGCAGGTGCCTGTGGCGACGGTCCGCACAGTGGCGTCGGTTGGTTCGATGATCGTCGGGTCAGGGCGCTCCTCACAGCGAACATCGCCCGGGCCATGAATAACGGCTCCTCGCATTCAACGATTCTCCTTGTTGATTGATGTATCGGGAGCCACCACGCGTACCGACGACGCTCGGTCGGTCGCGTCGGCCGGCTCCGCCTGCTCGAGGAAGTTCAGCCGATCTGGGATGCGGAACCGGGTTCGGCGCTGTAGGTAACCAGCCTCAGACCCGGGTCGGCCGGGATTTCCATCGTCTCGAACGTCAGTTCGAGGTCACCGACCACGCGGTGTTGGAATCGCTTGACCCCGGTGCGATGAAAGCGGACGTCGTGCGCTGCCCATAGGGTGCGGAACGCCTCGCGCCGCGTCGACAACTCCCCGACGAGGTCGGACAGGCCGCGGTCATAGGGGTCCCGTCCGGCGGCGGTGCGCAGGGTCGCCACGGTGTCGTTGGCCACGCTCTCCCAGTCGACGTAGAACTCGGTCGCGCGGGGGTTGTGGAACGCGAACCGGGCCTGGTTCACCGGCCGAGCCGGGTCGACGTACAGCTCCGAGAAGAGGGCGTACCCGAGCCGGTTCGCGCCGAGGATGTCCCCGCGCTCGTTCCGCAGGTACGCCGCTGCGCGATCCGTGCGGACGTTGCTGCGCATCGGCTTGGCCCGAGGTCCCGAGCTCAGTTCGGGATCACGAAGTCGAAGGCGCCGCCGCGCGTAGGGGCACCATCGTCGAGCCGAATGAGCAGGGCCGGATCGAAGATGGAGTCGCTGCTGTTCCTGGCCACGCCCGGAAAGTAGAGCTGGGTGGTGAGGACCGGCTTGCCCGGCGCCGCGACCTTTACGTGGATGTGCTCGGTGCGGCCGGGGTACTCGCCAGGGATCACCGTCCTCAGGGTGTAACGGCCGTCCGCCGTGGTCGACTGGTGCCCGCGCAGACGGTAGCCGGCGTTGTCGTACCGGCCGGAGGCGTCGGCCTGCCAGAAGTCAAGCACGACGCCGCTCAGCGGCCGGCATTGCCCGTCGAACACGCGCCCGCTCAGCAGAAGCTGGCCGCCGGGCAGGCCGGACTCGAGCAGTGAGGCACGCTCCGGGGATCCCGACTTGAAGTAGGGACCCTCCGTCTGGGCAGGCGTCGGCCTGCCGGAGCAGCTCGCCGGCTCGGCCGGCGTGTCCGCGGCCGCGGCTGCCTGGGTAACGGCTGGCGCTGAGGGCGCCGGCGAGGTCGGCGCGTAGGATCGCCCACCTTCGGCGCAGGCGGCCAGCAGCGGCAGCACGGCAGCGAAGGCAAGGAACCGCCTCATCGCCCCAAGAATAGGCGTCAGCCTCAGGCGTCAGGCGATCTCGTAGTTGGGTATTCCTGACTTCCGATATGTACGTTTTATCGGAAGTCAGGAGGGCTCGGTCGTGCTAGGCAGAGACACGGCGCGACCGTTGCGTGAACTCCTGCCACTCCACCAATGGCCAACTCCGCTGGCAGCTGCATGACTCTTCGAGAAGGGGGCTGTACGGGCTGCCGACCATACCTCCTCGCTGACCTACGCCAGGAACCTCCGCAGCTGGGTGGCGGCGCGCCGGGCCGCCGCCCGGCTCTAGGTTAAGCGTTGCCGTTGCCCATCGGACCGACACCTGAACTGAAGCTATCGCGCAATCAGCACGGGCACGCGGACCACGAGCAGCGCTTGGGCTTGGGGCGCCCCGTCAGGCCAGCCCCTACGACCACAGCGTGACCTCATTCGACGGATCGGCGGGCATTGGCCAGGCGGATCCTTACCTGTGTTGAGGGTTGTCGTCCCGAAGTCAGCTGGAATCGCTCGATCGCCTGCCCCACCTCCGACTTCAGCGTCGAGAGCCGTGTCTGGGCATCGACCTCAAGCTCGATGAGGAGGTTCGGCCGCTCCGGATTCCCAGCCAGCTGAGCGTGCGCCCAGCGGACACCA
>CATPBP010000255.1 GCA_955652675.1 Candidatus Dormiibacterota bacterium
CGGCAATTTCCACGGAGCCCCCCTGGGCTTCGCCTGTGACTTCCTGGCCGTGGCCGCGGCGGAGGTGGGAGCGATCTCGGAGCGCCGGGTCGACCGCCTCCTGGACCCGCACCGCTCGTCCGGGCTGCCCGCGTTCCTCGCCCCCGAGCCGGGCGTCAACTCGGGATTGATGCTGGCCCAGTACACCGCTGCCGCGCTGGTCGCCCGCAACCGGATCCTGGCCCAGCCCGCCAGCATCGATTCCCTGCCCACCTCGGGCATGCAGGAGGACCACGTCTCGATGGGCTGGGGCGCGGCGCTGAAGCTGCGTGAGCTGCTTGGCAACCTGGCCTCAATCCTGGCCGTCGAGCTCTTCTGCGCAGCCCACGGGCAGGACCTGCGGGCGCCACTCAAGCCGGCGCCCGGTACGGGGGCGGCTCGGGACCTGCTGCGCACAAGGGTGGCGGGGCCGGGGCCAGATCGGCCGCTCGCGCCCGAGCTCGAGGCGGTCGCGGACCTGGTTCGCTCAGGCGCCCTTGTCGAGCGGGTCGAACAGACCGTCGGGGAGCTCGCTTGAGCATCCTGGTCCGCAACGCGGGCCGCCTGGTCACCTGCGACCCGGCTCTCGGGGAAGGGCCTCTGGGCGTCATCGAGGAGGGAGCGCTGGTGGCCGTTGACACCGTCATCACCTGGGTGGGCCGGGAGCGAGACGTGGCGGCCCCGCCTGGCGCGATCGAGATCGATGCCGGGGGACGGGCGGTCCTCCCGGGGCTGGTCGACTGCCACACCCACCTGGTCTTCGACGGGGACCGGGCAGCCGAATTCGCCGCGCGGGCGCGCGGCGAGGACTACCGCACCGGCGGGATCATGACGACGGTGCGCGCCACCCGCAAGGCGAGCGACGGCGAGCTCTGCCGCCTGGCGGCCGAGAGGCTGGATCGCTTCCTCTCCCTGGGTGTGACGACCGTCGAGGCGAAGACAGGCTATGGGCTGACGCCCGCCGAGGAGCTGCGCCTACTCCGGCTGACCGGGAGTCTCGACCACTTCGTGGACGTGGTGCCGACGCTGCTGGCGGCGCATGTCGTTCCCGAGGAGTTCGCGGCCGACCCCGAACCCTACGTCGACCAGGTCTGCGAAGAGGTGATCCCGGCCGCCCGCGGCAAGGCGAGATTCTGCGACGTCTGGTGCGACGACAGGGGGGCCTTCAGTGTGGAGCAGGCCCGCCGGGTGCTCGAGGCCGGCGCGCAGGCCGGACTGGGCTTGAAGGTGCACGCCGAGCAGCTGAGCCGGAGTGGCGGCGCAATGCTCGCGGCAGAGCTGGGCGCGACTTCGGCCGATCACCTGGAGCAGGCGACCGAGGAGGACGCCGACGCCCTGGCCCGTGCCGGAACCATGGGCGTCCTCTTACCGGGCGCCTCGATGATGACCGGGGCGCCCTTTGCCCCCGCCCGGATGCTGATCGAGCGAGGCGTCCGGGTGGCACTCTCCACGGACTTCAACCCGGGCACCTCGTACTCGGAGAACCTGCAGCTGGCGGTCGCTCTCGGCTGCGGACTGCTCCGGATGACGGTCGAGGAGGCGGTCCTTGGCGTCACCCGCCACGCGGCGGCGGCTGTGGGTCGCGAGGACACGTGCGGCCGGCTGGCGCCGGGCCTGGCCTGCGACGTGCTGGTGCTGGAGAGCCGGAGCGAGGCGGATCTGGCGTACCACTACGGCGTCAACCTGGCCAGGGCGGTGTTGAAGAAAGGTGAGGTGGTCGTATGAGCGGTCCTCGCCCCGTCCGCGCCCCCCGCGGAGCTGAGCTGAGCTGCCGCGGATGGCCGCAGGAGGCGGCCCTGCGCATGCTCATGAACAACCTGGACCCGGAGGTGGCGGAGCGTCCCGACGACCTGGTCGTGTACGGCGGCACTGGCCGTGCTGCCCGCAGCTGGGACTGCTTCGACGCCATCGTGGCCGCGCTCCGCTCGCTGGAGGCCGACGAGACGCTGCTCGTGCAGTCCGGGAAGCCGGTGGCAGTCTTCCGCACCCACGCCCTGGCACCTCGGGTCCTGATCTCGAACAGCATGCTGGTGCCGAAGTGGGCGGACTGGGAGACCTTCTGGGCGCTGGAGAAGGCCGGCCTGACCATGTACGGCCAGATGACGGCCGGCTCCTGGATCTACATCGGCACCCAGGGCATCCTGCAGGGCACCTTCGAGGCGCTGGCCGAGCTGGCCGAGCAGCACTTCGGCGGCACCCTGCGCGGGCGTGTCGTGCTGACCGCCGGGCTCGGCGGCATGGGAGGGGCCCAGCCGCTGGCGGTGACCATGAACGACGGCGTGGCGCTGGTGGTGGAGGTGGACGAGGCGCGCATCCGGCGCCGGGTGGAGGGTCGCTACCTGGACCGGGCGACCGCCGACCTGGACCAGGCGCTGGCCTGGGTGGAGGCGGCTCGTCAGGGCGGCGAGGCGGTCTCCATCGGCCTGACGGGCAACGCCGCCGATATCCATGTGGAGCTGCTGCGCCGGGGCTTCCGGCCCGACGTGGTCACCGACCAGACCTCCGCCCACGACCCGCTCGGCGGTTACGTCCCCGTAGACATGAGCCTGGAGGAGGCGGCCGAGCTGCGGGTGCGGTCACCCGAAGAATACGTCCGGCGAGCACACGCCACGATGGCCGAGCAGGTGCAGGCCATGCTCGCTTTCAAGGACGCCGGGGCCGTGGTCTTCGACTACGGCAACAACCTGCGGGCGGGGGCGCAGGCGGGCGGCTGCGAGCGCGCTTTCGAGTACCCGGGCTTCGTGCCCGCGTTCATCCGGCCCATGTTCTGCGAGGGAAAGGGGCCCTTTCGGTGGGTCGCGCTCTCCGGCGACCCTGACGACATCCGGGAGACGGACCGGGCTGTGCTGGAGCTCTTCCCGGACGACGCGCGCCTACGCCGCTGGATGAAGATGGCAGAGGAACGGGTCTCATTTCAGGGCCTCCCCGCCCGGATCTGCTGGCTGGGCTACGGGGAGCGGGCGGCGGCCGGGCTCGCCTTCAACCGGCTGGTGGCTGAGGGCCGGGTCAAGGCGCCGATCGTGATCGGCCGCGACCACCTGGACGCCGGCAGCGTGGCGTCTCCATACCGGGAGACGGAGGCGATGGCGGACGGCTCCGACGCGATCGGGGACTGGCCGATGCTGAACGCCCTTGTCAACACCGCGGCCGGCGCGCACTGGGTCTCCATCCACCACGGCGGCGGGGTGGGCATCGGCTACTCGCTGCACGCCGGCATGGTCGTGGTGGCGGACGGCAGCGAGGAGGCGGCCGAGCGTCTAGAGCGGGTCCTCACAACCGATCCCGGCATGGGTGTGGTCCGCCACGCCGACGCCGGCTACGAGAAAGCGCGCGAGGTCGCCCGCACCCGAGGCGTCCGCATGCCCATGCTCGACAGCTAGAAGAGAGTCAGGCTTCCGCCGAACCGAGAGCCCGGTGAATCGCCTCGTGAAGCCGCCGGGCTGCCTGGTCGGAGGCGAAATGGCGGCGCCTTCTCACGAGCTGGCGTCCCCCGACCACCACGTCGGTCACGTCCGCCGCCGTCGCCGCGTACACCACCTGCCGCAGGAGGTCCTCCTTACTCCAGCCGGCGAGCCGGATGGAGCCGAGGTCGAGAGCCAGGAAGTCGGCCAGCCGGCCAGGTTCGAGGCGTCCCGCGTCCCAGCCCAGTGAGGCCATGCCGGCGCCGGTCATCGCCCCCAGGAGGGCTTCCGGTGAGTGGTGGCCGCGGCGTCCGCTGAGCAGCCGCTGGTCGAGCTCGACCGCCCGCGCCTCCTCGAAGAGGTCGATGACGGCGTGGCTGTCGCTGCCCAGGCAGAGCGGCGAGCCGGCCCCCGCCAGTGCCACCGCCGGTCCCACCCCGTCGGCCAGGTCACGCTCCGTCGTGGGGCAGAGGCAGACCGCGGTTCCAGAGGAGCCGAGCAGCTCGATGTCGGCCCGTTCCAGGTGAGTCGCGTGGATGGCGGTCGTCCGCGGCCCCAGCGCGCCGGCCCGGTCGAGGAGCGCGACCGGCGTCAGGCCGGTGGCCGCGAGGCAATCGCGGTTCTCGGCCGGCTGCTCCGAGACGTGGACGTGGAGCGGGGCGTCGCGCTCTCTCGCCCAGCTTGCGACGGCGGCCATCGAGCGCTCGTCGACCGCCCGGACGCTGTGAATGGCCGCGCCCACCTTGAAGGTCTCTGTCTCCGAGAGAGCCCCGACCCGCGCCGCCCAGGCGGCCGCGGAGGCGTCCCCGAACCGCCGCTGGGCGCCCTCCAGCGGGCGGCCCTCGAGGCCGCCTTGGAGGTAGCAGGTATCGAGCAGGGTGAGCCGGAGCCCTGCTTCCTGAGCGGCCCTGGCCAGCACCAGGCCGGTCTCGTTGGGTTCCTCGTACGGGTCGCCGCCGGGAGCGTGGTGCAGGTAGTGGAACTCACCGACCGCAGTGATCCCGGCCAGCAGCATCTCGACGTAGGTGGCGCGGGCCAGGTCGAAGAGGACGTCGGACTCCAGCGTTCCCGCCAGGCGGTACATCTGCCCCCGCCAGCTCCAGAAGTCGGTGCGCCCTGGTTGCTTCGGCTCTGAGCGCCCGCGAAGGGCTCGCTGGAAGGCGTGAGAGTGGACGTTTGCGAGCCCCGGCAGAACGAGGCCGGTCAGCCTGCGCGCTCCCTCGGGGACCTCGGGCTGGGTCGTGACGCCGGTGATCTTTTCGCCCTCGCATTCGATCAGGACGCCGTCGTGGAGGCCATCCTGCAGCCAGGCCAGCTCCGCGTGCCAGGTCGTCAACTGTCAGGAGCGGGCTGCTGGACCGAGCGCGAGCAGGCCGAGCAGCTCGTAGACCACGTGGGCCGCCGCGATGGCGGTGATCTCGGCGTGGTCGTAAGCGGGCGCCACCTCCACCACGTCCGCCGAGACGATCGGGAGCCCGGCCAGCTTGCGCAGCACGCCGAGGAGCTCGCGCGAGTCGAGGCCGGCCGGCTCGGGCGTCCCGGTGCCGGGGGCGTGGGCCGGGTCGAGGACGTCGATGTCGACCGAGATATAGACCGGCGCGTCGCCGACGCGCTCGCGAACCTGTTCGGCCACCCCGGCTGGGCCCAGCTCCGCAACTGTCGAAGTCTCTATCTGTCGAAAGCCGAGGTCGCTGTCCTGGGGGAGGTCGTCGCGGCTGAAGAGAGGGCCGCGGATGCCCACGTGGACGGATCGATCGCTGATCAGCAGGCCCTCCTCAGCCGCACGGCGGAATGGCGTGCCGTGCGTGTACGCGGCGCCGAAATAGGTGCTCCAGGTGTCCAGGTGGGCGTCCAGGTGGATTACCGCGACGGGCCCAAGACGCTGGCGCACCGCGCGCAGCATGGCCAGCGCCACAGTGTGATCGCCGCCCAGCGCGATCACGGCGCCGCTGCGCTGGAGGACCTGGGTCACGCCGGCCTGGATCTGGGCGAGGGCCTCTTCGATGTCGAAGGGGGTGCAGGCGACGTCACCCGCGTCCACGACCTGCTGGAGGAAGAAGGGCTCCACGTCAAGCGCCGGGTGGTAGCCTCGGAGCAGCCGCGAACCCTGCCTTATGGCGCTGGGACCGAAGCGCGCGCCGGGCCGGTAGGTGACGCCGCTGTCGAAGGGGATGCCCAGGATGGCCACATCGCACTGGCCCATCGCCTCCAGCGTGGGAAGGCGGGCGAACGTGGCCGGTCCCGCGAAGCGAGGAACCTGGCGGGCGTCCAGCGGCCCCCGCGGCGTGGGCCGCTGCCCTTCAGGCATGTGGGTCGATAAGCCTGTTCTCAGTATGCAGACGCACAGCGGCTCATTATCTGCGGGGGCAGAGTGAGCCTGCGGTGGTCAGGTCAGTTGACCGAGGCCAGTGACGGTAAAGCGTCGTGGCGGCTTCGGAGCAGGACGACGCCAGACGCTACTCCACCGCCGAGAGCAAGCGCGACGGCCAGCGCGTAGCCGGGCCAGCCGGTCACGCCCAGAGCCATTGCGTCGAAGGCCGCGTGGGTCACGATGCAGGTTGTGATGAGGCCGAGGCGGATGGACTGGTGGGCCAGCCGCGCCAGGTTGGGGATGGTCGCGGCCTGACGATGGCAAGGATCAGGGCCACGGTGTGGACCGGATTGTCCGGATCCAGGGGCAGGATCCGAACTACGGGCTTCCATCTCTCTGATAAGCGTTCTCATCAGGACCACGACCGCGGCCAGCACTGGCCCAGACGCTTGCCCGGTGAGGAGTGCCGGCGCGCTCGGATCTCCCTGAATCGGCGCGGTGGCGGTCGAGAGCAGGCCGAAGATCAAGAGGCCCTCCAGGGCGACGAGGCCTGCGAACACTCCTATCCAGACCAGCGAGATGATGCGCGCCCAGCGGCGGTGTAGGCCGAGATTGGCCAACACCGTGGGTACCGCCGAGGAGGACTATCGCGACGATGCTCGAGAGCGCGGTCACCCCGAGGGAGGCTTTGCGGGGACTGGCGTGGGGGCTGGTCGACTTCGAAAACTTCTGTTAACGACCCTCCCGGCAGGTGGACCTTTCTCGAATCTCTGACTATAGTCAGAAAATGGATCAGGCGTTGATCTCGCAGGTTCGCGGGTTCAACCGAATCGTCACCCAGCGCGTAGGGGCGCTCAACGATCGGTTCCTCGCTCGAGACCGCTCCCTGGGTGAGGCACGGCTGCTCTGGGAGATCGGCGCCGAGGGGCGTGACGTGCGTTACTTGCGCGCTCTGCTTGAGCTCGACTCGGGGTACCTGAGTCGTCTGCTGCGTTCCCTGGAAGCGGCAGGGCTGGTCACGGTCGGCCCGAAACAGTCCGACAAGCGGGTTCGGATCGCGCGGCTGACTCCCTCGGGATCGGCTGAGCGTGCGGTACTCGACGAACGCAGCGACGAGCTGGCCGCATCGCTTCTTGCGCCCCTGAACGCGGGGCAGCGCGCTCGCCTGGTCGCCGCCATGGCCGAGGTCGAGCGGCTCCTGACCGCGGCGATGGTGGAGGTTGCTCCGATCGATCCTGGCCATCCAGACGCGCAGCATTGCCTGCACGCATACTTCTCCGAGCTCGACCGCCGATTCGACGCGGGGTTCGATCCAGCGCTCAGCATCCCGGCCGACTTAGAGGAGCTGCGGCCTCCGGCTGGCCTTTTCTTGGTGGCCTCGCTCCGGGCGGACCCGATCGGCTGCGGGGGACTCAAGTTCCGCGGCAAGGAGCCTGCCGAGATCAAACGCATGTGGGTTGCCGAGTCCGCGCGCGGCCTCGGCGTCGGCCGCCGACTTCTGAGCGAGCTCGAGGACTGCGCGGCCGAGTACGGCGCTCGAGCTGTTCGGCTCGAAACGAACAGGGCGCTCGCCGAGGCGATCAGCCTTTACCGATCCGCCGGCTACATCGAGGTCGCCCCGTTCAACGACGAGCCGTACGCGCACCACTGGTTCGAAAAGCAGATCACTTCCGCCCCAACCTAGGTCGAGAACGTGCTCTGGCCAAGATTGGCACTGGGTTGACACGCTGAACGGACGGTTTAGAGTCTGCACTGCGTCAAGGGGCGCTATGACTGCCACCGGGCGACTGGACAAACGGGGAGGAAGAAGCCATGGCGACCAAGCAAGGCGACTTGACGTTATTGCAGGACTCTGTCGCTCAGGAGCTGCTGCAGTCCCGGCTGCCAGCCCGCCTCGCCTACGACTGGCTGGATAACAGTCCCCGAGTCGTGCCGATCTGGTTCCACTGGACTGGAGAGGACATCGTCTTGGGGACGCCCCCGAAGGCGCCTAAGTTAAAGGCACTCCCTCGTAACTCTACAGTGGCGCTCTCGATTGACAGTGATACTTGGCCCTACAAGGTACTTCAGATTCGAGGTACGGCGCGGGTCGAAATGGTTGACGGGATTGCACCCGAGTACGAGGCGGCGGCGAAGCGGTACTTTGGAGAGGAACGGGGACGGGCGTGGGTTGAGCAGGTCAAGAGTACGGGTGGCGGCATGGGCCGGATCGCGATCCGGCCTGAGTGGGTTGCGATCTTGGACTTCGAGACTCGGTTTCCCAGCGCGCTTTCTGTGTGATCAACGGCGCGGAGTCGTGATAAAGCTCAATCGCCGGCTGATTTTTGGAAATATCACGGGCTGGCTTGGCCCGGGTGGCATCGGATGCAACAGTTGGGCACCAGATGTATGGTGCCCGCGCCCGGAATCGAACCGAGAACCTTGGGATTAAGAGTCCCCTGCTCTGCCAATTGAGCTACGCGGGCGCCTCAGCCGATTTCGGCCCGCTCCCCGAACGTGGATTCTACTGCCTTAACAACCAACGTTCCCATGGGCGCCCATCGCCCCTAGCCTCCGTGGCATGCGCGCTCGAGTGCCACAGGACGTAGACCTCGAGGACAGGCTGATCTACGGTCTCACCCCCGTCAGGTTCGGCTACCTGGTGGTCGCCGGGCTGGGAGCGATCCTGATCTGGAATCTGAACGCAGCGCCCCTCCTCCTCCGGCTGCCCAGCTGCTTGCTGCTTGGCTGCGTCGGCGCGCTCGTGGCCTGGGGGCGCCTTGCCGGTAGACCGATGGATCGCTTCCTTGCCGACGCTCTGCTCTTCTTTCTCCGCAACTACCGGCCCGCGCGGCCCCGGCTGCGCAGGCGAAGGTGGGAACTCGTCCCGCTCAACCTGGCCGCGATCAACGAGATCGCGTCTTCTACGCCGGGATCGGAGCAACACGGTGGTTAGCGTCCGGCCGCGTGGCCCTGGACCGCTTGCCGCGTTGCCGCGTGCCGGCACTGTGGTGCGTACGGGGGCTCTCGGATTCCTGGACGCCGCCGAGGAGGATCGCCGTCGCCTGGTGCTCGGTTTCCGGTCCCTGCTGGACGGCCTCGATGCCCCCCTGCAGGTTCTCATCGAGTACACGCCGGGCCGCGGCAGCCTCGAGATCACCGATGAAGCGGCGGGTACGGCGTTGCCGCCTGACCGCGCGGCTCGCCGCGCCGCGGATCTGGCCTTCGCAGGGCAGCTCAGGCACACCCGGCCGGCGCAGCGCCGAGACGTCTACTGCGCCACGGGCGGCTCGCCGGATGGCCTCGCCTCCGCGCTGAACCTGCTTGGCATCCCAGACGTCAGAGCCGTTGAGTGGACGCCACCTGCCGGTCTGGCGGTGGGACGCGAGCTGACGACCTCGCTGCGCGACGGCTGCGGATGGCATCGGACCTGGTTCGTCGATCGCTTTCCCGGAACGGAGCTGGAAGCGGGCTGGCTGCGCCGTCTGGCCCCTCCCGGTCTCCAGATCAGCCTCAGCTGGCACGCGCAGAAGCTGCCCACGCCTTGGGTCGTCGAGTACCTGCAGCGCCAGCTGGTGAACATGCGCGCATCGCTGCTCCATCAGAGGCATGACAAAGACCCCCAGATCCAGGGCGCCATCCCGGCCGCTCAGGCGCTGCAGCAGAGGCTGACCGCCGGCCAGGAGAGCGCCTTCCACGTCGCCCTCTACCTGACAGCGACGGCCGAGTCACGGGGTGCGCTGGAGGAGGCGGCTCGGCTCGTCGAGGGAGCGGGGCGGGCAGCCCTCTGTAGTCTCCTATCCTGCCGGTTCCGGCAGCTCGACGGACGGCTGGCGACCGCGCCACTGGGACGGGACCCGCTCCAGCGCTGGCGCGTGATGGACACCTCCTCGCTGGCGACTCTCTTCCCCTGGTTCGACGGCGATCTGCAGCAGGAGAGCGGGCTGGTTGTGGGACGGAGCCGGTCCACGGGCCAGCCCGTCATTGTCGACCCTTTCGACGACAGGAGGTACGCCAACGCCAACATCGGTGTTTTCGGGCACTCGGGCGCCGGCAAGACGTACCTGCTCTCGACCCTGGCTATGGGAGCAATGTCTGCCGGGACCCAGGTCTTCGTGATCGACCCCGAGCACGAGTACGGTGCGCTGGCGCGCCAGCTCGGCGGCCTCGAAGTCAACATCGCCCTCGGCTCCGGGCACGCCATTAACGTCCTCGACCTGGAGGGTCGGGCGCGCGACGAAACGGTGCTAGGGCCCATCGCGGCGGACGTGGTAGAGCTCTGCGGAGCAATCTGCGGCGGGATCGAGGAGGCGGAGCGCGCCCGACTGGAAGAGACGATCCGTGACACCTTCGCCTTCCTGGAGGCACCGCTGCTGGCCGACGTGGCGGCTCGCCTTCCTCCGGGGTCACGCCTGGGCAGGATCCTTGCGCGCTGGGTGCGCGGAAGCCTGGGCCAGATCTTCAGCCGTCCCACCAACATCGACCTGGAAGCGCCCCTGGTCGCCTTTGGTATGCGTGAGCTTCGAGCCGAGATGGTGGCGCCGGTCCACTACCTGCTGGCTGAGGCGCTCTGGGCCCGAATCAAGAAGAGGGACCGGAGGCGGCTTCTGGTGATCGATGAGCTGGGCCTGCTCTTTGAAGACGCGACCATCCGCCGCTTCGTGGTCACCCTGGCGCGCCGGATCCGCAAATACCACGGCTCGCTTGTCTTCGCCACCCAGAATCCGGGAGACCTGCTGAGCAGCGAGCCCGGCGCCGTGGTCGCGATGAACCCCGCCCTTCATTTCTTTGGTGCCCAGCGTCCAGCCGACGCCGCCCGGCTGCAGAAGGCGTTCCACCTGAGCGAGGCGCAGCGGAACGGCCTCGAGTCGGCCCGGCGAGGTGACTTTCTCCTGGCCGCAGGGAGCGACCGTCTGCCGGTCCGCGTCTGCGCACCGGCCTGGCAGGCGGCGGCGATGCGTCGGGGCCGGGACCCGCCCCCCTTACAATTCCAGCCTCATGTACGCGCCGGGGGCGCAATTGAAGCTGGGGGAAGGCGGTCTCAGCCTGGAGTGGAGGGGCGGGGCTAGCTGGGGTCCGCTCATGCTCGTCGTTCGCTTCCAGGACGGCGGTGAGAGCCGATCGGCGGCCTGGTCGCCGGCCGGCACCGATGGGGTCGGCTACCGTGCCGAGGTGGGCCCCCTGCGGGC
>CATPBP010000256.1 GCA_955652675.1 Candidatus Dormiibacterota bacterium
AGCGCATCTGAATGATGCGCGAACGAGGAGCGCAGGAAATAAGCCCGAAGATGGGCCGCCTGGGGGCCAAGGCGCCGACGGGGCCGAAGGCCCGTAACCTTTTTTCATCGACCTGCTAGGGGCGGTTCGGCGGTTCCTGGGGCTGGCGTTCGGAGGCGGCCTGGACGGCGACCTCCGCGAAGGAGGACTCGCTGAGCGAGCCGAGGACCAGGTCGGCGCGGCGAAAGTCGTGTTCGCCGGTCAGTGAGCTGGGCACGGCCACGCAGTAGAGACCGGCCGCCTTGGCCGCCTCCACGCCGTGGGTGGAGTCTTCGACCGCGATCGCCTGCGACGAGTCGACCCCCAGGCAATCGAGGACCGCAGTGTAGAGGTCGGGCGCCGGCTTGGGCCGTTCGACGTCCTCGAGGCAGCGGATGCAGTCCCAATCTCCAATTCCCAGCCGGTACAGGTGGCCAGTCACCCAACCGCGGCCCGAGCTGGAAGCCACGCCCAGCCTGGCACCAAGGCTTCGGGCCTCCGCTCGCCACTTGAGAACCCCCGGCAGGATGGGCAGCGCTTCGACCAGCTCCACCATGCGGACGCGCCGCTCGGCGCGGATCGCCTCGGCCTCCAGGCGCCGGCCCAGTCGCCGTTCCAGGTCCGCCAGAGGGTCGAAGTAGTTGGAACCGCGACCGATGATCGTCTTCCAGAACTCGAGCGAGAGCTCCTCCCCATGCCGCCGGTAGACGTCGGCCCAGGACTCGTAGACCGGGCCCTCCGTGTCGATGATCAGGCCGTCGAAGTCGAAGACCAGGGCGTGAGCCCAGACGTCCGCGGGAGCGCGGACCGGTCCGGTACCTGGAGTCGTCGCCACCTGGATATTGTCCAGGGCGGCCGGGGCCTCCCGCCCGGCGGCAGCGACCGCCTGCGGGAATCCGGCCGCGTCGCTCCGGCCAGGGCTTGGTGTACAGATACTGGGGCGTGCCCAGCTCGATACTCGGCGCCAGCGTCCGCCGCCGTGAAGATCCCCGCCTGCTCCGCGGGGAGGGCAGTTTCGTCGACGACCTCGCTCCCGAAGGCTGCCTTCATGCCGCCTTCGTGCGCTCGCCCGTTCCCCACGGGCGCGTCAGGGACCTCGATCTGGGCCCGACACGGAGGTTGCCCGGAGTGGTGGCCGCCCTCTCCGCCGCCGACCTGAGGTTGCCCGCCCGCCTCGCCTTCGGAGTCATGCCGGAGGTGTTCGCGCGTCCGCCTCTGGCCGGCGACAGGGTGCGGTTCGTGGGAGAGGCCGTCGCGGTCGTGGTCGCGGAGACGCGCGGTGCCGCCGCCGACGGCGCCCAGGCGGTGGCCGTCGAGTACGAGTCTCTGATCCCGGTCCTGGGAGCCGTCGCAGCCGCCGCTGAAGGCGCGCCGCTGTTGTTCCCTGAGCACGGGAGCAACCTTGCATTCGAAGTGGCCTTCGGCCCCGACGAGGACGCGCTGGCCGGCGCCGAGGTGATTGTCCGCGCTCGGTTCCGGAACCAGCGGCTGGCCGCCGTCTCCATCGAACCGAACGCCGTCCTGGCGACGCCCGACGCCGAGAACGGAGGCGTCGTGCTCTGGGCCTCCACCCAGAGCCCTTTCCAGGTCCGCGACTTCGTCGCCGACTGCCTCGGGCTCCCGGAGTCGAGCGTGCGATGCATAGCTCCCGACGTGGGCGGCGGCTTCGGCTCCAAGCTCCCGATCTACCCCGAGCAGGCGGTGGTGGCGGAGCTGGCCAGGCGGCTGGGGAGACCCGTGCGGTGGATCGAGACGCGCTCCGAATCCTTCGTCGCCATGGTGCAGGGCCGCGACCAGCTGCAGGAGGTCGAGCTCGGCGCCGGCCGGGACGGCTTGCTGACCGGCCTCCGGGTGAAGGTCCTGGCCGATGCCGGCGCCTATCCCGGCCAGGGCGCCTTTCTCCCCTTCCTGACCGGCCAGATGCTGGCCGGGCCCTACCGTTTACCTCGCGTCCAGTACCTCGCCCGGAGCTATGCCACCAACTCGACTCCGACCGCCGCTTACCGCGGCGCCGGGCGGCCGGAGGCTACCGCACTGCTGGAGCGAGCGATAGACATGCTGGCCACCGAGCTGGGTCTGGATCCCGCCGTTCTACGCCGCCGCAATCTGATCCCGCCGGCGGAGTTTCCGTACGAGACCGTTACCGGCGCCACCTACGACTCGGGCGCCTATGAAGCAGCACTCGACAAGGCCCTGGAGCTGGTCGGTTACGACCAGCTGCGCGCCGAACAGAGGCGCCGCCGGGAAACTGGCGAGCGCCGGCTTCTGGGCGTGGGACTGAGCACCTACGTGGAAATCACCGCCATCGGCTCACCGACCGAATTCGCCTCGGTAGAGGCCGAGCCGGGTGGCGGTTTTCTCATCCTGGCCGGCACAGCCGACCACGGCCAGGGTCACAGGACGACGTATGCGCAGATCGCGGCGGAAGTCCTTGGCTCTCCACTGGAAGCTTTTCGAGCGGTCCAGGCCGACACCGGGCGAGTGCCCCGCGGCGACGGGACTGCAAGCTCCCGGTCGGTGCAGCTCGCGGGGAGCGCGGTGCTGCTGGCCGCCCGCGAGCTGCTTGAGCGGGGGCGCGAGCTGGCCGGCGACCTGCTCGAGGCGGAGCCCGAAGACGTGGTCGCCACGCCGGAGGGTCTGGCCGTGCGGGGGGTTCCGGGCTCGGAGTTGAGCTGGGCGAGGTTGGCCGCGGCGGCCGAGGAGCGGGGTGAGGCTCCGCTCCGAGGGCAGTGCGATATGTTCGCCGACTCCAGCTACCCCTTCGGCACCCATGTTGCCGTTGCGGAGGTCGACGCCGAGACTGGCGAGGTAGGCCTGCTGCGGCACGTCGCCGTCGACGATTGCGGCACGGTCGTGAACCCCATGCTCGTGGAGGGCCAGGTGCATGGGGGCGTGGCGCAGGGCGTGGGACAGGCGCTCTACGAGGAGGTCGTCCAGGACGGTGAGGGCAACCCCCTGACCGCGAGCCTCCTCGACTACATGGTCCCCACCGCCGGCGAGGTGCCGCCGATCGACACGGCACGCACTGTGACGCCCTCGCCCAACAACCCCCTCGGCGCAAAGGGGGTCGGCGAAGCCGGCACAATCGGGGCAACCCCAGCGGTCCAGAACGCCGTCATCGACGCCCTCGCCCATCTCGGCGTCCGGCATCTCGACATGCCTCTGAGTCCCGAGCGGGTGTGGCGCGCTCTACACTCCCTCATGGTCGATTGACCGGAGAGCAGCCATCCTGCTATTACGCGGAGGCGAATGAACCCACCGGACGATCTTCTTGACAAGGCGAACGAGCTGGCCGCGGAGCAGGCCAGGGTTGAGGGGCAGGCGGCCGACCAGGAGAGGCTGCTCACCGGGGAGGATCCCAACAGCCCCTACCCGGAAGACGCGTCGCACTGGGCCGGCGTATATGCGGAGCTAGTCGGCTTCAAGAACGACCTCCTGGAGCGCCTCAGCGAGGACAGGAAGCTTCTCTCCGAAGCCGCCACGGCCGAGCTCGAGCGGGACGAAAACCTGCTGCGACTCGAACTCGCACGATTGAAGCTTCGCCTCAGCTTCTGGCAGACGCGCCAGGAAGAGCTAGCCCGAGAATAATCGCGCCGCCTCCGCCCTCAGCGGCAGGCCACGGCCTGGTTCGACCATTCCAGCTGGACGGTGTAGGCACCCAGCTTCTTGGTCTGCCAGGGGCAGACGTCCCCGATCTCACCCTGGTTGTCGTCGTACCAGCCCTGGCCGGGCACGGCATCGGTGATCGCCTCGCAGAGCTCGTGGGAGCTGACCGTCGTGAGTGACTCCAGCGTCTGCAGGCCGCCCAGACAGCCGTTGCAACCGGGAAACGGCATCACCGCATAGAAGATCTGCGCGTTGATGTTGTCGTGGTAGCCGCAGAAGGCCATGCAGGAGCTGCTGCCACCGAGCGTGACGGTGACGCCAGGCGGCAGGAAGACGAAATAGAGCCGGTTCGGGGTGGGCCCCGGCACCGGCCCACCGGCGGCGATCTGTTGCTGCAGGAAGCTGCGGACGCCGGCGTCCGTGATGGAGCTCGCCGGAGCGGGCGTCGTCACGACCGTGCTGCCGGAGCTCCGGCCGTGGCCGATCGTCTGCCCGGAAACGCTGTACTCGCTCAGCTGATCGATCAGCGCGCTGGTCACGACGAAGTCGAAGAACTGATCGATCTGCTGGACCAGGGCCGCCTGGGCGCCCTGCCAGCCGGCGCCCCAGTACAGCGCGAAGACATCCACGCTGCTGAGCAACGGGCCTCCGCGATAGGTCATCTGGGCGGTGGGCGCGGCCGGGATCCCAGGGACCGGAGCCCTCTGGTCCTGGGTCAAGCTGAGCGGAACTATCCGGATCGCGTCTCCGAGGTCGGGGACGTACTGGTTGCTGCGCATGCCCATGTGACGGCCTCCTCACAACACGCCGCGCCTGCTACGCCCCTATTGTGGCCAGGGGACCCCGCTCGCGTTTCCGAAGCCTTCTCCCCGACACTTGGAGAGATGGAAACGCGAGGGCTGCTGGAGCTGGTATTGGAAGTCGAGGACCTGGAGCGCGCGGTCCGGTTCTACGGCGACGTGTTGGGCCTTGTTGAGGTCACCCGCTGGGGCGCCGAGCGGCCGGCTGTGTGGCTGCGCCTCGGTCAGAACGAGGTGCTCGGTCTCTGGCCGCGCAGCTCCGGCGGGTCCGGAGTCGCCATCCATGCCAGCCGCGGCGGAAAACACGTTCACTTCGCGGTCTACGTGGCTCCTGGAAGCCTGGAGTCATGGCTTGACCGCCTCAGCTCGGCGGGACTCGACGTCGAGGGACCGGTTCAGTTCCGCCAGGGCCGGTCGATCTTCCTGACCGATCCGGACGCGAACGTCGTGGAACTCGCCGACTGGGAGAAAGACTGGGAGGGCAAGCCCGCAGCAAAAGCGGCGGATAAACCAGCCGGCTAGGCCACCATGTGGAGGCGGGCCACGGTTTCCGTGCGGAACGAGCGCAGCTGGACCAGGTCGCAGAGCTGGTTCGCCACCCACAGGCCGCGGTTGCGACCGGCCTCTGAAGGCGGCCATTCACGGCCCGCGAGCGGATCCTCCAGCCGGCCGGGGTAGCGGATCTCGCAGGTAAGGGCCTGCGCGGCCCGCCAGACCGTCAGGGTTCCTGCACCCCCTCCGTTCGCCAGCGTGCTGCCGGCGGCAATGACCGCGAGCGTCAGGTCGTCGGCCTGGGCGCTGTGCAGACCGGCCTCCGCCGCCTCCTGTCCCACCAGCTTTCGCACATTCGCGGGGGAGGAACCGTCCATGGCCAGCGCGTGCACTTCTCCGGGGGGCTCAGGCAAGGGCTGATCGAACGGTCCCCTGCCGGCCTCGACGCCGCGATATTCCGCGCTGGGAGCATCGCCGGCTCCGCGGCGGATGACCGGATGGTTGCAGTGCGCCTCGTGGATGACGGCGGGCTCGAGGGCGCCGGTGTCGTAGGGGCAGAGGATGCTGAGGGCCGGCCCCTCGGCGAAGGCGACGTTGAGGAGAGCCTCGTGCCGCTCCGCCTCCACCAACTCCGCCGAGCTCCGCCCAGCCCAGACAGGCTCGCCGATGCCCCAGAGGCGGTTCCGGCCCCCGTGGTCGGCGACGAACCTGCGCCAGAGGGGGATGATCCGCGCCGGGTTCTGCCCGATGCCCGCCATGTCGATCCAGCTCACAGACTCCGCTTCACGGCCGAGCCGCGCGCTGAGCAGCTGGATCTTGGCGGCCGCGACGGCCACCAGGATCGGCTCCGCGCGGGCCAAGGCGCCGCGGATGAAGGACAGCGTCCCGGCCAGGAACTCTCGCTCGTCTGCATACAGCAGGGCCTCGTGGACGAACCCGGATCCGG
This sequence comes from Candidatus Dormiibacterota bacterium, assembly GCA_955652675.1. Lineage (GTDB taxonomy): Bacteria > Chloroflexota > Dormibacteria > Dormibacterales > Dormibacteraceae > Nephthysia. Next base: position 5,863 of record CATPBP010000256.1, read on the forward strand.
CGATCTTGGATGTACTCATGTGGCGGCTTAAGGCCATCGTACCAGCGCGAATTTCTGGCATCTGCGCGACACCCTGGTGCGAATCCGCACCACTCAGGGCGTCCCTGCCATGTTCCGGGTTTTGATCAGCTCCTCTCGCCGCTGCGACCAGAACGCGAGGCGGCGTTCGTACCGCTCACGGATCTCCGCGACGGCCAGAAGCTCAGGACGCTGCAGGAACTCGACGAGCTCTGCGTAGACAGCGACCCAGTGGGAGATGTCTTCCAGGTCGGTTGAGGTGGAGGACTCCCCAGGCAGGAGCCGATCATCGGGCGCTTGCACCTTTCTTAGCGCGGATCTTAATTGCGGCCCACGCCCGCTCGAATGGGCGGACTGAGCAAAAGGCCAGCTTGGGGCTGGGAAATACTGGCTCCGGAGTAGGGACTCGAACCCTAAACCTTGCGGTTAACAGCCGCCTGCTCTACCGATTGAGCTACTCCGGAGCGACGCGTGAGATTCTACCCGGGGAGCTTCCGGCCAACGGGCGCCGGTGAGGCCCCTCTGGACGTCCCACAGCTGAGGCGGCCGCCTCAGCTCGAACTGGGGTTGTTCAACGCTCCGAGCAGACCCTCAACGTCGCGGAGCCGGCCGCCGCGAGCCGCGTCACGGAGGGTCTGATACTGAGAGAGGACGTCGATGAAGCCCTCACCCACGTCGTAACCGTGGGCTAAGAGGAGCTCGCGGCCATCCGGCCCCCGACTGAGGATCTGGCGGATGGTGCTTTCGGAGCCGAACTCAGGCATTGGCTGGCTCCCCTTTCTCGAGGACCACGCGATGGCCGTGCCAGCGTTCGGGTACGGGCGGGGGCTCGTCCCCCTCGTAGGTCACCTTCAGAACCCAGGTTCCGTCGACCAGGGCCGGCTCTGCGTTGAGCTTCCCGGTGTAGCCCGCCGCTTGCAGGGCCTTGAGCAGCGGCACGCTGTAGAGCACGAGCACCTGTGGCAGGCGGACCGTGCTCAACCGGCCGCCTTCGCTGGAGCCGTCGACGCCGGAGGTCTGGGAACCCACGAAGTAGGGGTGGTTGGTGCTCACGGTGACAATAGGTTAGTCAGCGCGCGAGCGCGACGATAGCATCGGCCGTGCGGTCGTAGCCGAGCCGGCCGCTGTCCAGGACGACGTGGTAGTGGGCCGGGTGCAGCCAGTCGTGGTTGTACACCTGACGGATGTAGCTGCCCCGATTGCCGTCGACCTGTTTCACCCGGCGTATAGCCTGCTCCTCGTTGAGTCCGAGCAGCTGCCGGATGTGCTCGACACGCGCGGTTTGGGAGGCCCGGACGAAGACGTTGAGCACGTTGCGGTCGTTCTCCAGCACGTAGGCGCCTCCGCGACCGACGATCACTGCGTTTCCGGTCCGCGCCGCCTCCCGCATGACCTCCTGTGTCACCTCCAGCACCGCCTTCCGGGTGTCGAGGGTGGGATCGCTGTACGGGGGCGTCCAGGCCGCCGCCTCGGGCGGCGCGGCGAACTCCACCGAAGCCGAGCCGAGCGCCTGGAGAACGCGGTTCAGGAAGGTGCCGCCGCACTCCTCGTGCTTCTCCACCTCGTCGTGGGGCAGCTCCAGGCGGTGGGCCACCTCCTCAAAGATCTTGCGGTCGACCAGCTCGGCACCCAGCCGCTCGGCCACCATCGCACCGATGGTCTCCCCCCCAGCCCCGTACTGCCGCCCGATCGTGATAACAGGCATAGGCGCGCTCTCGGCAGCAAGTATCGCCCGAGCGCAACAAAAACGTCACAAATACCACCGCCCTCTCCTCGCGGCAAGGGGGAGGGAACCGCCTAGCAGGTTGATGAAAAAGGGTCGTCGAGCGAGTTGGCCATCCAGGTGGTCCAGATTCGGGCGCATTTCCGAGCACCGGAGTGAGCGCATCTGAATGATGCGCGAACGAGGAGCGCAG